>JALSIJ010000043.1 GCA_026981655.1 Rhizobiaceae bacterium | reverse complement strand
CAGCAACGATTGGCAATGGCCAGGGCGCTTGTGGTCAATCCGAAAATCCTGTTATTGGATGAAGCGACAGCCAGCCTTGATCCGGCTTCAACAAATATCGTAGAAAAAATGGTTGATGAAGTATCCGCCAAGGGTACTAAAGTCATCTTTATCACCCATGATGTGAGACAGGCAAAGCGCATTGGTAGCGATGTAATTTTCATACATAGTGGTAGAATTTTAGCGCATAAGCCGTCTGAAGATTTTTTTCTGGACCCTGGGACGATCGAAGCTCAAGCCTATCTGGATGGACGTGTACCAGAGCAAACAAAAATGGAGTTGTAATGAATAAGCAACAAAAAACCGAACTTGAGGCTGCGGCATTCCGAAGCCTCATAGAACATTTACAAAAGCGTACTGATGTTCAAAATATTGACCTGATGATTTTGGCCGGATTCTGCCGCAATTGTCTGGCCAAATGGTATAAGAAAGCGGCAATCGAAAACGGACACACAATGGATTATGATCTGGCGCGCGAGACCATTTACGGCATGCCATATGAGACCTGGAAAGATCAGCACCAACTTGATTCAACACCTGAGCAACAGGTTGCCTATAAAAAAGCAGACAAGGCAAAGATTTAAATCTATTGCAAGAATTATTGATACTCAAATTAAAAGCCTGTCAATTCGGGGAGTTTTGAACAATGAAAACTAATTTATTACGGTGCTGGCTTGCAGGAGTTGCTGCCACCATGATTTTGTTTATATCACCCGCGGCGATCGCTGAAGAAAATACAATCATTGTTCAATCTACAACCTCCACCCAAAATTCAGGATTGTTTGATTTCATATTGCCACAGTTCAGGGCCGAGACAGGTATTACCGTCAATGTCGTAGCAGTTGGAACAGGGCAAGCGCTTAAAAACGGCCGCAACGGTGATGGGGATGTTTTGCTGGTGCATGCAAAGCCCGCTGAAATAAAATTCGTCCGAGACGGATATGGCGTCAAGCGATATGACGTGATGTATAATGACTTTGTTATTGTAGGTCCCAAAGACGACCCGGCAAAACTGGTCGGTATCGGTAATGCTATATTAGCACTCCAAAAAATTGCTTCGTCTAAATCTGCCTTCGCATCGCGCGGGGATGATTCGGGCACCAACAAAAAAGAACTCCAGTTGTGGGAAAAGGCTAAGGTGGACATCGCAAATCACAGTGGCAGCTGGTATCGCGAAACTGGATCGGGCATGGGTGCTACATTGAATATTGCTGCCGGTATGGAGGCTTACACTCTCACTGACAGGGCAACTTGGATCGCCTTTAAAAACAAAGGGAATTTAAAAATCCTGAATGAGGGCGACCCGCTGCTGTTCAATCAATATGGCATTATGCTGGTCAACCCAAAAAAACACCCGCATGTAAAAGCAAAGCTTGGCCAGACGTTTATTGACTGGCTGACCGGTGAGAATGGCCAAGCGGCTATTGCATCCTATAAATTGAAGGGAAAACAATTGTTCTTTCCAAATGCGATTAAAATAACAAACTAGAGCCGGTCATCTCTTAATGGGGACGTTTGAACACCGGTCGTATTGGGTTGCCACACGCCGCCAATCTTGCAATCTGCCCAACATGTTTTTAACCTTATGCAGCCGCATTCCCAATAGTGTCCAAGCCCTAACCAAGGCTCAAACTCATATGCCGGTTTACATTTTTATAGAGCATATATCGAAACTTTCCGGCCCCACCCGCATAGCAGGCCTGCGGACAAAAAGCGCGCAGCCACATGAAATCACCGGCCTCCACTTCCACCCAATCCTGATTCAGGCGGTAAATCGCTTTGCCTTCCAACACGTAAATTCCATGTTCCATCACATGGGTTTCTTCAAACGGGATCAGCCCGCCCGGTTCAAAGGTGACGATATTAACGTGCATGTCATGGCGCATATCTTGCGGGTCAACAAAGCGGCTGGTTGCCCATTTGCCCTCGGTATCCGGCATTGGAACAGGTGTGACCGCCTGATCGCTGGTAACAAATGGTTCGGGTTGGTCATAACCTTCCACCTGCTCATAAGATTTTCTGATCCATTGCAGCCGCACCGGTTGGGTACTGTTATTTGCCAGCTTCCAAACGCTCGCCGGTGGCAAATAGGCATAGCCACCTGCTTCCATCTGGTGGTTGTTTTCCTCAATCTGCAGGCTCAATTCACCTTCAAGAACAAACAGCACACATTCGGCGCTCTCATCCGGCTCAGGCTTTTCGCTTCCACCGCCGGGGGCGATTTCAACAATGGTTTGCGAAAATGTTTCGGCAAACCCGCTTAACGGCCGGGCCAATATCCAGGCGCGGGTTTTATGCCAATTGGGCAGATTGCTGGTGACAATATCGCTCATAACGCCCTTGGGAATAACCGCATAGGCTTCGGTGAAAATAGCACGTCCAGTCAGCAATTCGGACTGCGCCGGCAAACCGCCCTTCGGCGCATAATATGTAGGTTTTCTCATATGACGGCTCTTTCGTTAATGCTGGATTAGGGCCACCGGTTTTCACGTTGACCGGGCTATTTCGAATGGTACTGAATTTTGTCTATTCTACTGAATTTAAAAGAAAAATTTTCAAATAAGATTTGAAGAACCTTAAGGAAGCCAAGGTGTCGAAATCAAGCGACCTTTTCCCTTATCGCGTCTATTGCAAAATCGATAAACAAGCGAACCTTCATATCCTGCAAGCGCTTATGCGGATAGATGCATGAGAAGGGCAAAGTTGTTGGCGGGGTTCGTTTTGCAACAGGCACAAGAGCACCTGAATCCAGATGCTGCCTAATCTCAAATATCGGCTTGTTGATTATCCCATTTCCGCTCAAAGCCCAGGCGGTTAAAACATCGCCATCATCGGATTCAAGCGCGCTGGAAAACTCGTATCGTTTCTCCTTACCATCTACCATCAAGCTCCAAAAATATTCACTTGATCCAGGAAATCTCAACATCAGACAATTATGATTATCAGATAAAAGAGCCGCACCATCTGCGGGGTTTCCAAAACTATTCAGATATCCGGGTGATGCACAAAGTACGCGCTCAAATTCGCAGGTTTTTCGCACCTTAAGTTCGGAATCAGACAAGCCGCCAAGCACAAAGGCGGCATCCAGCCCCTCATTGGTAATATCCACCTTGCGATCAGAAAGGCGAAGGCGAATATTGATGTCAGGGTATTTCTTCTTAAAATCAGGCACCAGCGGCGCAATCAGTATTTTACCCAACCCGAGAGGAGCGGATATAAAAATCGACCCCTTGGGTTTGGCGGTTATTTCTTCGATACCGCTTTCAATTTCCTCAATCGTATCCAGAATTTTTGTGGCACCGGGATAAAATGTCTTCCCGTGCTCGGTTGGGCGCAGGCTGCGGGTGGTTCGATTAAACAGCCTTACCCGCAAATGTTTTTCCAGCTCCGAAATTCTGCTGCTGACAACGGCGGCTGAAACACGCAAATCACGCCCGGCCGCAGACATGCTGCCCAGATCATAGACACGGATAAATGTCCTTAAATTGCGTATGTAAGACACGGGCACCCTTATTTTCTTGTTTATTTTGAAAGTCTTTGAATTTTTGCAATCTTTATGGTTATTGAATTTTCTGTCAAGCTGGCGCAAACGGGAGAGCATGGATGTTTGAATTCACTATAGTTTGGGATTGGCTGAGTTTGGCGGCGCGCTGGTTTCATATCATTACCGCGATTGCCTGGATTGGTTCATCATTTTACTTTGTCGCGCTGGATCTCGGCCTTCGCAAAAACAAAAACCTGCCGGAGGGCGCCTATGGCGAAGAATGGCAGGTACACGGCGGCGGCTTTTACCACATCCAGAAATATCTGGTGGCACCGGCTCAAATGCCTGAACATCTGACATGGTTTAAATGGGAATCCTATGCCACCTGGCTTTCAGGCTTTGCCCTGCTGGCTCTGGTTTATTATGGCGGGGCCGAGCTTTATCTGGTCGATGCGCATGTGCTTGAGATTTCCAGCATGACCGGCATCGCTATTTCGCTCGCCTCTATTGGCCTTGGCTGGATATTTTACGACAACCTTTGCAAATCTCCGCTTGGTAAAAATTCTACCAACCTTATGATATTGCTGTTCTTTATCCTGATCGCCATGGGCTGGGGCTATACGCAAGTATTCACCGGGCGTGCGGCGATGCTGCATCTCGGCATTATTACCGCGACCATTATGTCGGCCAATGTGATCTTCATTATCATTCCAAATCAAAAAATCGTGGTGGCTGATCTTATTGCAGGCAACAAGCCAGACCCGAAATATGGAGTTATTGCCAAACAGCGGTCGACCCATAACAACTACCTCACCCTGCCGGTAATTTTTCTGATGATGTCGAACCATTATCCGCTGGTTTTTGCCACCCAATATAACTGGGTGATCGCATCGCTGGTGTTTTTAATCGGTGTGTTGATCCGTCATTACTTCAACTCCAAACACGCCCGCACCGGCAATCCTATCTGGACATGGTTTGCCTCAGCCGCTATTTTCATGGTGATCATCTGGCTTTCCACCTTTGCGCCACTTTCGATTGACGAGGACGAGGAAGCGGTGCTCAGCACTTCGGAACAACGCCTTACCACCCTTGCGAGCTTTGAAGATGTGCGTGACACCATTCAGGGAAAATGCTCAATGTGCCATGCGGCTGAGCCACTTTGGGAAGGGATGATTGCCCCACCAAAAGGTGTAATGCTTGAAACAGACCGCCAAATTGCCCGCCATGCGAAGGGGATTTATCTACAGGCGGGCCGCACCCATGCCATGCCACCGGCCAATATTACCGAAGTGGAAGAAGAAGAACGCAAATTGCTGATCAACTGGTATGAGGAAGCCATCAAGGGATAAATAGGACTCGTCACCCGATCGCGGAAAATCCTAACTCCCAGATATATTCAATCCAAAAGACAATGAAACCGGCCTGATTTCAGCAGAGTTTTTTCAATAGTCCGATAAGCTGAATACGCTCCTCCGGTGAAAGATTTGCGATGGTCTTTTCCGTCACATTTTTTGCAAATGGCAGCGCGTTTTCTACCACTGCCTTGCCTTCGCTGGTAAGGCTGATCATTTGGCGGCGGCCGTCTTTCGGGTCACGCTGGCTTTTGGCAAAATTCCGCGCCTTTAGCCGGTCAACCACACCTTTGATGGTGGCTATATCCATCGAAGTTTGACGACCAAGTTCGTTTTGCGAAAGCGTTCCAAGCTCCAGAAGTTTTACCATTGCGGCAAATCGGGTCGGGGTTAAATCTTCCGGCATTAATTTGGCAAAAATGCCCGTGTGACGCTGGTAAACCCGGCGTAAAATATAGCCGACCTGATCATCCAGCCGATATTCTAAATCTTGGTCATCACTCAAAATGAAATGCCTTTCCGGGCAAAAGATTCCTAATATTTTGGCTGATCCCAGCCTATATCAAAATTGATTATTGCAAATCCTATCGGTATCATTAGCATGCAAATGATATGTATCGCAAACAGCCTGCCCGTGAGACAAAAGGTAGGTTTACGCCCCCTGTTAGCCTTTGATTTTTTTGAACAATGCCAAATCAATCAATCGCTCTGAAAGTAAAAAAGGATATTATTATGGCTGGAAGCACGCAGAAACTTGTTATTAAAAACATTGCCCAGATATTATCCGGCAAGCTGGAAGATCCGCTTATCGACGGCAATTGCGTAATTGCGATTGATGGTAAAATTACCGATATTGGTTATGAAAAAGATCTCGACACCGAGCAGGCCATAACCATAATTGACGCCAATGACACATGGCTTTCGCCTGGTCTGATCGACAGCCATGTGCACCCGGTTATTGGCGATTATACACCGCGCCAACAGCAGATTAACTGGATTGATTCCTGTTTGCATGGCGGGGTTACCACAATGATTTCGGCCGGTGAAGTTCACGCGCCTGGACGACCCAAAGACATTGTTGGTTTAAAAGCGATGGCGATCGCCTCGCAGCGCTGGTATGAAAATTTCAGGCCATCGGGGGTTAAAATGCTGGCTGGTGCGCCGGTGCTTGAAGAGGGTATGGAAGAGCATGATTTTAAAGACCTTGCTGATGCCGGGGTAAAACTTCTTGGCGAGGTTGGCCTTGGCTCGGTCAAGACCGGCGAGACTGCCGCGCAGATGGTTAAATGGGCGCGCAAATATGGCATCCAGTCTACCATTCATACGGGCGGGCCGTCTATTCCCGGTTCCGGACTAATTGACAAGGACATTGTGCTGGAAGCCGATGCCGACATTATTGGCCATATCAATGGCGGCCATACGGCACTGCCCGACGATCAAATTACCTGCCTTTGCGAAAGCTGTAACCGCGGCATTGAAATTGTCCATAACGGTAATGAGCGCGCAGGCCTTTTGGCCATGCGAACGGCGTTTGAAATCAAACAGGCGGAACGGGTTATTCTTGGCACTGATTCGCCCGCCGGTTCCGGCGTGCAACCGCTTGGTATATTGCGCATGATTGCCATGCTTTCCAGCCTAGGCGATATTCCACCGGAAATCGCATTCTGCTTTGCGACAGGCAATACGGCCCGTATGCGCGAACTTGACAGCGGCATTATCGAAGTTGGAAAATCAGCGGATTTCATCATAATCGACCGGGCTCAGCATGCTCCGGGCAAGGACATGCTTGAGAGCATTCATCAGGGCAATCTGCCCGGTGTTGGCATGACAATTATCGACGGCGTTGTGTGCTCGCACCGTAGCCGCAACACGCCACCAGCCACAAGGCTTCCAAGCGTGGTTGAGATGTAACGGGCTTAAAGAACTTTATCCTTTGGCGAAAATTTGGCTTTCTAGTTACTCAAATTTTGCGCTTCCCCCGGATCACATCCGAGCTCAACGTGCAATTTGAGTTGTCACAAGGCTTCCAAGTGTGCTTGAGGCGTAGCCGGATTAAACTAATTTCGCGGGATTCGATCTCAGGCTAAACCGACAGATAGGCTTCCATGATCTCCGGCTGGGCTTCCAGCCGAGCGAATGTATCGTCAAAGCGCTTCTCGCCACCTTCGATGATAATCGCCCGATCAGCAACCATGCGGGCAAAATGCAGATTTTGTTCCGATAATAAAACCGTCAAACCCTGCTTTTTTAGTTCAAGTATGGTCTTGGCCATCTGCTCAACAATAACCGGCGCAATGCCCTCAGATGGCTCATCCAGCAAAAGGCAAAGCGGATTGCCCATTAAAGTCCGCGCAATGGTCAACATCTGCTGCTCGCCACCCGACAAGGTCTTGCCGCGATTATTGCGCCTTTCATGCAGATTGGGAAACAATTCAAATAGAATATCAACGCTCCATTCGGGTGCATCTTTGCGCGGTGGCTGGCGACCCACTTCAAGGTTTTCCAAAATGGTCAAATCGGTAAAAATGCGGCGCTCTTCCGGCACATATCCAAGCCCCAGCTTGGCGACCTGATGGGGGGCCATGCGCGAAACTTCAAGCTCTTTGAAAGACACCGTTCCGGTTTTTGGCCGCACCAGTTGCATAATGGATTTCATCGTAGTGGTTTTTCCCGCACCATTACGCCCGAGCATTGCAACCACTTCACCACTGGCAATATCAAAACTCAGATCATTGAGAATATGCGCCTTGCCATAGAAGCTATTAATATTATTGACCTTGATCATGCCTGAATTTCCGCCTCTTCAAACAGACTGCCACCACCCAGATAAACCTCTTGCACACGGGGGTCATTGCGAATTTCATCAGCCGATCCATTGGCCATAAGCTCCCCCCGATTGAGCACCATAATGCGGTGCGAATGGGCAAAGACCACGTCCATATCATGCTCGGTGAATAACACGCTGATATTTTTATTCTTCACAATATCGGCGGTTAACTGCATGAGTTTGATGCGCTCGGTTGGGGCCATCCCGGCGGTTGGCTCATCCATCAACAAAAGCGAGGGATCATGGCAAAGGGCAATCGCCAGCTCGAGCCGTTTTAAATCGCCATAGGCAAGAATGGCACAATGGCGCTCGGCCTGGTCCTGCATGCCGACCAGTTCAAGCAATTCCATAGCTTTCGGCTTATACATTTTATGGGCATAGGGAAGAATTGACATGGTGCGCCGATGATGTGAAATCAGCGCCATTTGCACATTTTCAACCACGGTCATGGAGGTATAAGTGCCAGTAATCTGGAATGTGCGACCAATGCCCATGCGCCAGATTTCCCGGGTCGGTCGGCCAATCAGATTTTGACCTTCGAAATAAACTTCGCCTTTGGTTGGTTTTAACTGCCCCATCAACATGTTGAAACAGGTAGACTTCCCCGCTCCGTTGGGGCCAATCATGGCCAGCAGCTCGCCTTTTTTGACGGAAAAGCTCACATCCTTGACCGCCTGAATGCCACCGAATGATTTGGAAAGGTTTTTAACCTCGAGAACATCGCTCATCTGCGACCCTCCCCGTCATCGACAAACCCAAAACGCTCGCCAAGCTTGCGCGATGCCCCGACAATGCCTTCCGGTGCCAGAATAACCACAAAGATAATCAGCAATCCGAGCAGCAATCGCCAATATTCAAACCGGGTGATGAAATCCTTGGCAAATTCCAGCGAAGCCCCACCGACAACACCGCCGGCCAGAGTTTTTACACCGCCCAAAAATATCACAATCAATGCATCAAAGGATTTGGCCAGTTCCAGTTCTGTTGGGAATACGCTACCTTTGGAAAACACAAATAGTGCACCGGAAAGACCTGCAACCGCACCGGCAAAGGCAAAGGCTGCCCATTGAATACGCTTGGTATTAATGCCGGTTGCCTCCGCCTGCCGCACAGAATCTCTCGATGCGCGCAGCGCGTAGCCAAATGGGGTATGGGCCACATGGCGCAAAAGCAATATGCCGCCAATACCAAACAAAAGAGTGAAATAGTAATAGGGGGTTGTGCCATTCAGCCATGCGGCTGGCCAAATATCAACCAGACCGTCATCGCCACCGGTAAACTCTCCCCATTGATAAACCAGCGACCAGATCAATTGTGCAAAGGCCAGCGTTAACATGGCGAAATATACGCCGGTTAAGCGCATGCAAAGCCAACCAATGATGATGGCCGCACCGCCCGCGCCCAGAGGAGCCAGCAAAAAGGCAATTTCCATCGGTGATTCTGCGTGACTGACCAAAAGTGCAGCCACATAGGCGCCGCTGCCAAAAAATGCGGCATGACCGAAAGAAACCAGCCCACCAAGCCCCAAAATAAAATGCAGGCTGGCGGCAAACAGGGCAAAAATAATGATGTCGGTAATGAGAACCTGTGCGAAATTTGACCCAAAAAATGGCACCATAGCCAATATAACAAGCAGGCCACCGACAATGACGCGCCCGCGTGTTCCTGCAGGTTTTATCGGGCGCTCGGGTTCGCCCACCTGACCGTGTTCGCCTGCCACCTCTTCACGGCCAAAAAGACCATAGGGCTTGATCAGCAGGACAATGGCCATCACCACAAACATCAAAACCAACGTGCTTTGTGGAATATAGGTGACGCCAAAAACATTAAGCACTGAGATGAGTACAGCCGCCACATAGGCGCCGGGCAGAGAGCCCATGCCACCTATCACCACCACCACAAAAATTGCCGCCAAAATGTTGAAATCCATCAACAGATCTGCACCGCCCTTGGGCAATTGAATGGCACCACCAAGGCCAGCAAGCGTTGCGCCCAGAAAGAACACACCGGTAAAAAGCCATGCCTGATTGACCCCCAGCGCGCCCACCATTTCGCGGTCTTGCGTGGCGGCGCGCACCAAAATACCAATGCGGGTTTTGGAAATCAGATACCAAAGAATGAAAAGCACAAAAGGTGTGATTGCTATTAATGCCAGATCATATTTGGGAACCGGTTCACCCATTATGCGAACAATTCCTTTTAGCCCGGGCGCACGGGGTCCCAGCACATCATCCGGGCCCCAGGTTAACAAAGCTAAATCCTGAATGACTAAAATAACCCCGAAGGTCGCCACCAGTTGAAACAATTCAGGGGCCTTATAAACAGGCCTCAAAACCAACATCTCAACGATAACACCGATCACCCCAACGGCAAGGCCTGCCAGCAATACCGAACTCCAAAAGCCAAACATTCCCGGCAGGACCTGCATCAACGAATAGCCGATAAATGCCCCCAGCATATAAAATGAACCATGGGCGAAATTTACAATACGGGTAACACCAAAGATCAATGATAGCCCGGAAGCCACAAGAAACAAGGTTGCCGCATTGGCAAGCCCCGTCAATAATTGTGCGAAGATCAAACCCATAATTACTTATCTTTTTGGCAATGTAGAAAGAAAATGAGGCCCGGATATTTTATCGCCTAGCGATCATCCGGGCCTGCAAGAGATTTTACTTTGAAGCAGGGCGCAGCTTCATGACTTCCTCGTCAGAAGGGAGATAATTCGCACCATCCTTAAAGCTCCAGTCGACCATTATGCCTTTACCATCTTTGAGCGCAACCGTACCGACAAAAGCCCCCATTGTGGATTGGTGATCCTGTTTGCGGAAGTTGATTTTTCCAATAGGGGTATCCACATCAAGGCCTTTGAATGCTGCAACCATTGCTTCCGTATCGGTTGATCCGGCCTTTGTGATACCAGCGGCGATTGATTTGACCGTTATGTAGCCAACCAGCGAACCAATGCCCGGACGCTCATTAAATTTGGCACGATAGGCATCAACGAACACCTTGTTTGGGCCGTCCTTAAAATCATACCAGGGATAACCGGTCACAACCCAGCCAACCGGTGCCTCGTCCTTAAGTGGATCGAGATATTCAGGCTCGCCGGTCAACAGGCCATAGACCTTGCGGCCTTCAAACAATCCACGTGTGGTGCCTTCACGGACAAATTTTGCCAGATCGCCGCCAAAGGTCACGTTGTAGATCGCATCGGGCTTGGCGCGTTCAATTGCTTGCACTTCAGCGCCCGCGTCAATTTTAAACAGAGCGGGCCATTGCTCGGTGACAAACTCAACTTCCGGCTTCAGGGCTTTCAATGCCTTTTTAAAGGCTGCTACCGCATCCTTGCCATAGGCATAGTTAGGGGCAATGGTTGCATATTTAATCGCATCGGTTTTTGCTGCCACCTCAGCCAGCATGGATGCCTGCATAAAAGTCGATGCACGAAGGCGGAATGTGTATTTATTGCCCTTTGCCCAGACCAATGCATCGGCAAGCGGCTCTGCGGCCAGATAGAGATATTTCTTCTCAGCAGCAAATGAAGAAATCGCCAGCCCCACATGGCTGAAAATTGTGCCGGTCAACATCACCGCGCCGTTGCGGGTCATCAGCTCCTCTGCAATTTTAATCGCTTCGCCGGGTTTTCCCTGATCATCGCGGTAAATGAATTCGAGCGGCTTTCCAAGCACGCCGCCAGCACCATTGATTTCATCCAAAGCCAGCTCAATGCCGTTCTTATAGGGCGCGGTAAATGATGCCATCCGTTTGTAATGATTAATCTCGCCAATTATAATTGTGTCACCTGCAGCAAATGCAGAGATCGACGAAAGCCCAATTGCAAATGCTGCAGCGGCGGCCAGTATCGTGTTTTTAGGTTTCATATTTTCCTCCTGTTAAAATTGACGTATTTTATTCGTGGTGCACAAAGGTTGGCGCGATTGGCTCGCCTAAATCTTGCGTTCGTTCAGCCTCGACCAGATCACGAATTCTTTTGCGGTAAACATTCGGCCCTTTATCAATCGCGATACGAATGGGCCGACGTTTTTGCGGGCGGTTCTCCTCTTGCTGAACGGCCTCCAAAATCTCTTTATCCTCTGCAAAGGCGACCTTGAACATGGCATCCATTTTTTTGGACGCCTCATCATCACCAATGGCGGTATTGCGCAGGTGCATCCAGCGATCAATGGTATAATCGGAGCGCACCGGGGTCATGAAATGCAGGGCGAAAATGCGCACGCCCTTGTCGCGCTCATCTTCCGGCAAGTTCAGTTTTGTATCCGCGCTGCCAAAATCAATTACGGCGGTACAAGGCAGGTGCAAATAGTAATAGTGCCAGCGGTCGACATTGCCGGTAAAACCGCCAAAATTCTGGAAAAAACCGATAGGTTCAGAATCTCGTATCCAGCGCCAGGCAACAATCGCCTTTCCCTTTGTACTCACATGAACCGGCACATTTTCGCTCGACGCATTGCCCAGGGTTGTCGGGTGCACAAAACTCACATGGGCCGGGTCAACCAGGTTTTCCGCGACATTGAGATAATTTGATTCAAGGTGCAGGGCTTCACCCTGATGGGCATGCCATTTAGGATCGGTAAATTCGGGCAGATCGAATATATCATCGGTATTGGCAAGCTCTTTTTCGCCCATCCATATCCAGACAATGTTATGGCGTTCGTGAATAGGATAGGTTTCCACATAGGCCGATTTTGGCACATTGTCCTGACCTGGAATGCGCACGCATTTACCCGAACAATCAAAGGTCATTCCGTGGTATCCGCACTGGATGGTGTCGCCAATGCGCTTGCCTTTGGAAAGAGGCAAAAGCCGGTGCGGGCAGCGATCCTCCATTGCAATGACTTCGCCGTTTGAGGCGCGAAACATTACTATATTTTCTTCCAGTATCGTTACTTTGCAAAGCGCGTCTGCAAACTCACTGGACCAGCCAGCCACATACCAGGCATTTTTGACATATTCCAAATGATCCTCCCGTCCGGAACAAATCTTCAAAACTCAATCAGATTGGTATTTTCCTCCAATGGCCCGATATTCAGGTTATTTTCATTCGTACACAAACGGTATTGCAGGAACTGAGTAATGTCAACGAAGCTTTATTGGCCGGTGATCATTCGTTCTCAACTGCTACCCTACCGGTGCGCTAGCGCAGGCCATCCTTGCCTTCGGCATCCTTATGCTCAAGACCACCAACGCGCGGCAGCGGGCGACCGGAATCGGTGACCACAACCGCCACCATAATTTCATTGGCGCGCGGGGCATCATGCAAGCGCACTTCCATTGCATCAAAATGCGAGCGCACATAGGCGGCGTCTTTGTGGCCCAATGGAACATCGAGCGGTTGGCCCATCGAGCCCATTTTTTTTGACGACGGCACAAGGGCGGCACCCTTTTCAACAGCCGCCCGAAGCGGCTTTCCAAGTTTGGGGTGCAGAATGGCCGCCGCATGTTCCAACTCGCCATTTTCGCCTACCATAGCCGCCTTGCCATAGCTTTGGGCATCTGAGGGTTCAATACCCAGTGCCTCAACGCATTTTTGCCCCAACAGCCCGCCAAGTTCTTCACCAATTGCCATCAACTCATCAAGATTATCCTGATAGGAACCGGCAAAGGGGTTTTCAATCACCGCGATAGCCGCCGCCCTTCTGGTTGGCGGATTTATTTCCCTGCCAATTTCAATGAATGTATTTTCAACGGTCGTGACAATTTTGCGAATTTTCATGGACATTTCTCCAATTCCTGGAATTTCGATATTTTGCATAGCAGCCTAGGGTCAGGACCCATTAATTTCATCCATTCTGCGCTCGGTAATTTGATTGCTGAACAGAAGGAATATCGCGGACAATATCAATATTTTCAAGATATTACGACGTATTCAGCGATCAAATTAACTGCGCCCAAGGGTTTGAAAGGAAGCACACGCCTGAAAGCTATAAATGCTCGAAAAGGCACCAACCTGTCCTTGCGCTTTAATTCCTTTCATTCGAATACTTCTATTCAAACAGAATTGAATTAAATTAATGAGTCCTGACCCTAGCGCAGGCCATCTTCCCCTTTGACATCTTCAACGGCCAACCCGCCTGCCCGATTGTGCACCCGGGGACCGGTGGTCATAACCAGAATAACCAACATTTCATTAGCCTTTGGCGCATCGGAAATACCCACCTCTATCGCATCGAAATGCGAGCGCACATAAGAAGCATTGGCATGGGTGACAGGCACGTCAATACGGGTGCCCGGCCCGCCAACTTTTTTGGTGGAGGGGACAATTGCATTTGACATTGGCAGGTTTTCGCGCATCGAATAACCGCCCGGCGCGTGCCAAAGTGCACCGTGTTCAATTTCGCCAGCCTCGCCGACAATCGCCGCCTTGCCATAGCCTTCGACAACGCTTGCATCGCCACCAAGTGCCGCGATCAATTGCTGCGCCATGTTCATGCCAAGCGGTTTTAAATCTTCAATGAAGCCAGTAATTTCTTCGACATAACGCCCGGCAAATGGATTGTTGATGACCGAGGCAATAACACCGCGACGCAGGGGCTTTTCAGCAATTGGCCCGCCTTCGTGAAATATTTCTTCAATGGTGACAAAACTTTTTCTAACGATCACTTCAGGCATTTAAAGGCTCCATTTTAGAATGAAATGAGCGGGTCATTTCAGCTGATTGGCGGGCAGCAAGGTGGTTTATTTCAGCGTTACACGAAAGGCTTATGGTCTCGGATTGAAGCGCTATAAAAGCCGCTTCAATCAGCCCTTTATCGAGCAATTTTTGCGCCAACTTTTGGCCATTTTCCATCGCCGTTTGCACCTCAAAACAGTTTAACTGCGCAACATCGGTGGTGACAAGCCTTGCGCCCAAATCACTGTCTGGTGAGAGTTCATTGGCGGGCCTTCGGGAAATGGCCGCATGGCCGGGTAAATCGACCGCATTGGCGATAAGGGTTGCCGCCACATCGGCCTCGGCTGCGGTACTCGCCAATATGGTAACCGCATCGGCGATGCCGAGCGAATGGCTTCTACCGCGCCAGCCGCTTGTAGCGATGCCGCCGATATTATCATCTGAATGAATTGTAACTTTTGAGGCAATTGAACCGATTTCCGGGATAGCACAAACGCCCACCTCAAATTGCTTGCCGTTGGCGAGATAAAGAGCAATATCGCCGCCATTGTTCACATAGGCACGTGTCAAATTTGTGCCATCGCACATGGCCATCAAAACATGATCAGCAACTGCACCGGCGACCGCAATCATCGGCGTTACAAATAGTCCTGCGCCAACTTGCTTGGCCGCCTGCCACATGTTTTCAGCCACTGCCCCCCTTGGCCGCGCGGTATTACCGCCGATTGCGGTTCGTAATAAATCCAGCTCACCAGCCAACTCTCCCAGCAGGCCTTCGAAAGCACGTGCCGCCTGATGATAGGCCTGTTTTTGCCCTTGCCCCTCAGCCGAAACGATGAGATCAATCGGTCCATGGCGCATTTGCAGGCGCTGGCCGTCGGGCAACCAGTTAATCTGCGGGCGATCTTTAAACATTTCACCCATCAGTCCAACTCCACCGGCCAGGGGTTTTCAGCACTTGGATGAACTTTGCGCTGGCCTTTAAGAATATGGTCATTTTGCGGGCCGGTCATGCCTTTCACCGCTTCATTCAGCGGCATAATATGATCCATATGGCCACCAAGCGCCTCGTAATCTTCAAGGCGAACGGTAAATTCAATCGGCGCCACAAGCGCCGGAGTTGGCACATAGCCAAAGGAATTATTCGGCATCCGAGAAACATCGGACATCACCGTAATGCCGCCACCGGGCCAGCGATAGGCAGGTGCGCCACCGCAGGTAACCCGGGTAATCGCCTGCTGCACTGAACGGGTGAGTTTGACCGGATTTTCAGTCACCCCGGCACGCAGCGACCCCCCAGCCCCCCCCATAAATAACACGGAACAAAGCGCCGGTTCGCAGTTTTCTTCAATGCGGACAATCGAGGGTTTTAAGCGCTGTGGAATTTCCATTTCCACCGGCCGCAGGTTTTCATCCAGTTCAAAATAAGCAAATTGCTCGCCGGTGGTGGATACCATCAACAGCGATTGACCGATTCTTGCAAATTTTGCGTTGAAATCACCCAGAATTGCCAACGGATCGGTAAGATCGGTGCCGCCCCAGCCGGTGCCGGGTTCAGCCACCTGAAAATAGCGGCCGGGGGTTGAGCGCCGCCCCTTGATTTTAATGCCGCTTGGTTGCCAGCCTATCACCTTGCCTGCCTGATGTTCAGACATCACGCCGGTGATATGATCATCAACAACCACAACCTCATCGACCAGACCATTCCACTGGGAGGCAAACATACCAACGGTTGCCGAGCCACAGCCGACCCGCATACGCTCTTCTTCAATACCATTTATAATTGGTGGCTTGTTAGCCTCAACAATGATGGTCGACCCCTCATCAATCGTCAGTTCTGCGGCCTCGCCATTGCACAGCGTCAGTAAAGTGGCACAGGTGACACGACCCTCTTTTTTGCCGCCGCCTGTTAAGTGGTGAACGCCGCCAAGGGAAAGCATTTGCGAGCCATATTCGCCGGTTGTCACATGGCCAACGGGTTCTCCATTGGCGCGAACCAGATTGCGTTCCGGGCCCAAATGCCGATCCGTATCAATTTTTATCTTTGCGCCGCAATAGCTGAAAATCCCTTCGGTCACCACGGTCACCATATCAACGCCGTCAATCTGGCTTGAAACTATAAAAGGTGCCGGTTTGTAATCTGGATAGGTTGTGCCGGCGCCCACGGCGGTAACAAACATGGAATTGGAGGCCATTATGTCGCCGTCCCATTCTCGTTCATCATCGAGAAAAGGAACCAGTTCGCCACCCGCATCCACCCGGCGCTGCAAAATTGTTAGCGGATCAAGGCGAACCAATTGCCCAGCCTCATTCGCATAGCGATCACAAGCACCGGAACGCCCATCGGCAATATAACACATGACTGGACAGGCATCGCAGCGGATTTTCTCAGGCTTTGTAACCGGCTGCTGCATTTAGAGGCCTGCTCCTTCATTGATCAATTCTCTCATGATCTGATTAATTTCGGCACTTTGCAATCTGGCAAACTTTCCGGTTGGCGGAAGCGCTTCTTTGATAAAAAATTCAGGCAGTTCATCATCTTCGGTGCCAAAGCCCGCCTGTTTGTTAAATTCTGCTTCCAGTTTCAGCGTTTCCAAACCAATATTTTTGATGAATGCCGCATCAATGCTAGTACCAAATCCGTTATTTATCGCCTCTGCAATCAGTTGAAGATTTACATCGGTCACAGTGCGGCCAAAAACACAAATGCCAAATGAATCTGCGATAGCGCTGCCGATCTGCATTTTCAGACTTTCGGCCACCAGTTGGCGAATGGATTTATCATCACATTTGAAAGAAGGCGCATTGCCGGTGGTGTGGTCAGCCCCTTGCGCGGTTAACATCATTGAAATGCCGGTAACCTCGATCACACGCGGATCATAGGCACTGATCGCCTGTTTTTTGATCACTGGAACACGCGCAACGCCCAATTCGTCGCCAACGCGCGCTGTTCCCTGGGCCAAAAATTTGCCGCGCTCATTGCCTGCCTTAATATCCTCAAGACATTGGCGCATGAAATCGAGATCGCCAAATTCGGCTTCGCCTGCCTCCATCAAAACGCCGATTGTCGCCCCAAGCTCGATAGAATCAACCCCAAGATCGTTGGCGGTTGCGTTTAGATATGCCAATTCATCGGGGTCGCTCAAACCGCAATTCGTGCCAAGCAGGCCAATGGTTTCATATTCCAGCGGCGAGACAATTTCATTGCCATCTTCATCATTATAAACATTGCTGCATTTAATCAGGCAGCCGGGCATACAGGCATGACTTGTATCACCACGTCGCGAGAGGTTGAGTTCGCGAATATAATCACCGCCCATTTTTAAAGGATCAGCATCACTTCCACTGGTTAATTGGCCTGCAGAAAAATTATTCACCGGCAATGCGCCAAGATGATTGGTGAGATCGGCTACCATTGCTGTACCGGTTGTTTTGAGCGCTTGAACGGCGACCGACTCATCCAGTTTTTTGCCATAATCCTTAACCGCTACCATAATTTTCTTGCGGTCTTGAAAAGTTGGCATCTTGTGCTTTTCAATAACCACCGCTTTGATTTTCTTCATGCCCATAACGGCGCCAACGCCACCACGGGCGGCAAACCGAGACGGGCGATTTTCCGTATCGGAAAAAGCAATACCCGCAAGCAGCCCCAGATATTCACCAACCGGACCGCAGATGGCCAGAGAGGTTTTATCACCATATTTCCGGTGCAAAAGTTCAGCACATTCGAAATTCCCAAGACCTAAATAATCTGAAGCATCTTCAAAGCGGATCGGGCCATCCTTTGGGATGTAAATTACGCCCCATTCTTCAAGCGCACCATAAAAGGTGATGCCGACAATTTCGAGCTGCCCCATAGCAAAGGCAAATGTTCCGCCGCTGTTTGCTTCTTTTATACCGCCTGTCAGTGGGCTTTTGCAGCCAACACTCAAGCGGTTGGCGTTGGAAAAATTCGTACCGGCAAAGGGGCCGGCTGAAAATATCAGCGGATTATCAGCCGACATGGGGTCGACACTGGCGACCCCTTCTTCAAGCAGTTTTTTGGCAATCAGATAGCGGCCCGCATGGGCAATTTCCATTCCATCAAGTTCTCGCACACTTATTGTTTTTGAACTTAATTGAATATCGAGTTGTTTGCGCATGCGTTCCTCCACAATATGCAGCACAGATTGTTTCCTCGTAGGTACTCTGTCCTGCGCCATTCAGTTCATTTGTATACGAATGATTTTAATGGATGTAAATGGTGAACGGCTTAATTATATATTCAGCAAATTGTAATCTACTATATGCTAAAGCTGAAAACCATAATAGCATTCACCCAAGAGGTTCAATGACTTTCCAAGCAGCAATCGCACCCAAGATTACCGACTTTTTTTGGCCATCTGGAGTAGCAACAACGCAGGATTCGAACGGTAAGTTTGTTCGCCTGGCGTTGATGACCGCCATGATGTCGGTGGTCTTTGAAAAATCCACCAAATTGGCAAAATATAATTTCGATCAGGGCTATGAACCGCTTATTATGTTGGCTGGCATGGCGGCAACGCTGCCGTTTGTATTATTCGAAAAATACAGTCGCATTGCGATTTTACTGTTTGCCCTGCTGCTGGCGCCCACGGTTTATACAAATTGGGCAACCCTGGCCAACCATAGCTGGCTGGCTGTTTGGGCCATTCCTGTTGCTCTGCTATTTTCGAAATTCTGGGACGACCCGCTTTACGCCAATTATTTGCGCATCACACTTGGTGTTGTGATGTTGGCGGCATTTGCACAAAAAGTTCTGGCAGGCACCTATTGGGATGGCTCATATATCGCCTATTTAAGCTATTACGGCAGCCCCACTGAGCGGATGTTTCAGTTCTTGTGCACCGATGCAACATTGCAAGTTCCCTGTGGCTGGCACCGCTTCATTGGTATCTTCATAATGGGATGGCAATTTCTAGTCGGCATCCTGTTACTGGCAGGCGTGCGTTCTTTGCTGTTTTTGTTTGTTGAGATCAGCTTTCTACTGGGTGCGGGGCTGTATGCGGACGAAATGAACTTTCAGGTTTTAAACATCGCTCTACTTTGCATAGCCTTTAGAGTTGGTATGTCATATCGTTTGTTTAGCATTTGCGTGGTTTTGTTGGTGGTTGACCTTCATGGTATTGGGGAGTTTGTAGAACATGTCTTCCGGTAATTATCTTGCAAGCCTGAAAAAACTTTCTGGCAAACACTATGTCATTATATCGCTTCTGACAGTCCATACGTCGTGGATTGTCTACCACATGAACCTTGTTTCACAGGATCTCATAAACCCTTGGAAACTGGGCGGGTATGGCATGTATACAAAGCCCTCCAACAGGGCCAGCTTAAGGTTATACGACATCCGCTCCAAGACTGAAAAAATATCCAGGAAAACCTATACAAGCAAAGGTTTTCGCTCCGCTAATTACCGCTATTCATTTAGATGCCGGCCAATTAGCGAGGCATCATTGCTGATATTCTTGAAAGACAATCCGCATCTGGAAAATGTCGACCTGCGTTTTACTATCAAGGAGCGCGAATTTAGGCGCGACCCAATCAGGACCAAACTGATCAATCATTCTGTGACCGAAATCAGATGGCAACAGAAAGACAGTTTCAGATATTCTGGCAAGGTTTGCGGCAATGAATATACAGGTATCGTTGACTACAAATCATGACCCAGCCGAACATAACACTTGTTTATGATCATGATTGTCCGGTTTGCCGCAATTATTGCCAGGTGCTGAGCATCAGAGAAGCCGCCGGCAGCATGACGATTTTGAACGCTCGGGATAACCCGCCAATCATGCGGGAGATCAATGCACTCGGCATTGATATGGACGAGGGCTTTGTTCTAAAAATTGGTGACAAAATTTATCATGGCGCTGATGCAATTCATTCATTGGCGCTGTTAAGCACCCGATCCGGGCTTTTCAATACCCTCAATTATCAAGTATTCAGATCAAAAACCCTGTCGCGGATACTCTACCCGGTATTGAGAACAGGTCGGAATATTCTGCTCAAAATTCTGGGTAAAACCAAACTGGATAATTTGAAGTCTTGAGATAAAAGCCCCCCCGCACCAAACTCCCGCTTTGATCTGTCTGTCGGGTGTGCGATAGTTTGGAGATATGGGGATCCTTGTGACGATTGGTGCGTGCATTGCGCAAAAACAATTTCAACTTAAGACACTTAAGAGCCTTCAGACAGGTCGCTGATCATAACAGCATCAGTGCTGCTGCTCAACATGTGCATTTATCTCAACCGGCGATTACCCAGGCAATCGCAAAACTGGAATTAATTGTCGGCGCCAGCCTGTTCGACCGACAGGCCAATGGAATGTTTCCGACAAAAGCCGGTGAATTGTTTTTAAGCCGGGTGATCCGCGCTCTGGACTATATATTTGAAGGGGCAAGCCTTGCAAACAATGCTGCCCTGGGCCAAAAAACCAAGGGGTTTGGCAAGTTCGACCAACTGATTACATCAGCGCAATTAAACTCGCTTCTGGCGATTTCCATTGCCGGTAATTTTTCGCTTGCTGCACGTTTAATGGACATTTCCCAACCCTCGCTGCACCGGGCGGCGCGCGACCTTGAACGGCTCTGCGGGTTGGCACTATATAAAAAAACCAGTCAAGGAATCGAGCTTACCCGGGCTGCCAATTTGCTGGCTAAAAGTGCCAAACTGGCATTTAACGAGCTAGATCAGGGCTTGGAGGAAATAGAAAACTGGCGCGGGCGTGAAGTTGGTCGCATTGTTGTTGGAACCATGCCGCTGGCCCGCACATTTGTGCTGCCACAGGCCATTAATGCACTGATGGCGCAGAAGCCGAACATTGATGTAAACGTCATTGATGGCCCCTATAGCGATTTGTTGCATGGGCTTCGGCATGGTGAAATCGACCTGTTGGTTGGAGCCTTGCGCGAGCCAATTCCGATTGACGATATCGTTCAGAAAAAACTGTTTTCAGACACACTGGCGATTGCAGCACGCGCCGATCATCCTCTATTTTCAAAGAGAAATCTGGCACTGGCAGACCTGGCGAACTATCCGTGGATCGTACCACGCGAGGCAACGCCCACACGAGATTGCTATAATGATATGTTTGCAAAATCCAGTGGGTTGGAGCCATCTAATGTGATTGAGGCGAGTTCGCTGGTGCTGATCCGCGGCCTGTTGCTTGGCAGTGACCGGCTGACCATCATATCATCGCACCAAATTGCCCATGAGATTGAAATCGGATTGCTTGATTGCCTCAAATTCGACATGGGGCAAACGTCAAGAAATATCGGCACCACGGTTCGAAAGAGCTGGGTCCCGACCAGGAACCAATCGCTGTTTTTGGACCTGCTGCAAAAGGCCGGGGACCTTGTGAACAAATGATCGACAATATGCACCTGAAAGATCCTGAAAACATTGCCCTGATCGGTTTTGGCGAAGCGGCGCAGGCTTTTCATCAAGGCTGGTCCTCTAATATCTCCTGCCAGTTTGCTGCCTTTGACATTAAAAGCCTTGATCCTGATCTCACAGCCTCGCAAACAGCCATTTATGCAAGATCCGGCATTTCAGGCGCTGGAGATTTAGGCGCATGTATTCGGGATGCAGACGGTATATTTTCGCTGGTAACAGCTGATCAGGCGCTGATTGCGGCTGAAAATGCGGCCCAATACATCGCCAAGAACTGCTATTACTTTGATTGTAATTCATGCGCACCGGATACCAAAAAAGCCGCATCAAAGATTATTACCGCCGCCGGTGGCATTTATCTCGATGTTGCCATCATGGCTCCGGTTTATCCGAAATTGCACAGGGCGCCCCTGCTGGTTTCCGGGCCAAATGGCAATGCTGCACTTGCCTTTCTTACCCAAATGGACATGGGGGCTGAACTAATGGGTGCTGAAATCGGGCGCGCATCATCAATTAAAATGATCCGCTCCATTGTGATGAAAGGGCTGGAGGCAATCGTTGCCGAATGTGTACTTTCAGGCCGTAAGGCAGGTGTTGAGAATATCGTTTTGGACACATTGGAGAAAACATATCCGGGTTTTGGTTGGCATGAGCGGGCAAGTTATATGCTGGAGCGGATGATGGTGCACGGTCCGCGCCGGGCCGCTGAAATGCGCGAAGTTGCATTGACCGTTGAGCAGTTGGGACTGGATAATTCCATGTCGAAAGCGACGACCAACTGGCAGCAAAAGATAGGTCGTTTGGGGCTACCCGCAGGTGATGAAACCTTATCGGAACGTGCCGACAAAATATTGAGTGCGCTGGTGAATAAAAACTCTAAGAAATCTTGATACTGAGATTTCCAAAATCTTGATTTCTAAACATACCATTAGGTATAGTACGGTCTGTTATAAGCATGTCAACGCTGGCAAGACCGCATACCCGCACCAGCCCCTGCCCCTGAAACTTCGAGTGATCGGCGGCAACAATTACTTTTTCCGCGCAACCAATAATTGCCCGAGAAAATTCCGCCTCCTCGGGGTGAAAAACCATCAAGCCGCCATCGCTGGTAATGCCGCCAACGGTAATTATGGCATGCCGCACTTTGAACTGGCGCACAAATTCCAACGCTGACGCGCCGAGGGATGCCGTATCATCGGGGCGCAATTCGCCACCAGCCATAAAGACGCGATTGCTTTCATTGGTCGCCAGGGTGCGCGCCACTTCGGCAGAGTTGGTGACGACCATCAGGTTTTTACGCACCCTTAATGCGCGCGCCACATAGGTTGTGGTCGAGCCGCAATCAAGGATCAGCGTGTCGCCATCCTGAATTTCTTCGGCCACCGCCTTAGCAATTTGCCGCTTGGCTTCGGCATTTTCCTGAATACGCTTTTGGAACGGCGCTTCATGCAATGCGTCCGGCAAGGTCACCCCGCCATGCACCCGCAAAACCAATCCACGGTCAGACAAAGGCTTGAGATTACGACGGATGGTTTCATCAGAAACACCAATGGAACTGGCCAACTCACTAATCGAGCAGGAACCCAGATTTTGTACCGTATTTAGGATTTCAGACTGCCTGCGGCTTGCATACATTTTTGTACTTCCCAAATTTCAAATACTTGCCCGAGAACAATATTCCACAAAATACCACATAATTCATACAATTTATGTGGTTTTTCTTGACAATATGCAAATTATACCCTGATATTTGCCAAAAATTCAGGTGGTTGATTACGCCGCCTGCGCCACCAAGAGCACCAAGCCAGTAATCAAAAACCAACGGGAGAGAATTTCATGAATTACAAAAACATTATCAAATCGACGGTGGCTGCGGCCATGATGAGCCTGATGGCCGGGCAGGCCTCAGCGCAGTCGAGTGACCCGATTAAACTGACTATTCACGACTGGACCGGCCAATATGTAACCACTCATATCATGGGAGAAGTCTTGAAAAAGGCCGGGTTCAACATTGAATATGTTCAGGCCGATTATATCGCACAATTTGCCGGACTTGAGACCGGCGATCTGCATATTGCTATGGAAATGTGGGAAACTACAGGCAAGGATGCGATGGATGCGTCGCTGAAAACCGGCAAGACTGTTGATCTTGGCGAGACCGGAATGGATGCCAAGGAAGAGTGGTGGTATCCAAGTTACATGAAGGAAAAATGCCCCGGCCTGCCGGACTGGAAAGCGTTGAACAAATGCGCCGAAGTATTCTCCGTTCCGGAAACGGCTCCCAAGGGACGTTATCTCGGCGGCCCGGTTACGTGGGGTGGTTTTGATGATGAGCGGGCGGAAGCGCTTGGACTTGATTTCGAAGTCGTTCATGCGGGAACCGATGCGGCATTGTTTGCAGAACTTGAATCAGCCTATCAGCGCAAAGCACCGATTTTGCTTTGGGTTTATGCGCCCCATTGGGCGGTTGCAAAGTTTGATGGCGAATGGGTGGAATTTCCCGAATATACGCCGGAATGCTATAATGATGCATCCTGGGGCATCAACAAAGACATGAAATATGACTGCGGCAAGCCCTTTGGCTGGATCAAGAAAGTCGGCTGGAAGGGCGGCGAGGAGAAATGGCCGGGCGCTTACAAAGCAGTGCGCAATTTCAAAATCGACAATGATGAGATGGGCAAGATGATTGCTGCAATCGACCTTGATGGCAAAAAACTTGAAGATGTGGTTGCCGGTTGGATGAGCAAGAATGAAGCTCGTTGGAAAGCATGGATCCAATAGAGTGCTTTAATAATGCGGGCCGGAAAATTTCGGCCCGTTTGCACAAAATGACAAATCTGCCGGGCAAGATTGCAATTATGGCTTGGCCCGACACCAACTCACTTGAATATTCAGGAGCGATGCGTGAACGCCTCCCCGCAACCCAATGAGCGGCCCGTTAAACTTGGTTGCAAATCTGTTTGGAAAATATTCGGCGACAATCCTTCTGCCTTTCTTACGGATAACCCTCAACCCAGTGACGAAGAACTTGCGTCATCCGGCATGATTGGCGCTGTGCGTGATGCCAATCTCGATATTTTTGAAGGCGAAATTTTTGTCATTATGGGACTATCGGGCTCCGGCAAATCCACGCTTGTGCGCTGCATGACAAGGCTGATCGAGCCAACTGCGGGTGAAGTACTTTTTCAGGGTCAGGATATTCTAAAAGCTGATGAGAAAGAACTGATTGAATATCGCCGTCACAAGATGGGCATGGTGTTTCAACACTTTGCCCTGCTGCCGCATTTAAGCGTTCTGGGCAATGTCGCTTTTCCGCTGGAAATTCAGGGTATATCACGCGAAATGCGCGAAATGCGTGCCAATGAGATGATTGAGCTTGTCGGTTTAAAGGGACGAGAAAACTATTTCCCGCGCGAACTTTCAGGCGGCCAGCAACAAAGGGTCGGTATTGCCCGCTCGCTCTGCGTGGAACCGGAAATCTGGTTTCTTGATGAGCCATTTTCAGCCCTTGACCCGTTAATCCGTCGCGAAATGCAGGAAGAATTCCTGCGGCTTCAAAGCGTGCTGCACAAAACAATCGTATTCATTACCCATGATTTTGACGAGGCAATCCGGCTCGCCGACCGCATTGCTATTATGAAGGATGGCAAGATCATTCAAATTGGCACCGCAGAAGAATTATTGCTGCACCCGGCGGATAGTTATGTGGAGGAATTCACCAGCGGTATTCCGCGCGCCAAGGTATTAACCGCCGGTGCGATTATGACCAGGCCCAAGGCTTCAAGTTTTGCCGGTAGCGTGCAAATTACCACCAAAATTGAAGATTTGGCCGCAAAGCTTGTCCACAGCAATGCGCCCTATTGCGTAAAGAACGGCGAGGAAATTGTCGGGGAAATTTCCCGTCAGTCTGTGCTTTCAGTTCTGCTTGATCAGGAATTAATGTTGTGAACGCCACACGACATAGCACCGCAAGCAGCAGCAGCACCGCACAACGGTGGTGGGCTATTTGGGCCGGTCTGCTGGCGTTTACCTTGCTTTGCTATCTGCTGAAAGATAGCTTTCCCTGGCTGTTTAAATATCCACGCGCATGGACATGGCCTTTGCGTTTCTGGATCAGTGATTTCATGAAATGGCTGATGAACAGCCTCGATTTTGGCCTGTTTACTTTTCGCGAAGCCACCCGCTTTTTCTCATGGATTATCGAGCAGCCCTATTGGGTAGCGAAAAGCCTGCTTTCCAGTGGATTTTTAAAAGGACAAGGCAGCGGTGCGATTGAAATTTTCCCGCGCCTGCCGTGGGTTGGGGTCATTGGTATTGTCATGCTGATGGGCTGGAAAGTGGGTGGCCGTAACCTCTCCCTGCTGGTTGGCGCTTGCTTTCTATATCTGGCGGCCTTTGGCCAATGGGACAGCGCCATGACCACACTTTCCTCCATCGTAATTTCCGTTCCGCTTGGTGTATTTGGCGGGCTGTTGCTGGGCATTCAGGCGCATCGCTCCGCGCACTTTAATCAGGCGCTTTCGCCGATACTTGACCTGATGCAAACCGTGCCGGTTTTTGCCTATCTGGTGCCGGTGTTGATCCTGTTTGGTTTTGGCCCGGTATCGGCAATGATCGCAACCATCATCTATGCCATGCCACCAATGGTGCGCATCACAATATTGGCCTTGCAAAAAGTGCCCGATGAGATCGTGGAATTTGGCAAAATGGCCGGGTGCTCATCGCGGCAGCTCTTGATGAAGGTTCAATTGCCGACGGCAAAACCGGCTATTATGGTCGGGGTCAATCAGGTCGTTATGCTGTCACTCAACATGGTGATCATCGCTTCGATGATTGGTGCCGGTGGCCTTGGCTTCGATGTGCTGAACGCGCTTCGGCGGTTAAAAATCGGTGAAGGCATTGAGGCAGGTGTTGCCATTACTTTGCTTGCAATTGCGCTAGATCGGCTGAGCCAGGCTTTTGCAAACCAGCCGCAACCGGCGCAAATTTTAACATCGCAAAGCCTGTTGCAAAAGCATCCCTATTTACTGGCCTCAGCGGGCATCGCAATTACCACATGGTTGCTGGGGCTTGTGGTTCCGGCGGTTCAGATCTTTCCGGAAGAATGGCAGGTTTCCACCGGCTCTTTTTGGGGCGATGTGGTGAGATATATCAACATCAACTATTTCGACGAACTTGATGCGGTCAAAAATTTCCTACTGCTCAATATTATGATACCGACAAAGCGGTTTTTGCTTAGCCTGCCGTGGGTTGCGGTTGTTATTGGGGTTTCGATAGCAGGTGCGCGGCTTGGCGGCTGGCGGCTGGCTATGCTTGCGGGCCTTTCCGCTATTTTCATTGCAACGGTTGGCCTTTGGCCCAAGGCGATGATTACCATCTATCTTTGCGGCTTATCGGTAATAATCGCCTGTATGATCGGCATTCCAATTGGCGTTGCCGCCTCCCGCAATGAAAACTTGCACAGGATTGTTCAGGTTGTCATCGACACGCTGCAAACCCTGCCAAGTTTTGTTTATTTAATGCCGGTGGTCATGCTTTTTCGGGTCGGGGACTTCGCCGCCATGTTGGCGGTTATCGCCTATGCGGTGGTGCCGGCCATTCGTTATACCGATCACGGCATTAGAAATGTGCCACCACACCTGATTGAGGCCGCCATTGCCACCGGCTGCACCAAACGCCAAATCCTGTGGAAAGTGCAGATGCCCCTAGCTTTGCCGGAAATCATGCTGGGCATCAACCAGACCATCATGATGGCCTTGAGCATGCTGGTAATCACCGCCCTTGTTGGAACCCGCGACCTTGGACAAGAGGTCTATATCGCGCTGACCAAAGCGGATATTGGCCGGGGCATTGTGGCGGGTCTGGCAATCGCACTGATCGCGATCATCGTCGACCGGCTTATTGGCGCCTGGAGCAATAAAAGAAAACGCGAATTGGGGATTGGATAGTTGCTTCACCCTGACCCTATTTCAGAAACTCACCTATTTGGCGCATCCTTGCGCATTTTAAAAATTGCATATTTGAAGGACATTAAATGACCAGCTCAATTCCCTCCCATGCCCGCGTTGTTATTATCGGTGGTGGCATTATTGGTTGTTCCACCGCCTACCACCTGGCCGAACTGGGCTGGAAAGACGTTGTGTTACTTGAAAGTGGCAAACTCACCAGCGGGTCAACCTTTCATGCGGCCGGCCTTGTGGGACAATTGCGCTCAAACGCCAATGTTACCCAATTGCTGAAATATTCAGTCGAACTTTATGACCGGCTGGAACAAGAGACTGGACAGGCCACGGGTTGGAAAATGAGCGGTTGTCTACGGCTTGCCTGCAATCATGAACGACTGACCGATTATAAACGTCAGGCAACAACGGCGCGTAGCTTTGGCCTTGATATGGATATTCTCACCCCACTGGAATGCCAGGCTCTTTGGCCGATTATGGACAGCTCCGATGTGGTTGGCGGGTGTTATATGCCCAGTGATGGGCAGGCAAATCCATCAGACATTACCCAGGCGCTGGCCATCGGTGCGCGCAAGACCGGGGTTAAAATCATCGAGGATTGCAAGGTCACCGGCATTACGGTCAAGGACGGCCGCGCCTGCGGTATTTCAACCGAGCAGGGGGATATTTCCGCTGAATTTGTGGTCAATTGTGGGGGCCAATGGGCACGCGAGATTGGCGCTATGGCCGGTGTGAATGTGCCGCTGGTTTCGGTTGAGCACCAATATATGGTCACCGAACAGGTGGAAGGCCTCGATCGTAACATGCCAACAATTCGCGACCCGGATCGCCGTATTTATTTCAAGGAAGAGGTCGGCGGGCTGGTAGCAGGGGTTTATGAACCAAACCCCATTGCCTGGGCCGTAGACGGCATACCCAAGGGCTTTAACTTTACCTTGCTGGAAAGCAATTGGGATCATTTTGAACCGGCGATTACCCAATGTCTGCAACGGGTGCCAGCACTGGAAAAAACCGGCATCAAAGATCTGGTAAACGGGCCTGAATCCTTTACCCCGGATGGTAATTTCATCCTCGGTGAAGCACCGGAAGTAGATGGTTTTTTTGTCGGCGCAGGTTTCAATGCCTTTGGCATCGCCTCTGGCGGCGGGGCAGGCAAAGCACTGGCCGAATGGATTGTCGGCGGGGAATCCTCCACCGATTTATGGCCAGTGGATATTCGTCGTTTCGGCCCGCACCAACGCGATGTCAATGTGGTGCGGGAACGAACGCTAGAACTTTACGGCAAACATTATTCGATGCCCTGGC
>JALSIJ010000042.1 GCA_026981655.1 Rhizobiaceae bacterium | reverse complement strand
TCTTTTCAATAAATGTTAGGTGTGCCGACGATACCTGCAATTGTTCGCAAACCTGCCTTAACCCACTGGCCAAAATTTGCCGGTTTTCATCTGCCCTGTCATCAAAAGGAACAAGCAAACGTCTGCCGTTTGCCGGGGTAAAGGGAATGCTGCTCTGTAATTTGGGGTAATATTGACCACCGGCCCGCTCAAAAGCATCAGCCCAACCCTGATCAAATACATATTCGCCCTGACTGTGGTTTTTCAAATAACAGGGAACCAGACCGCATATTTCCGGCTCTTTTCCATCCTCAGCACGGGAAAGCACCAGATGTTGGGCCATCCAGCCTGTTTCCTTAACTGCGCAACCAGAATCCTCCAATGAAGATAAAAAGCGGTAAGATAAAAAAGGATTAAAAGAGTTAGTTAAGGTACAAGATGAGGAATTTGGCGCAATAGCGTTTGCGCATCTGTCCCAATCCTCCGCAGCAATCTCTTTAAGCGATGAGAGGATTTGTAAAGTGGTAACTATTTCATTCTTCATGTCACCGGTTTGGATGGATCATATCCTTCAAAAGTAATCTGGTCGGCATTTGCATAACTAAGATCGCTATCTTCCTCTGTTCGAACCGTCCATGTGATTACAGATTTATCAGATTGCTCATTCATGCTCGTTATAAACTTACATGGCAAATCATGCACTCGGTATGAAACAAAATGCAAATCGTGCTCATTCATCGCATTGGTGTGGAATGTTTGAAAATTATCACCGCCCATTGCAGTTAGGCCACGCGGTCGATCTGGAATAAGTTCTGCAAACTGGCGAGCAATCCAATGATTGAACGACATGATGGCCACTGGACCTTTGTAAGCCTTGAGAGACTTGGCTGCGGCCTTCACCATGCCATTATCTTCGCCGGTGATGCCTTTAAATTCCAGCAATAGAGGCACCTGACCACCGGTGAGTTCCAAATGCTCATCAAGCGAATGAATTTTGTCTTTTGAACCCAGCAGATCAAGTTTACACAAATCATCTAATTTGCGGTGGCGAACCGGTCCTTTCTCTGTCGTCATCCGGTCGAGATCGGGGTCATGAAACACTACGATCTCCCTATCAGCTGTTACCTGAAGATCGCACTCAATCCCGAATCCGGCATCAATTGCAGCTTGAAACGCAGAAAATGAATTTTCATAGTTTTGTTTGGATGCATCGTGAAACCCACGATGGGTTATTGGCTTTGCCAACAACAATTCAAGTTCGTTTAGCATATTTAAAAAATCTAATTAATTGAATTCAATAATTGCGTCTACTTCAACTGCCACACCAAAGGGCAGGGAAGACATGCCAACGGCAGCACGTGCATGCTTGCCACGATCGCCTAATGCTTCAACAAGTAAGTCTGAAGCCCCGTTAATTACCGCCGGGTGATCACCAAAATCACCCGCCGCATTCACATAGCCGGTAATTTTTACCATTTTAACAATTCGGTCGAGATCGCCGAGTGCCGCTTTAGCCTGTGCCAGGATATTGATAGCGCAGAGCCTGGCGGCTTTTTGTCCGGTTTCCACGTCAAAACCATCACCAAGTTTCCCCTGAAACTCAAGACCATCAGGACCAACCGGAACCTGGCCGGAAATGGTAAGCAGACTACCGCTCATAACATAGGGGACATAATTTGCAGCAGGAGCTGCCGGTGTGGGTAAAACAATACCCAATGAGCTCAAATGAGCTTCAGTGTTGCCAGACATATTTATTTCTCCGGTTGGAAATATTTTTCAGGCTGAATCGGTAAACCAATTTTAGGCCCGTGAAAAGTCGCAATTTCAGCAATTTTATGTCAATAATGATTCCAACTGAGATTTAATCGGATATTTTGAATAATGATGACGAAAATGTTTGTGCGCAACCACTTGCGAACCGGTTTAATTGTTGTAGCTGCGACAATAATTGCAAGCGAACCTGCCGCCGCATCAGCACTCAACGGACTGGTGGCTCACCGGGCAGTTTATGAGGTCGAATTGCAGGCATCCACCGATCGTTCGGGCATTGCGGCCATGAATGGCCGCATTGTTTATGAGATTACCGGTTCAGTTTGCGAAGGATTTGCGGTAGCTTTTCGTTTTGTAACCCGGATTGATACGGGCAAAAAAACATTCGTAACCGATCAACGCACGACAACCTATGAAGACGGTACGGGCAAAAATTTCCGCTTTGCGACCAAGACCTATGTAAACGACCAGTTTGAAAAAGAAATCCGTGGAAAAGCTTCCCGTACTCAGGATGGAACGAGTATTTCCATTCTCAAACCCGAAGGTAGAAACTTGGAACTCGGCAATGCTATATTCATGACCGACCATTTATCAAAGGTCATAGAAAAGGCGCTGAATGGAGAAACCTTTTTTACCGCAGATGTATTTGATGGCTCAGAAAATGGCGATGAATTAATGGCCACCACCACCATTATCGGAAAAAAGAGGGTTTTTAAACCGGAAAACAACTCAGCCGGGTTTGATGCTTTGAATGACAAGGATAGCTGGCCGGTATCAATCAGCTATTTCTCCATGAAAAATGAACAACGCGGTGAAAGCCTACCCATCTATCAGGTGTCGTTCGATCTTTTTGAAAGCGGCATTTCGAGCCGGTTGAAAATGAAATATGACGATTATACTTTGAACGGCAAATTAAGTTCGGTGAAAATCCTGCCAAAATCCCAATGCAATAATTAGGGTCAGGACCCATTAATTTCATCCATTCTGTTTGAAAAGATGTATTCGAATGAAAGGAATAAAGCGCAAGGACAGGTTGGTACCTTTTCGAGCATTTATAACTTTCAGGCGTGTGCTTCCTTTCAAACCCTTGGGCGCGGGTAATTTGATCGATGAATACGTCGTAATATCTTGAAAATATTGATATTGTCTGCGATATTCCTTCTATTCAGCAATCAAATTACCCTGCGCAGAATGGATGAAATTAATGGGTCCTGACCCTAGTCACTACTTGTTTTTATATTGGGCGAGGCATTGGGTTGATCACGCTGCGGCAGGGCGCTTTTTTCTTTTTTGAATGTCAACCCAAGCGACATTGATTTATCGCCAAATTTACCACGCACCTTGTCCATTGCCCGTTCCGCCGCCGCCCGCTTCTCACCTTGTGGATCGATAAGATCAACCGGATCGGCGTCACCAGCCGGACCAAGATCACTGACACCAATGCCCAGCAAACGGAATTTACTGCCATCAAGCTCCTTCAACAAAAGCGACCGCCCGGTTTGGAATATCTTGTCGGCCAGCTGTGTCGGGTCCATGTGGGAGCGATTGCGGGTGCGCGACTTGAACTCGGTGGTCTTGAGCTTCAACACGATAGTACGACCGGCAATCTGCTTGTTCTTTAATCCAGCCGATACCCGTTCCGACAGTTTTCGCAATATTGGCACCAATTCCTCCGCCGTTGAATGATCGGTGTTGAAAGTGGTCTCAGCACTAACGCTCTTGGTTTTGCTGGTGCTTTCAACCCTCCTTGCATCCATGCCACGTGACAATTTTGAAAGCCTCATGCCTATGGAACCGTAACGCTTGATCAACTCGCTTTCTTCCATCTGCTGCAGCGTGCCGATCTTATGAATGCCGTCACGGTTTAACTTGGCCTGCATGGCTTTTCCGACACCCCAGATCAAAGACACGGATTGCTCCTTTAAAAACTCCAACGCACCCGCTTCTCCAATCACGGCAAAGCCTCGAGGTTTTTCAAAGTCCGAAGCAACTTTTGCCAGGAATTTGTTGTAGGACAAACCAATGGAAACACTGATACCAACTTCGTTCTCAATGATTTTGGATAGTCTCGCCAGTACCACGGCCGGTGGCTCGCCATGCAACCTGCCAGTACCTTTGAGGTTTAGGAAGGCCTCATCAATCGAAATAGGCTCAACCTCCGGGGTTAATGATCGCATCAGTTCCTTTACCTCACGACCAACACTCACATATTTTTCCATATCCGGCTTGATAACAACCGCATTGGGGCAGGCTTTTAGGGCCTGAAACATTGGCATTGCTGAGCGCACGCCATTTATTCGGGCGATATAACAACAGGTAGAAACTACGCCGCGTTTACCACCGCCAATGATAACCGGCTTGTCGTTCAATGTCGGGTTATCGCGCTTTTCAACCGAGGCAAAAAAAGCATCGCAATCTATATGGGCAATCTGCAATTGGAATAATTCGGGATGAAATAATAATCGTGGGCTACCACAAGATGTGCAGCGGCCAACAATTTTGTCAAAAACCTCTAGGCAATCACGGCAGAATCCGGATGCTTCAATGGTTTTGTCTTTGGCATTGGACATAATATTCAGCTCAGAGCGGATTGAACCGCCGCCCCAGCCTCACGCCAATCACCTGTAGATAGTACAGGTGGATCAAGTGGCATAGTATTGTTTCTAAATTTATCATCTGCCATAAAGTGTATGAGAAACACATCTGGCGCATGCTCCCGTACACTTTCCAGATGATGATAGGTATCATCTATAAATGCCAGCTTCCGCTCACTTTGTTGAGATAACCAATCAAGGGCAGGGCCCTTTTTCCCACTATTGGTAATCATCGGGTAAGCAATATTGAGTTGGGCAAGGTGGTTACGCCGAAGGTCACCATATTCATGTGGCAGATTGGTCAGCAATAATATGTCAAACTTTACACTCAATTCTGCAAGAACCTGACTTGCCATATCAACTGGATTTTGCCGCTCGGCCTGTTCCTTGAACAAGGTATTCAATATCCCCCAAATATCTTCCTGCGTCGCCTCGCGACCGTCAGAAAGATGGAACACATTCCCGGACAATTTGACCAGTTTTTTACGCAATTCCATACCGCGCTCCCCCAGCATTACCTCAAATGGTGCCACCAGATGCAGAATTACCTCATCGACATCACATACCACCAATGGTCGCGTTGCAGGTTTTAGCGCTTCAAGCTGGGATAAGGTTTGCGGATCAATCATATTGCGCCTCATCAGAGCACAAAATGGAACGGGCTTTGGCCACCGATTCGGGGTCAATATTGCGCGTTTTGGCAAACTCCAGAAGATTTGGCTCATGTCCCAAATAAAAGTCCAGCACGGCAACCAGAAATTCGGGCTGACTTGATGCTTCACGAAGGTCATCAGCTCCAAGCCCGGTCAATCCCATAAAACGGCCTAAAAGCGTTGAATCATCTGCCATATGTTGCAGTGCAAGTGCTGCAATTTCTTGGGCAGGCAGCTTATCTTCCTTGGTTTTCACCTTTAATAAAGAGCCAGGTTTATTAAGTTGATTAAAATGCATTCGGCCTCGTTTGTGATTTCTAAAGGATATTGGCATAAACAGATTACGCGTGTTTAAAGCATAGCAAGCGCATAACTTTGCGCAAGAGATTGGTTGGATTGTTCAAAAAGGTTTCATCCTATGCCCA
>JALSIJ010000041.1 GCA_026981655.1 Rhizobiaceae bacterium | reverse complement strand
GTATTAGAGAAAAAAACCCACCGGTTTTTGCAAACCGGTGGGTGAGTTGGTACAGGGAGCTGAGTAAACTAAAACATATCGCGTTCATTGGCATTCACACAATATGCTATATCTATCTGTTTTCGCATGTCTTTCTTCCTAAAGCCGGTGCCACTTTTAGGAGGCAGGCTTTAGCGGGTTTCAATAGGGCTTGAAACGAAAACGCCATAACCATCGGCGGTAACAAATGTATTGGCTGGATCAATTTCGATGGTCGCCAATCCTACGCCCCAAAAAGCCAGGAACATAAATGCGCCGGTTACCAGTGCGAGGGATGATTTTGTAGGCATGTTTTTTTCCGTTTGTTTGTGCTGTTGTGTTGTTAATGAAATAGGGGGTTGCTGCGCTGAATAAAGTGCATTTGGACACATGAAGGTACAACCTCGGCATAGTTGCTCAATAATTTACGTCCCATTTCGCAGGTCGAGGATACATTCCATGCCATTTCAGAACAGAGTTTATCCATCCGGTGAAATAGTAGCCAGCAATATGCGGGGGCATTTTATGGGTAATCGTGGGGGACGCATTCATGATCCGAATAGCCAAACCTTGCTGCTAAAACGCCGCTGGGCCACTCGTCAATGGATCTGCTGTGTAACCGAATTTAAATCACGACATCGCTCAATTATGAGTAATGGCTACACGGAATTGTTTTTTCTGGATGAGGTTACAGCCCTCGCGGCAGGCCATCGCCCTTGTTATGAATGTCGCCGAAAAGCGGCCACGGAATTTGCACGTTGCTGGGCTGATGCCCACAAACTTGAACGCCCGGCAAAAGCGGGTGAAATGGACTTGATCCTGCATGAGCAACGATTGGATGGGCGCAATAAGCGAATTATCAATGCCAATATCGGTGATATTCCAAACGGGGCAATGATCAAACTAAACGACAATTTTTATGCGCTGAAATCCGGTCAATGGAGGCGGTGGTCGACAAAAGGATATGGAGAGAATATTGATTTACAAAACAATCCTGTTCAACTTCTTACACCAACCGCAATAATTGGCGTATTGAAAGCTGGATATAGACCTCACTGGTATTGATGCTTGTTGATTATTAAACGGAACTATTAATGCCCCGATATGATTTTACCACCAAACGGCTGTTTGTAAGCCAGGACCTTCGCCCGGATGTGGCGATATCTCTGGATCGAAAACAATCGAATTACATGATTAATGTGCTTCGCCACAAACATCATGACCATATTTTGCTGTTTAACGGCCGCGATGGGGAATGGCTAAGCCGGCTTGAAGTTAAGGCCAGAAAATCCGCATCCCTCATACCTTTTGAGCAAACAAGACCGCAGCCGAAAGAAAGCCAGCTCACCTATATTTTTGCTCCGCTAAAAAAGGGTCGGCTTGATTATATGGTGCAAAAGGCCGTTGAAATGGGGGCCGGGAAGCTACAACCGGTGATCACCGAATTTACCCAGAACTCAAAAATAAACCTCGATAAAATTGAAGCCAATATTATTGAAGCCGCCCAACAATGCGGGATTATTTCACTACCGAAACACTGTGTGCCGTTGAAACTTGAGGACCTGTTAAAAAATTGGGATGAGGCTGTATCGCTGATCTATTGTGATGAGGGCTGTGAAAACCAGAACCCGTTTGATGCTCTCAATGAATTGAAAAAGAAACTAGCTGCAAATGGCGGCCCGTCACACTTGGCTGTTTTAATCGGGCCGGAAGGCGGGTTTTCCGAAACCGAGCGCAATATGCTGCGCGATTTATCCTTTGTAACGTCCATTCCTTTAGGGCCGCGGGTGTTGCGGGCTGATACCGCTGCCGTTGCCGCGTTGGCAATTGTTCAGGCCACAATCGGCGACTGGCGCTGATCCTATTTCTTAACCATCAATTTTATTGAAGCCTGCTGCCCTTGAAAAGCACTTGCGCAAACCTCAACTGCTGTCTAACAATTTTAATAATCGTCTTTTTACGATGAACGACAAGGGAATAGACATAAATGGCGCGCGATACCAGTGACGACACACCAATTGAAAACACTGCGGCGCTCGTTGCTACGCTTGAGGCAGGGTGCAAGCCAAAAGATAAATGGCGCATTGGCACAGAACACGAAAAATTCGGGTTTTACAAAATTGATAATTCGCCGGTTCCCTACGGCGGGCCTTGCGGTATTCGCGCACTTTTGGAGGGCATGCAGGAGAAAACCGACTGGGAACCAATTATTGATGATGGAAATATCATCGGTCTGGTTGGCAAAGACGGGCTTGGCGCAATCTCGCTCGAGCCCGGCGGGCAGTTTGAACTTTCAGGCTCTCCGCTGGAAACCCTGCACGAGACATGTCGTGAGAGCAATCGTCACCTGACCCAGGTGCGCGAGGTTGCCGAACCGCTGGGCATCCGGTTCCTGGGGCTTGGGGCAAGCCCGAAATGGACGATTTCAGAAACGCCGCAAATGCCGAAGTCGCGCTATAAGATCATGTCTAGCCATATGCCAAAAGTAGGCTCAAAAGGGCTGGACATGATGTATCGGACCTGCACCATTCAGGTTAATCTGGATTTCAGTTCTGAGGCAGATATGCGTACCAAAATGCAGGTTTCAACCAAATTACAGCCGGTGGCCTCCGCATTATTTGCCAATTCCCCATTTACTGATGGCAAACCCAATGGCCTGCTTTCCTGGCGCTCTGATATATGGCGCGATACGGATAATCAGCGGTCCGGCCTGTTGCCGTTTGTCTTTGATAAGAATTTTGGCTTTGAACAATATGTGGACTGGGCGCTTGATGTGCCGATGTATTTCGTTCTCCGCGATGGTAAATACCACGATTGCACCCATGTAACCTTCCGTCAGTTTATGGATGGAGCATTGCGCAATGAACTGCCCAATGGCGAGGCGACTATTGGAGATTGGGAAAACCATTTAACCACGCTATTCCCAGATGTTCGTTTGAAAAAATTCATAGAGATGCGCGGCGCTGATGGTGGGCCGTGGCGGCGTATTTGCGCGCTTCCAGCCTTCTGGGTAGGAATGTTGTATGATGAACAATCGCTTGCCATGAGTGAAGAGCTGACCCGAAATTTCACCTATGAGGAGGTTTATGCCATGCGTGAAAGCGTTCCACGTGACGGCCTAAATGCCATGCTTGGTGATACCAAGGTTCTCGATGTGGCAAAATCCTGTCTGGAAATCGCCCGCGCTGGCCTGACTGCTCGTAACCGCCTTAATGTGGATGGTGGCAACGAGGCGCATTTTCTTGCGTCGCTTGAAGAAGTGGCCGCATTGGGCGAGACAAGTGCTGAACGAATGCTCAAATCATACGCTTCTAACTGGGACCGCGATATAGATCACGTATTTGAAGAGTTTGCCTTTTAATACAAAACTAATTATTAAAAAAATACTGCCTTGTTTTTGCGAAAAATACTTTTATTACGTAAGGTAATTATTTAGAACATTTATAGGAGCCAGCCATGCCATCCATGATTGATATGTTGTTGAATTCGGGTGAATCATCACCGCTTTCACAATTAAGTGCAAAATTTGGTATTTCAGAAGAGCAAGCCCGGCAGGCGGTTGAAGCGCTGGCACCGGCGCTTTCGGTTGGCATGAAGCGCAATGCAGCCTCTGCCATGGGTGCTGGATCATTTATTGAAGCGCTTTCTTCCGGCCGTCATGAGCAATATGCCGATCAACCGGAGCGTGCCTTAAGCGATGAAGGCATTGCTGAAGGGAATAAAATACTGGGTCACGTGCTTGGTTCAAAAGACGTCAGCCGAGCGGTTACTTTACAAGCATCCAATGCAACCGGCATTGGCCAATCGGCATTGAAACAAATGCTCCCTGCACTTGCCTCAATGGTTATGGGCTCAATGTTTAAGGGTGCAAAACAGGGTTCTGCCGGTGGCAGTGGCGGTATTTTAGGACAGATACTCGGCAGCGTTCTGGGTGGTGCTGCGGGAAATACAACCGCGCCACAAAGAAGAACATCTGATGGAGATAACCCACTTGGTAGGGTGTTTGAAGACATGCTGAGTGGTCAGGGTAATAAAGGTCGGCCCCAGCCAGACCAGCGTCGCACCACCGATGAGGGCGGGCTTGGGCAGGTATTTGAAGATATGTTTGGCCAGGGCGGCCGATCAACCAGAAACAAAGCGCCATCGACGGAAACCAGCGCCAACCCGCTGGATGACCTGCTTGGCAGTTTTCTGGATGGCGGTGATGATAACCAACGCGAAATTGAGGACGGCGGTCAACGCCGCAAAGCACCATCGGGTGGAAGCCTCACCGATATTTTCGGCGATATGTTTGAAACGGGCAGAAAATCCGATGACCCTTATCAAAATGGAATCGAAGGCATCTTCAAAGATTTCCTGAAAAAATAGTTATTTTTTTCTGGCCATTCCAAGTACAAAAACATTGCCTAACAGCACAAGAGCAAGGCCGGCACCCGCCAGCCAGCTCATGTGATAATCCTCCATTATGGTGGATATCAGCAGGGCAATAACGGGAAACAATACGGTTGCATAACCTGCCCGGTCGGAGCCTATGCGACCAAGCAAGGTAAGATAGGCGGCAAAAGCAATCACTGACGATACAATAGATAAAAACAGCAGGGAAATCAGATAGCTGGCGCTCCATTCAATGATGAATGGATTATTTTGTGCCAATGCCAGTGCCGCACTGATTGCAGCTCCATAGCTCATGCCCCAGGCGCTTGCGGATACCACTGGTATTTTGGATTTTTGCAAGGATGCCGAAATAAGATTTCCAAAGCAAAAACACAATGTGCCAACAATACAAAGACCTAGTCCCAAAAGGGCTGAGGTGTCAAAAACCTGTTGGGCCACAATGGGCCAAAACATCAACCCGATACCAAAAAAGCCCAGTGAAGCACCGATAATCACGTTACTACCCGGCTTGAGGCCCATAAAAACAACTGCAATTATTATGTTGAATATGGCCGCAAGTGAAAAAACAACCGAAAGAAGGCCGGAAGCAAGATAGGCCGATGCATGATAAAATAAGGCAAAATTGATGCAAAACATCAATGCGCCCATCGCTAAAAACTTGGCGTGCACACTGAGAGAATAGCGCATTGGAGCGCGTGCGAAATATGCCCATACCATCATAATAACGGCGGCCAATGCGTATCGCCAAAACAGCGATACCTGAACAGGAACAACGCCAACCTGCATTTTAAGCGCATACCAGCTGGCGCTCCACGACAATACGGAAATGGTGAATAGAATATAGTCTAATCCGGTGAGTGAATTACGAACCGTTGGGGCCTTGGGTTTGCCGGATGCCCCGGCGGCTGAAACTGACATTGGTCGCTAAACGCCTATAAAATAGTATGGTTGGTGTTATTTACCTTGATGTAAAAAGACCCGGCCCGCAACAGGTCAAGCTGAATTGGGCCGG
>JALSIJ010000040.1 GCA_026981655.1 Rhizobiaceae bacterium | reverse complement strand
ATCAAAATCTGATGTGCTATCGAAATTTATATCAAGTAATAAACTCAACGGACTAGTATTCCCATTCAATCGTTAACGATACCGACTGGCGCGGTTTCTAAAGAAAAAGCGGCCGCCATCAATGCTTTGGTGTAATCCGTTTGCGGGTCATCAAATATTTGTGCAGATGCTCCCTGTTCGACCACCTTACCATGGCGCATGACGATAACTTCATTGGCAAGTGCCCGCACAACTTTCAAATCGTGGGAAATAAATAAATAAGAAAGATTGTGCTTTTTCTGCAAGTCCCGCAGTAAATCCACCACCTGCGCCTGCACGCTCATATCCAGTGCTGATGTTGGCTCATCCAGCATAATAAACTTTGGTTCAAGCACCATTGCGCGGGCTATCGCAATTCGTTGTCGCTGGCCACCAGAAAACTCATGCGGATAGCGATGCCGCGCTTCTGCGTCTAATCCAACCTCTTGAAGCGCATTACACACGGTTTCTTCTTTTTGTTCTATGCTCAAATCAGGTCGGTGAATGCCCAACCCTTCGGCAACAATTTCAGCAATCGACATTCTTGGAGAAAGCGAACCAAAGGGATCTTGAAAAACAACCTGCATTTCCCGGCGTAAAGGCCGCATTTGCTTGAATGAATATTCATCAATGCTTTTGCCGACAAAACCGATTTTTCCTTCTGAGGAGATCAATCTTGAAAGAGCCAGCCCAAGTGTGGTTTTTCCTGAGCCGGATTCGCCAACCACGCCCAGCGTTTGCCCTTCTCGCAAAACCAGATCGATACCATCAACGGCTTTGACATGGTCTATTGTCTTTCGCATAAAGCCGGCCTTAATTGGGAACCAGACTTTAATCTGCTCACCCTTCAATACGATGGGTGCCGAATTATCCGTTATTGGCGGGTCGCCCTTTGGTTCTGCTGCCAATAAATGTTTGGTGTATTCGTGTTGAGGGTTTTCAAATATCTCATTTGTCGGACCATGTTCAACAATCTTGCCATTTGTCATTACACAAACCCGGTCGGCAATTTTGCGTACAATACCCAGATCGTGAGTGATAAAGAGCATGGAAAGACCACGCTCACGTTGTAACTTTCCTAAAAGTTCCAATATTTGCGCCTGAACAGTAACATCAAGCGCGGTGGTTGGTTCATCTGCAATCAAAAGCTCAGGTTCATTAGCGAGCGCCATGGCAATCATCACCCGTTGGCGCTGCCCACCTGACAATTGATGTGGATATGCATGAAGCCGTTTCTCAGGATCATGGATACCAACCTGGTTAAGCAGTTCTAATATCCGCGTCCGCGTCTGCTTTTCATCCATAAGCTGATGCAGACGCAGTATTTCACCAATTTGCAATTCAATTGTATGTAGCGGGTTCAGCGATGTCATCGGTTCTTGAAATATCATCGTGACGTCATCACCACGAACCCGACGAAGATCCTTCTCATCACTATCTAATAGGTTTTGCCCCTTGAATAAGATGGAACCTGTGGGGTGAGCAGCCGTCGGATAGGGTAACAGTTTTAACACAGACAAAGCTGATACGGATTTGCCTGAACCGCTTTCACCAACCAAAGCAAGGGTTTCACCCTTATTAATATAAAAGGATATTTTGTCGACCGCAGTTGAAACTATTCCACCCGACGAAAAGGTAACCGAAAGGTCTCTTACATCCAACAAAGGTTCGCCCTTGGCACTCATATCGCCATCATTTGAAGAATCTCTACTCATTATTTGAAATTCTTCCTTGGGTCAAAAGCATCACGGGTCGCTTCACCGATAAATATCAGCAGAGAGAGCATGATTGAAATTACCAAAAAGCCCATCAGCCCCAGCCAGGGAGCCTGTAAATTGTTCTTGCCCTGTTGCAGCAACTCGCCCAACGATGCCGAACCTGGTGGCAGGCCAAAGCCCAAGAAATCAAGCGAGGTCAATGTTGTGATTGAACCACTTAGAATAAATGGCAGGAATGTAAGGGTTGCAACCATCGCATTTGGCAGCAGATGTCTAAACATAATAGTTGGATTAGAAACACCCAATGCCCGGGCGGCATTTACATATTCAAAATTTCGGGCACGAAGAAATTCAGCCCGAACAATGCCAACAAAACTAACCCACGAGAACAGCAGCATAATGCCTAGTAGAATCCAAAATCCCTGTGGTAGTACCGCTGCAATAATCATCAGTAAATACAAAACCGGAATAGACGACCAAATTTCAATGAAACGTTGGAATAAAAGATCTACCCAACCGCCAAAATAGCCTTGAACGGCTCCTGCTGTCACCCCGATGACAGCAGATGCTGCGGTCAAAATAAGCCCAAAAAGTACAGATACTCGAAATCCGTAAATCAGCCGCGCGGCAACATCGCGGGCTTGATCATCGGTGCCAACCCAGTTCCAGTTTCCAAGAACGCAGCGTACATCATCCACACCCTTTTCATATTTTTTACACCGTTCTTCGTTGGTATACATCCATGAGGGTTTCGCTGGGGCGGGCGAAGGAATATCGGCATTTGCGGTTTGATAGGAATAGCGAATTGGAGGCCAAAGCATCCAGCCATTGGCTTCAATTTCATCAGAAATTACCGGGTCGCGATAGTCTGTTACTGCATAGAACCCGCCAAATTTCTCTTCCGGGTAATCAATGAATACAGGTGCCAATATCTCGCCTTTGTATGAGACAAGAATTGGACGATCATTAGCGATAAACTCAGCCAACATTGCGGCAACAAATAAAAACAAAAATATCCACATCGACCAATAACCGCGTCGATTGGCCTTGAACCCTGCCCAGCGGCGCTGGTTTAGTGGTGACAGAGCAAACCGGCCGATTTTTTTTACGGCTTTTTTAACATCATTATTTAGATTGAGTGTCTGATCCATGTTACACATCCCGCCGGTCAAAATCGATGCGCGGATCAATCCAAGTATAAATCAGATCGGAAATCAGTGATACTAAAAGCCCCATCAGCGAGAAAATAAACAAAGTTGCAAAAACCACCGGGTAATCCCGATTGATGATTGAATTAAACCCTAAAAGACCCAATCCATCCAACGAAAAGATTGCTTCAATTAGTAAGGAGCCAGTAAAAAATGCGGATATGAAAGCGCCAGGGAACCCGGCTATAACAATCAACATGGCGTTTCTGAATACATGGCCATAAAGCACCTGTCGATCGCTCAAGCCTTTCGCCCTAGCCGTTACAACATATTGTTTTTTAATTTCATCCAGGAAAGAGTTCTTGGTTAGCAATGTTGTGGTTGCGAATGCCGCTAAGGTCAGAGAAATAAGCGGTAAAGCCATGTGCCAGAAATAATCTACAATCTTACCCAAAATACTCAGATCATCAAAATTATCAGATGTGAGCCCACGTAAAGGGAATATATCCCAAAACGATCCCCCGGCAAAAAGTACAATCAATAAAATTGCGAATAGAAAGCCTGGCACCGCATATCCGATAATAATAATACCGCTGGTCCACACATCAAAGGCCGACCCATCGCTAACAGCTTTTTTTATACCAAGCGGGATCGAAATAGAGTAAGAAATCAAGGTAATCCAAATGCCGAGTGAAATCGAAACCGGCAATTTTTCTTTGATCAATGCTAAAACTGAAATATCGCGGAAATAGCTCTCACCAAAATCAAAGCGGGCATAGTTCCAGATCATTAGCCCAAACCGCTCCCATGCGGGTTTGTCAAACCCAAATTGCTTTTCCAACTTCTTGATAAATTCAGGGTCTAGCCCCTGTGCGCCACGGTATTTTGAAGTATTTTCACCACCGCTGACAGATGAATTTTGCTGCGTAAGATCACCGCCGCCGCCGGAAATCCGATCGGTTGCGGCACCTCCCTGCCCTGTAATTTGGGCGATAACCTGTTCAACAGGACCTCCTGGGGCAAACTGGATAATGGCAAAACTGATTAGCATAATACCGAGGATCGTAGGGATCATCAGCAGCAATCGTCTAAATATATATGCACCCATCTGGTCGCAATCTCTTTCTGCTTAAACCCGACAACTATGCGCAAGAATCAGGCTTTGCCAATGGCTTTAGCCTTTTTCTCATCAAACCACCATATTTGCTCCACCGGAAATCCGTAGTCCGGTTTTGGCTCCTTGAATCCAAACATATCCCAATAAGCAATTCGATGATTGGCCGAATACCAATTCGGGATCCAGTAGTGATAGCTGCGCAAAACCCGATCAAGGGCACGCATGGCAAACACTAAATCTTCGCGCGATTGGGCCATACCCACCGCATCAATCAATTTATCAACGCTTTCCAGTTTAATGCCCGGATAGTTTTTGCTTCCATTCTGATCGGCATATTCCGAAAAAAAGAACTGTTTCATGCTTTCGCCTGTTGGAGTTGCCTGCAAAGAAAAGGCAATCCCGGTAACATCAAAATCAAACTCTTCCAGTCTTGCCTGAAACTGTGCGGGATCAACGAGCCTTATTGATGCATCAATACCAATGGCTTTCAGATTGGTTACGAACCCACTGAGTATGCGTTCAAATGTTGGGGAGCGAATGAGAAATTCCAGTGTAAAAGCCCTGCCATCTTTATCCACTAGCTGGCGGCCCTTGCGCTGCCACCCAGCCTTCTTCAGTAGTTTTGTGGCTTTTCTAAGCGAAGGGCGCATTTTTCCTGAGCCATCAGTAAAGGGTTGCTGTACCGCTTCGCCAAATACTTCGCGTGGTAGTATTGATCGCATTGGGTTGAGCAATGCCAGTTCTCCAGGTGATGGCAGGCCGTTGGCGCGAAAATCCGAGGTTTCAAACAAAGATTGAGACCGCGCATAAGTGCCGTAAAACAATTGTTCATTAGTCCACTCAAAATCAAAGCAAAGCCCAATTGCCTGCCGTGTTTTTATGTCAGCGAATTTATCACGTCTAGAGTTGATTGCCCAACCTTGCAGAGTTGGCCGCAATTCATCAGTAAAATGCCGCTTGATTACCTTTCCTTCATTGAGCGCAGGAAAGTTATATTCCGTTGCCCAAACTTTCGAAGTAAATTCTTCCCGCCAATTGATTTTGCCCTTTTTAAATGCCTCAAAAGCTGCCTGACGCTCACGAAAAAACTCTATTTTTAATCGATCAAAATTGTTGTGCCCGATGGCGAATGGCAGATCCCTGGCCCAATAATCTTCGACCCTCTCATATTCAATAGATATACCGGCGTTAATTTTACCAACCCGGTAGGGGCCGGATGAAAGTGGGGCATCCAACGTGGATTTATCAAACTCACGGGCAGAGTAATAGGCTTTGGAAAAAATCGGGTATAAAACCAAAGTCAAAATTGTACGGTCTGATTGTTTGCCGTTAAATCTAAGCTCCACAGTTGAGGGGTCCAGTACCTCCGCTTTGATCAAGTCCCTTAAATCAAGCGAAAGATCAGGGTGCCCTTTTTCACGCAATATCTCATAAGAAAATGCAACGTCTTCAGCCGTAAGAGGAGAGCCATCATGAAAGCGAGCTTCTTTTCGCAGTTTAAACTGATAGGTGTTTCTATCCTCCGAAATCGTAACAGTTTCAGCAACCAATCCATAAACTGAATCAGGTTCGTCCTGAGTCATGGTCATCAATGCATCAAAGCACAACTCCATACGCGGCGGCGCTTCACCCCTCAAAACAAAAGAGTTTAGCGTATTGAAGGTCTGAGAGTTTTGATTGAAATTCCAGTTTGAAACTGAAAAATTGAACGTTCCGCCTTTTGGTGCCTTTGGATTTATGTAATCAAAATGGCTGTAGTCTTTAGAATATTTCAGGTCCCCAAATGCGGAAAGACCGTGCAATGGTTTATCAGTTTTGTTTCCAGCCAGGGATATTTCAGTCCACATGCTGGTAGCGCCCGCAATGGCAGCTCCGCTGGTAAGTACCAGAAACTTGCGGCGATTAAGTTTGAACCCTTCCAAAGCCATTTTTAACGACCTCTATATTTCTTTGCGAGTTCCGCTTCTTTGTCTGCATCAATCCACCAGGAAAAAGGATCCAATCCAACAAATTTGGGTTGCGGACGAGGGATTCCAAATTTATTCCAATAAGCAACCCACACTTTGGGGTTATGCCATTGAGGAATATAATAATAATTCCAAAGCAACACACGGTCCAGCGCCTTGGTCAAGGCAACCAATTCCTCTCGGTCTTTAGCAAAAATCAGTTGCTCAATAAGCTCATCTATCACAGGGTTTTTAATTCCCGGATAGTTTTGCGAACCCTTGCGATCTGCAGCAATCGAACCCCAATATTGACGCTGCTCATTTCCTGGCGATTGCGATTGCCGCACCCCAAGGGTTGTCATATCAAAATCGGATTCATTCATCCGTCCGATATATTGAGAGACATCAACAATTCGGAGGGTCGCATCAAATCCAAGGCGCTTTAAATTAGTAATGTATGGATTCACTACCCGCTCAGCCGATGCATCACGTGCAAGATATTCAATTTTGAACTGCTTACCAGTTTTCTCGTTAATTAACTTCCCGCCCTGATTTACCCACCCCGCCTGCTTCAGCAATTGGAAAGCAGCTCTTAGATTTTTCCGGGTTGCATTGCGAGAATCAAATTTTGGAAGTTTGAATTCCTCGGTAAAGACTTCATCTGGAATTCTTCCTCTGAATTTCTCCAATATTTCCAGCTCTTTACCGGTCGGCAATCCACTTGCGGCAAGGTTCGTGCCTTCAAAATAACTGTCGGTGCGCACATATTGCCCATAAAACAGATTTTTATTCATGGTTTCAAAATCAAAGGCAAGAGTAAGTGCCTGCCGCACACGTCGATCTTTAAACTTGTCACGTCTGGTGTTGATAACAACGCCCTGCATTGTCTGGCTGGAGTTTGTCTCAAATTCTTCTTTGATTACATCGCCGGCTTTATAAGCTTTGAAATCATAGCCAATCGCCCATTTCTGCGACCGGTTTTCCCGACGATAATCTTCAAACCCGCCTTTGGTGAAAGCTTGCCACATAGCATTTTCGTCCTTGAAATACACATAGCGAAGCAGATCAAAATTAAATCGACCCACACGAGTTGGCATATCCTTCGCCCAATAGTTTTCCACCCGTTGCCAGATGATTTCCTCGCCGCTTTTGAAACTTTCAATTTTGTACGGTCCACTACCCAATGGTGGCTCAAGAGTGGGGCTGGAAATATCGCGCTTTTCTCCTTTGGCGTTTACGCCCTCCCACCAGAGTTTCGGTAAGACAGGCAAATCACCCAGTATTAATGGAAGCTCCCGGTTGTTCTTTTGATCAAACAAAAAAGTTACTTCGCGCTCATTATCAATACGCACGCTGGTCACATTGCGAAAATATTGGGTGTATTGAGGGGAATGTTCTTTGAGTTTCTCAAATGACCATTTTACATCTTCGACAGTAATTGAAGTTCCGTCATGCCATTTGGCAGCCGAGTTAATACGATAGGTTGCGGAAGAATAGTCATCTGGATATTTATAGGCCTCGGCGATCATCGGGTAAGTGGTACTGGATTCATCAACAGATTTATCCATCAAATTATCATATAGAATACCACCTTGATAATTGACTCCGGTCGCTGGAGTTCCTCGAATAACAAACGGATTGAAGGTATCGAACGTACCTCTTGATACGGAATTTAATGTACCGCCCTTGGGCGCATCTGCGTTTACATAATCATACTTTGTGAAGCTGTCCTGATATTTGGATTTGCCAATCAAGGATGAAATTGTAATCCAGCCACTGTCACCGGCCAGAGCCTTAAAAGGTGTTATCAGGATTAATGTCGTAATGATTACGGACAAATAGCGATTCATGGATAATCTCCTGATTGTATAAAATTTGTAGCATAATGTGATTTTGGGCAGCTTGCAGGCAAAATATGAATAATGACGAAAAATTAATCTGAGCCTGATCAATCTGGATTTTACTATTTTCTGCGATTTTTGGGCTTGATACGGCTTTCATACAAAAAAACCGGCCATCTAAAATAGAGGCCGGTTTCGAGTTTCTCAAATTTGTATATTACTCAGCAGGCAAAGCCGCAGGTGTATCAGCAAGAGAACGTAAGAATCCAATTAAAGCTGCACGGTCAGCCGTTTTTTTCAAACCGGCAAAACCCATTGATGTCCCACTAATATAAGCTTTGGGCTTATACAAAAAATGGTTCAGTTCGGCATAGGTCCAAGCTTTACCCTGACCAAATTCTTTTAAGCTGGTTGAGTATGAAAAACCTTCCACGGAGCCAAAGGCACGGTCAACCACACCATAGAGATTTGGCCCGACTTTCTTTTTCCCACCCTTGTCAAAGGTATGGCAAGCCGCGCATTTTTTGGCTACTTTCTGGCCGGCTGCTAAATCGACAGATGCAAGCATTGCTCCGATCGGCTCAATCGTTGGGCCGGTTTTCTCTTTCTTAGCAGCCTGTCCACCATCTGCGCCCTCAACTTCGATGGCAAAGCCTGCTGTTTCCGGTGCATGGCCGGCGAAAATTGCATCCGAAATAAACGACAGGCTTAAAACAACAAAAAGCGTACCAAGAAGTGCACCTGCAATCTTGTTCAGTTGATATGAATCCATGGTTTGACCACTCCAAAAAGATAAAGCGCAGCATCAATTATTAGTACGCTCTATAAGTATTCCAACATTTTGCCGGAAACTATGACTTTTGCACTTATCTTGCAACACCTATAGAAGGCCTTCAATGTGAGACCAATTGACACTTGTGAACAGGCTGAATATGGCGAGACTTCAAAATTCCGATATTATTATTATGATTCCGGCTCGCATGGCATCAACCCGACTGCCAAACAAACCTCTTGCCGATATTGATGGATTCCCAATGATTATACAAGTTTGGAAACGATCAATAGAAGCAAATGTTGGCCGAGTAGTTGTTGCAACCGATTCGGAAGAAGTATTTGATACCGTTCTATCTCATGGGGGCGAGGTGATCATGACTTCTGCGGGTCACCTGTCCGGCTCTGATCGAATTTTTGAAGCACTTCAAATAATTGACCCTGAAAAAAAAGTTAAAGTAATTATAAATGTTCAAGGTGACCTGCCAACCATTGAGCCAGAAACCATTCAAGCCAGCCTTATCCCGCTCAATAACCCTGACGTAGACCTATCAACGCTGGTTGCTGAAATCAAAATTGAAGAAGAGCGTAGTAATCCAAATGTTGTGAAGATGATTGGCTCCCAGACAAGCGCACGAACCTTTAAAGCCCTATACTTTACTCGTTCAACGGCTCCCTATGGTGATGGCCCTCTTTATCATCACATCGGCCTTTATGCATGGCGACGTGAAGCATTGGAAAAATTCGTGGCACTTGAACCTTCAGTTCTGGAACTACGTGAAAAGCTTGAACAACTTCGTGCATTGGAAGCAGGAATGCGCATTGATGCAGTGCTCGTTGACACAGTTCCGTTAGGCGTTGATACTGAAGCTGACCTTGAGCGCGCCCGCACTATTTTAGCAAATAAATCGGAATAATAATGGTAAAAACAACCGGTACAATCGCATTTCAGGGAGAGCCTGGCGCAAACTCTGATACAGCCTGCCGTGACATGTATCCGGACATGGAGCCATTGCCCTGCCCAACGTTCGAGGAGGCGTTTGCTGCGCTTAAGGACCATCGGGCTGATCTAGCAATGATCCCGATTGAAAATTCAATTGCCGGAAGGGTTGCTGATATTCACCACCTGTTGCCTAATTCTGATCTGCACATAATTGGTGAATATTTCTTACCTATTCATTTTCAGCTGATGGCAAAGCCCGGCGTTAGCTTCAAAGATGTTAATACTGTTTACAGTCATGTGCATGCATTGGGTCAATGCCGTAAAATTATTCGCGATAATAGTTGGAAAGCAATTGTCAGTGGTGATACCGCCGGATCAGCAAGAATGGTTAGCGAAATGGATGACACGTCTTGTGCGGCTCTCGCCCCACGGCTAGCCGCATCCCTATATAATCTCGAGATTTTACGTGAGGATGTCGAAGACGAAGAACATAACACAACCCGGTTTGTTATTCTTTCTCGCGAAGCTGAAATTCCGCCTGCCAATAACGGACCAGTTATTACATCTTTTGTTTTTCAGGTACGCAACGTACCGTCTGCTCTTTATAAGGTAATGGGTGGTTTTGCCACCAATGGCATTAACATGACCAAACTGGAATCCTATCAGATCGGCGGGGCATTTACAGCAACGCTATTTTACGCCGATATTGAGGGTCACCCGGATGATCAATCAGTAAAATTTGCATTGGAAGAAATGGATTTTTTCTCGGTGCACAAAACTATACTTGGCGTCTACCCTGCCAGTGACTTTCGGACCAGAAACAAGAACGATATATAATAATGATGCCCAAAGAAGGATTATAGTATGAGCGCATATGTAATTGTTGATACAAAAATTAGTGACCCGGATGCTTATGAGAAATACAAGGCTCTGGCGCGCCCGGTTGCTGAGAAATATGGTGCTATTTATCGGGCTCGCGGCGGTGACATGGAGGTGGTGGAAAATGAGCTTTGGACGCCAACGAGAATCGTCATGCTGGAGTTTCCTGATATGCAAACTGCACATGATTTTGTAAGCTGCGAAGAATACGCCCCGATAAAGGCAATTCGAAACGCAAATGCTGAATGCACTACCATCATTATTGATGGCATGTGAGCAAAACTCGGCAGGTCTATGCTAATATACGTGGCAGAAAATGACTAATGCCTGCTTCAGATAATTAGCGCATGCAATTCTGCTCCATGCGTCTTCAGCCAAGAGCGTGATGATTTTGTATGCGCACAGGTTTGCTCAACCAATGCCCAAAATTGAGGAGAATGGTTCATTTCTCTTAAATGTGCCACTTCATGCGCGGCGAGGTAATCAAGAATGTCTGGCGGTGCCAGTATTATACGCCATGAAAAAGATAAAGTGCCACTGGACGAGCAGGAACCCCAACGGGTTTTGCTATCTCTAATACTGATAGATTTTGCCTTAACCCCGAGACGCGCACCATGCACCTCAACAGCAGCCGCCAAGTCTGATCGCGCCTGGTTTTTCAGAAAGTCCAATACACGGCGCTGCATATGGCGTTCGTCGCCAAAAACTTGAATTTGGAATTGTTCATTCTGCAAAATGGTTTTAACAACCCCTCTGCCTTTTCCCATATGAACAATTTCATGCGGCACCCCACGCAAATTTATAACTTCACCGGCCGTAATGGATTGCACTTTTGGCATTCGTGAAAGCCGGGCAGCCACCCAGTTTTGATGCTTGCGTAAAAAGCTGTCAATTTCTCGAAAAGGCGTACTGGGGGGAACTGAAACCCGCAATTCCTTACCACCAGGTTGAATGCGCAGGGTCAATCGCTGACTGCGTGGATTTTCCGATATAGTCACAGGCACATCTCTCCCGCCCACATCAAGCCATGTGTTGCGAAGAGCTGACTGTTTTTGCTTTGGCTGTTTTCTGTTAAGCAATGAAAATCTCATAATCGCCCAAACTTACATAGTCGCGCCAATTTGCCAGGGAACAAATTCATAATCACCCATGCCTTGTGCTTCTGAAAGAGATTGTTCGCCGGAAGCCACAGCTAGAACACGAGCAAATATTTCTTCTCCTACTTCTGCAATGGTAGCATTGTTCGAGATAACCCGCCCAGCATTAATATCCATATCCTCACTCATTCGATCATACATCGCCGTATTTGTGGCAATTTTTATAGAGGGCGATGGCTTGCAACCAAAGGCAGACCCTCGCCCGGTGGTAAAGCAAACCATATTGCACCCGGATGCGATTTGCCCCGTTACAGAAGCCGGGTCATAACCGGGACTATCCATAAAGACAAAACCTTTGCGATCGATCATTTCACCATAACGGAATACCCCGTTAAGCGCGGTCGTCCCTCCCTTGGCAACTGCACCAAGGGATTTCTCTAATATGGTCGTCAGGCCACCACGTTTATTACCGGGCGATGGATTATTATCCATCGAACCAAAATTACGTTTGGTATAATCCTCCCACCACATAATTCGCTCGACCAGCTTTTGCCCGGTTTCCTCATCAACCGCACGCCGTGTAAGCAGATGCTCCGCACCATATACCTCCGGTGTTTCAGCCAACACAGCCGTTCCGCCGTGACGCACAAGCTTGTCCGCTGCATAACCAAGTGCAGGATTGGCAGTGATGCCGGACCAACCATCGGAACCACCACATTGCAAAGCCAGCATCAATTCAGATGCATGGCAGGTAGAACGCTCAATAGAATTCACTTCATCAAGCATTGATTTAACAATTGATACTCCCGCATCCACGGTTTTGCGCAGGCCGCCGGTCGTTTGAATATTCATTGTTTGAAACAGAGGCCCACGCTCTATGCCATAGGCTTCCAGCAGAAAATCAATCTGGTTAACCTCACAACCCAACCCGACCAGTAAAACACCGGCGACATTGGGATGGCGAGCATAGCCCCAAAGTACGCGCTGCAAGTTGGCAAATCCATCACCATTATCGGCCATACCGCAGCCGGTGCCGTGCACAAACGCCGTCACATCATCAACATTTGGATAGGCCTGCAAGCTTTCGGCGTTGAAGGCCTCGGCAATAAACCGTGCGGCAGTGGCCGAGCAATTAACGCTGGTTAAAACCGCAATTGTGTTGCGAGTTCCCACTTTGCCATTGGCACGACGATAGCCTTTGAAGGTTGCCTGCTGTTCAAGCGGCAGAATTTCTGGGCTTTTTGCATCAATACAAAATTGATAATCGTGGCCCACATCACGGTATTCCAGATTATGACTATGCACATGGCTTCCGGGCAAAATATCTTCCGCCGCGTAGCCGATATTCTGAGCATATTTAATAACACTTTTGCCTTTTTTGATTTCCTGTGTGGAAATCTTGTGACCGGTTGGCACTTCATCGCGCACAGTAATATTGTCAACCAGATTACCGGGGGTTAATTTGCGCCTGGCGACGACCACATTATCAGCTTTATCTAACCTGACTGTTGAATACCCATTTTCAGCCATTGAACACTCCAATCATTAGTTTAACGACTAACTATCTTCCGTAAATTTTTTTAGCGTGAACTTACTGTTGTTGCCATATTTAAGAATCGCCTGAAAAATTGTTACTCAACCTTACATGTTAGATTGATGCGCGTCATCATTGCTCCTGAACGAACACAAATAAATGCAGGGATTGGGATGATCATTGCGAATGCTTGTGCTAATTAACAAGAGCTCCATGATAATCAGCGGCTACGGCGCGCTAATAAATTTCTAAGATAGGCTTCCAAATGACCCACGGTGAAACGAAAGTTCCGGCGACTGCTTTCCCGTCAACAAAATTAAACGGCGCGGTTAAAGTCCCCGGCGATAAATCCATCTCGCATCGCTCTCTCTTACTTGGCGGCGTGGCCAGCGGCGAAACCCGCGTATCTGGCCTGCTTGAATCCGAAGACGTGCTGAACACCGCCAAAGCGATGGCGAACCTCGGAGCAACCATCTCAAAAGACGGCGATGACTGGCTGATCTATGGCACCGGCAATGGCGCATTGTTAGCGCCTAAAGCGCCGCTTGATTTCGGTAATTCAGGCACCGGTGTACGGCTCGCCATGGGCCTGATCGCGCCCTATGATTTTGAAGTTAATTTCATTGGCGATGCATCTTTATCTTCCCGGCCGATGGGCCGAATACTCAACCCGCTGCGCGAAATGGGTTTGCAGGTTTTTCAGCATTCCAGCACCGAGGACCAATTGCCTTTGTCGATCCGGGCCTCCCGCCATATGGCTCCAATCACCTACCGGGTGCCGGTTCCTTCGGCCCAGGTTAAATCTGCGGTTCTTTTGGCCGGGTTGAACATTCCCGGCACAACAACGGTTATCGAGCCGGTAATGACGCGCGACCATACAGAGCGAATGTTGGCCGGATTTGGCGCTGATATTTCAATTGAGAATGATGCAGATGGCGCACGTCATATTTCGATTGTCGGGCAAGGAGAACTGCAAGGACAAAATGTGACTGTACCGGGTGATCCATCATCTGCAAGCTTTGCCGTGGTCGCGGCTTTGATTGTTCCGAATTCGGAGATTTCCATCAAGGATATCTTGCTTAATCCTTCGCGTATTGGGCTTTTCACTTCGCTGATGGAAATGGGGGCAGACCTTAAAATCAGTAATGAACGCGAAAGCGGAGGTGAGCTGATTGGTGATATTACGGTACGGACCAGCAAGCTGAAAGGCATTACGGTTCCTTCCTCCCGCGCCCCATCAATGATTGATGAATATCCGGTTCTTGCGGTCGCAGCGAGTTTTGCCGAGGGTGAAACCATCATGCTGGGCTTGGATGAATTACGGGTGAAAGAGTGCGATCGGTTGACAGTCACCGCCGTTGGCCTTGCGCAAAACGGGGTCGATTGTGAAGAGGGAGAAAACTCGCTCACCGTTCGCGGTGGCGCAGGTGTTAAAGGTGGCGGCACTATCGAAACCCACCTCGATCACCGGATTGCCATGAGCTTTCTCATTATGGGTTTGGCCGCAGAAAACCCTGTATCGGTTGATGATGTCAGCATTATAAATACCAGCTTTCCGGAATTCCTTGGCCTGATGAGTGATCTTGGCACGCGTATTGAGGCATGAGGTGGCATGGAAAAGGGCAGCCTAAAAGCCGCCCTTTATTCAATTCAATGCTGTCATTTTGCCTATGCAGCTTTGTCCTTTGAAGCTGAAGGATCGAACCGGCCATAAAAAGTTTCGCCATTCTTGGCCATTTCATTCATCAGTTTGATGGGTTGGAAATGCGAACCGTATTTCTTCGCCAATTGCTTGGCGCGGGCAACAAAAACATCTGCACCCATGCCATCAATGAAGGACAGCGGCCCGCCGGTGTAAGGCGCGAAACCAAAGCCGATAATCGCTCCCACATCGGCTTCGCGAATGTCGGTTACGACACCTTCCTGAATGGTTCGCGCAGCCTCCATCGCCATGGTGTAAAGGAACCGGTCTTTTAGGTCTTGTACGCTGACGTCGTCGGGGTGCTGCTGTGGATAAAGGTTTTTAAGCTCTGGCCAAAGGTACTTTTTCGCCGGCTTTTCAGGGTACTCATAAAAGCCTTTGCCGTTTTTGCGGCCGCGGCGCCCGTTGGTTTCAACCATCGTATCGACCAATTCCAGATAGCGCGGATCGACAGCTTTTTCGCCGAGGTCTTTCACCGTTTGACGCAGTACTTTTTGCGACAAGTCGATGGCGACTTCATCGTTGAGCGACAGAGGCCCGACCGGCATACCCGCCATTTTTGCAGCATTTTCGATCATCGCTGGTGGAACGCCTTCCATCAACATGTTGTAGCTCTCGTTCATGTAGCGGAATACGCAACGATTGGCGAAGAAACCGCGCGTGTCGTTGACAACAATCGGGGTTTTCTTGATCGCCAAAACATAGTCAATTGCCATGGCAAGAGCTGCATCGCCGGTTTTCTTGCCGAGGATAATTTCCACCAACAACATACGGTCGACAGGTGAAAAGAAGTGAATGCCAATGAAGTTTGTGGCCCGCTTGGAGGCTTTGGCGAGATTGGTGATCGGAATGGTCGATGTGTTGGAAGCGAAGGTCACATCACTTGAGACAACAGCTTCAACTTTTTCGGTCACATCAGCTTTGATGGCGGCGTCTTCAAACACCGCTTCAACGACCAGATCGCAATCTTCCAACGCGTTGTAATCGGTAGTTGCTGTGATCAAACCAAGCAGCGCTTCTTTGTCTTCAGCAGTAGCCCGACGGCGTTTGATCGCCTTGTCCATCAGGTCGGCGGAATAGGATTTGCCTTTCTCGGCATATTCCTGTTCGCGGTCGATCAGCACAACTTCGATGCCAGCCTTGGCGGTGACATAAGTAATGCCTGCGCCCATGAAGCCTGCGCCGATGACGCCGACTTTTTTGATTTTGTTAGCAGGAATATCCGATGGACGACGCGCGCCTTTGTTCAGTTCCTGCATAGAAATAAACAGCGTGCGAACCATTGAGGCTGCTTCGGTTGTCTGCAGCACATTGGCGAAATAGCGCGACTCGACCTTAAGCGCTGTATCAAACGGTAGCAACAGGCCTTCATATACGCACTTCATGATGGCGCGCGCGCCGGGGTAATTGTCGTAGGTTTCCTTGCGATAGAGCGCATTGGCCGGTGGAAAAAGATTGAACCCGGCAGGTGAGTAAACCTTGCCACCCGGCAGGCGATAGCCTTTTTTGTCCCAAGGTTGCTTGGCCTCCAAACCGTTGCGGATCAGTTCTTTCGATTTCTCAACAACTTCATCGGCTGCAACAACTTCGGTCAACAGGCCAAGCGATTTGGCTTTTTTGGCCGGATGGGCTTTGCCTTGCAACAGCATTTGAAGCGCGTCTTGAGTATTAGTCAACCGCGGCACACGCTGGGTTCCGCCGCCGCCGGGCAAAAGGCCAACTTTTACTTCCGGCAGGCCAACACGCAGTTTTGGGTCGTCACTGGCAACCCTTGCATGGCATGCGAGTGCAATTTCAAAACAGCCGCCCATGGCAAGGCCGTTTAGGGCCGCAACCCAGGGCTTGTCACCTGTTTCAAGGCGGCGCAGCATCAGGTTCAACCGGTAAGCGTTATCAAATAGCGTTTGCGTTGCTGCTTCTTTGTCAACGCCCTGCTTCGATTGAAAGTCTGCAAGCATATCCTGCAACATGGTCAGGTCTGCACCGGCACCAAAGGCTTTTTTGCCAGAGGTTATTACCGCGCCTTTGATGGCGTCAGTTGCGGCGACTTCGTTGATCACCGCATCCAGTTCATCCATAACCGATTGATCGATCACATTCATGGATTTACCGGGCATATCCCAGGTTATGAGCGCAATGCCATCACTGTCGGTTTCAATAGAAAAGTTTTTATAGGTCATGATCATTAGACCCTTTCGATAATAGTTGCTGTGCCCATTCCGGCACCAATGCAAAGGGTTACCAATGCAGTGTTGAGGTCGCGGCGTTCAAGCTCATCGAGCACTGTGCCCAAAATCATCGCGCCGGTTGCGCCGAGCGGATGGCCCATGGCAATCGCCCCGCCATTGACGTTCATTTTATCGTGCGAAATATCAAAGTGCTGCATATAGCGCAGAACCACGGAAGCAAATGCTTCGTTCAGTTCAAACAGATCAATATCTTCGATCTTCATTTTCGACCGCTTAAGCAACTTTTCAGTCACATCGACTGGGCCGGTAAGCATCAATGCCGGGTCAGAACCGATATTGGCAAATGCGCGAATTTTAGCACGGGGTGTCAGCCCAAGAGATTTGCCGCCGCGTTTAGAGCCCATCAATACAGCACTTGCGCCATCTACAATGCCGGATGAGTTGCCCGCATGGTGCACGTGATTAACGGCTTCCACATCAGGGTGGGCCTGAATGGCTACATAGTCGAAGCCACCCATTTCGCCCATCATGACAAATGATGCATTGAGTGAAGCAAGCGACTGCATGTCTGTACCGGGGCGCATGTGCTCATCGCGGTCAAGAATGGTCAATCCGTTGATGTCTTTCACAGCAACCACAGATTTATCGAACAATCCGTCTTCCCATGATTTTGCTGAGCGCTTCTGGCTTTCAACCGCATAGGCATCCACATCATCGCGTGAAAAACCATATTTGGTCGCGATCAAGTCAGCCGATACACCTTGCGGCATAAAGTAAGAAGGTACTGCAACACTTGGGTCCATCGGCCATGCACCACCGGATGCACCAAGCCCGACGCGGCTCATTGATTCAACGCCACCTGCAATGACAATGTCATCGGCACCAGACATAATTTTTCCGGTCGCCATGTTAATTGCATCCAGACCAGAGGCGCAGAAGCGGTTGATCTGCATGCCCGGAACGTTGTTGTCGTACCCGGCTTCAAATACTGCTGCACGGGCAATATCACTACCTGCTTCACCGACCGGATCCACACAGCCTAAAATTACGTCATCGACAGTGCTGGTATCAATGCCATTGCGGTCGCGCAAGGCGCTCAAAGTGTGAGCGGCCAAGCGAACGGCCGGCACTTCATGCAGCGAACCGTCCTTTTTGCCACGCCCACGCGGGGTGCGCATGTGGTCGTAAATAAATGCTTCAGGCATTTTCTTCTCCTATCAGTCCCTCTTGGGACATTTCATTATTAATTTAGTTCGTTGGTAGAATGAATGATATTTTCTTAGAATAAACCCTCAATGTGCTCATTGGGGTTTTCCTGTCTTCGTAGTTGCTGAAAACGGCATAATGCGGGCGCTTGTTGTTGATCGCGCAGCCAAGCGGCCTTGCAGATCAAACAATTTGCTTTCCATGAATATCACCGATTTCCCGGCCCGTGTCACATGCGCTTCAACAGTGATATGCCCCATTGGAACCGGGCGCATGAAATGCGTATGCAAATCAATCGAGGCCATGCCGACTTTCATGCCCAGATGCACAAAGGCGGTGAATCCCATTGTGTCATCCATCATCGCGGCAAGAAAGCCGCCCTGAATGACGCCGTTGAAATTGAGCAATTCCGGTTTGGGATCAAATGAAACCTTCACATAACCTTTTTCAGCATCCATTTCCACAAGGTCCATTCCCAAGAACTTGGCGCTGGGTGGGGCCATTTCTGGCGAAAAAGACATATTATTCATGATTTAAAGGCTCCGCGCGATCAACAGTTTCATAATTTCGTTTGTGCCGCCATAAATACGCTGCACCCGTGCATCGCGAAACATTCGGGCAATCGGATATTCATTCATATAACCATAGCCGCCGTGCAATTGCAGGCATTCGTCCATCACCTTGCATTGAAGATCGGTGAGATAAAGTTTGGCCATCGAGGCCATTGTCTGGTCAAGCTTTTTCTCAAGGTGCTGGGCCACACAATTATCTACAAAGATACGGGCAATCGTCGCTTCGGTCTTGAGTTCCGCCAGCTTGAATTGCGTGTTCTGAAAATCCATGATCGACTTGCCAAATGCCTTGCGCTCTTTGACGTAATCAACTGTTAGCGCCAGCGCCCGTTCGATGGCGCAAATTGCCTGATTGGCAATCAACAATCGTTCCTGCGGTAATTCTTGCATCAGTTGGAAAAATCCAAGCCCTTCTTCTGCGCCCAGCATATTTGAAGTTGGAATGCGCACATCGTCAAAAAATAATTCCGATGTGTCATTGGCTTTCAAACCGACCTTATCGAGATTTCGTCCACGACGAAATCCTTCCAGTTTATCCGTTTCAAGCACCACCAGCGAGATGCCTTTGGCACCCTTGGATGGGTCGGTTTTGACTACAACTATAATCAAATTTGCGTGCTGGCCGTTGGTAATGAAAGTCTTTGAACCGTTGATCAGATAATGGTTGCCGTCTTTTACGGCGCTTGTTCGAATGCCTTGAAGGTCCGATCCGGCACCGGGCTCTGTCATGGCAATCGCGCCGATCAGTTCGCCCGATGCCATGCGGGGCAGCCATTTTTGCTTTTGCTCCTCTGAGCCATGATGCAAAATATAGGGCGCAACGATTGAATTATGCAGCGCCAGCCCAAAACCGTCGATACCCACATGGCCAATCGCCTCGGTAATCACCGCCTCATGGGCATAAGTTCCACCAGCCCCGCCATATTCTTCCGGCATTGAGGCGCAAAGCAAACCCGCTTCACCAGATTTTTCCCAGGCGCTGCGATCAACAATCTCTTGCTTTTCCCAACCATCATAATGCGGCAATAACTCACTGGAAAAAAACCGATTGGCCATCTCCTCCAATTGAGCAACGTCGCCGTTGCGCCAATCAGGAGTAGGTGCTTGCAATATTTCTGAGGGAAGTGTCATCGTTGGATAATTACCTTAAAATGCGTCGGCCTCAAGTTCCATCATGGTATCGCAACCGGTGGATATCCGTGCCAAATGGGCAGAGGTTTCCGGCATAACACGTTCCATAAAATATTTGCCGGTCACAAGTTTTTTCGCCATGAATTCCTTTTCATCGTCCTTGTCATTTTCAAGGGCGGCCTTCGCCATTAGGCCCCACATATAACCCATGGCAACAAGGCCAAACAGGTGCATATAATCAGTTGATGCAGCACCGGCGTTATCGGGTTTCTGCATGGCATTTTGCATCAACCACATGGAAGCAGATTGCAAATCTGTCAGGCCTTTCGACAATGGCTTGGTATAAGGAGCCATTGCTTCGTCTTCTTTATTGGCAGAAATAAAGCTACCAACTTCCTTAAAGAATGCTTGAACGGCCCGACCGCCATTGGCACCCAATTTACGGCCAACCAGATCAAGCGCTTGTATGCCGTTGGTTCCTTCGTAAATCATTGCAATGCGAGCATCGCGGACAAATTGCTCCATGCCCCATTCAGCGATATAGCCATGACCGCCATAAACCTGCTGTGCCATTACGGTGTTTTCAAAGCCCTTATCGGTGACAACACCTTTAATTACCGGCGTCAGCAGTTCCATGAAATCTTCAGCAGCTTCACGGTCTTTTTCATTATCAGAGCGACGGTTGATGTCACCTTTGAGCGCCGTCCATAAGATCAAGGCACGTGAGGCTTCGTTGATGGAACGAATGGTCATCAAAATACGCCGAATATCCGGGTGCACGATAATTGGGTCGGCTTTTTTATCCGGCGCTTTAACGCCTGAGATAGAGCGACCTTGCAGACGCTCCTTGGCATAAGTTACGGCATTTTGATAAGCGACTTCTGACACAGCCAGCCCCTGCATACCAACACCAAGGCGCGCTTCATTCATCATAGTGAACATGGCGCGAAGCCCTTTGTTTTCAACCCCAACCAACCAACCTGTTGCATCATCAAAGTTCAAAACGCAGGTTGAATTGCCGTGCAGGCCCATTTTTTCTTCAATTGAACCACAAGTCACGCCATTTTTGTCGCCTGAACTGCCGTCCTCATTGATCACATTTCTTGGAACAACAAATAATGAGATACCTTTTGTACCTTCTGGCGCACCTTCAATTCTGGCAATGACAAGGTGAATGATATTCTCGGTCAAATCATGCTCACCAGCTGAAATAAATATTTTCTGGCCGGACAATTTGTAAGACCCATCTGCCTGCGGAACCGCCTTGGTGCGCAGCATACCCAAATCGGTACCACAGTGAGGCTCGGTCAGGTTCATGGTGCCAGTCCATTTGCCGGAAATCATATTGGGCAGATATTTTTCTTTTTGCTCTTGGGAAGCGTGCGCTAACAACGCAGCTGAAGCGCCCGCGGTTAGTCCAGGATACATGCCAAAAGACATATTGGCTCCGGTCATGAATTCGCTGACAGCCGTTGCCAAAGTTGCCGGCAAGTCCTGCCCACCAAATTCTGAACTAAAGGGAAGTGTTCCCCAACCTGCCTCTGTATAAGCGTCATAAGCTTCTTTAAAGCCTGTTGGCGTTTTTACCGAGCCATCATCACTGCGGGTACAGCCTTCGCTATCCCCAACCCGATTGAGTGGCTGCAAAATCTCTTCCGAAAACTTTGCAGCCTCCCCAAGAATTGCTTTAATCATATCAGGCGTAGCATCGGCAAAGCCTGGAAGGTTATTGTAGCGTTCAATTTCTAAAACATCATTGAGCACAAACAGGGTATCAATGGTAGGGGCATGGTAGGTTGGCATTTACTGTCTCCACAGTCGGGAAATTAATTTCTGCCCTTACCTTATCAAACTTTGACGTTTCCGTAAACGTCAAAGTTTGATAATCATGAAATTATGCAGACCGGAACTAGAAACAGCACCGCATTAAGTAATTTACTTTTAATTTCAATTGGTTGCGACTTCAAAAACTTCAAATCAATATACATAATCGACAGAAACAGTCAGTTGTCATCGGCAAACATCCGTAATAATAGAATACCTATCGATCTCTGATCAAAGACTCATATATTTTGATTGTTTCTGAACACATGCGCTGTGTGGAAAATTTCTCGACAACATGGGCTCTTGCATTTTGTATTATTCGCTGCCGAGCCGCCGCTTCAATTTGCAAGACTTCCACAATTGCATCTTGCATGGCTGGAGCATCATTCGCAGGTATTTTCCAACCCGTTCGTTGCGACTCTTCTATAACCGGCGGCGACAATACTGTTTCCCCTGCCCCGCCAAGATCAGACACAACGACAAGTGACCCAAGGGCCTGTGCTTCCACGGCAACACGGCCGAATGTTTCAGGCTGGTGGGATGAAACTACCGTTACCAGACTGATTGAAAATGCGGCAGCTGGATCTTCACAATGCCCAGGAAACCGAACATTTTGAGAAACCCCCAGCTCAGCGCACCGCTTCTCAAGCTCCTGCCGGTAGCCCGAATGACCCTGATCATCACCTGCAAACACAATAACAGCATCCGGATTGGAACCCAAGATTGCAGGAATTGTTTCAATTAAGGTTCTTTGGCCTTTGAGTTCCGTAATTCGAGCTAAACTCAGTATGATTGGCTGATCTTCATCAACGCTCCAAATATCCCACAAAGCCTGTTTCCGCGCTCGACTAATTGCCGCTTTATCAAATTCATTAAAATCCGTTCCGCGATAAACAGTTTGAATATTCAAATCTCTGTTTGGGTATCTCGAGCGGATAAGCTTTGAAGTCCAATTTGAGTTGGCAATTGTAATACTGGAGCGAACCATAACTGAATTATACAGGGCTTTTATTTTGGAGCTTTGTTTGTAGGCGCCATGGTAGGTGGTAACAAATGGAATACCGCATATTCTGGAGGCCAACAATGCCGACCACGCAGGTGCGCGCGAACGTGCATGAATTATAGAAATATTTTTCTGGCGAATTATTGAAACCAACCGCCATGCATTGAATAATATTTTAAATGGGTTTTTGCTGGCAGCGGACATCATGATATGGGTAGAACCTTGCTTCTCAATGCTTTCGACCAACCGCCCCCCTTCTGAAACAACAATCGAAGCCCATTGATTTTCAACAATCGCACGCGCAATATCCAGAGTAGTTTTTTCTGCGCCACCGGAACCAAGTCTCGGAATAATTTGCAATATGGATGTCATTGTATCCAAATCAGACATGTGTGAGCTAATAATTCCTGGTTTTACATAATTGGGCGGCGCACGTTTTTCATACCCTAGAAAGGTAAAGGCATAAATTGGCAATTGAAACAAGACATAGTCTAAAAGTCGGCAATGGGAAACACACTCGTGAAATAGCTGTTAGAAAAATTGACGGGGGAACGCCTGGATTGATCTGGCTTGGTGGATATCGCTCGGACATGACCGGCACGAAAGCACAAGTTATCGTGGATTGGTCTCAGAAACGCGGCCTTTCTGCCGTTCGATTTGACTATTCTGGTCATGGTGAATCCGGTGGAGAATTTCGTGAGGGTACAGTTTCTCGCTGGCTGGAGGAAGCTCTTGCGGTTTTTCAAGAATATACCGAAGGGCCGCAAATTCTGGTGGGCTCCTCTTTGGGCGCCTGGATCGCACTCAGATTGGCGCAAGAGTTGCCAAAAAAAGGGACATCCGAAAGGCTTGCAGGAATGCTACTGATCGCACCGGCCCCAGACTTTACCTCCGAACTTATGGAGCCATATTTTTCCGGTGCCCAATTGAAGGAGTTGGAATCCCAAGGCTATATCAGCGAAACCACTGAGTATTCCGACGAGCCCAATATTATTACGAAAAACCTCATTGAAGATGGCAGAAATAATCTGGTTTTGAACGGGATTATTAACACAGGGTGTCCAGTTGCAATTTTGCAAGGCATGAGAGATCCAGACGTTCCCTATAAACATGCCATGAAGCTAATCGACCATTTGCCATCTGAAAACGTAACCATGACCTTAATTAAAGATGGAGATCACCGTCTTTCGCGAGATCAGGACCTTGAGATTATGAAACATATATTGGAGCAATTACTGGAAAACCGGTGATTTTATTTGGAGCAAGAGTTGAAAATTATTCAACCTTCGAGGAACTCACTAAATGCGTAGTTTTTTCCCATTCAAATGGTCGTCGAATTAGATGCCATACTGCCCTCCACGCCGCAATCGATATCAGCAACCAGTAAAGCGGAACACCAATCAGTTTTGGCCGCAAGGATTTATGGCCACAAACAGGGAGTGTTCGCCAAGCCAGCACTGAAAATGCGAGATACCCAAATAGAATGTTGGAGATATCGACGGCGGCCAAAACATAGTAAAAAACTTCTACATTTTGCGCTGAGCTGATGTGCACAATCGTCGCAGCCAGTGAAACCAAGAAAAAGGGATGTGATAGGGCGGAGACAATCATACCCGTGATAACCGCGTGGAAAATAAATGTATTGTACCAACCTAGGTCCCTGCAAAGTTTTATAGGGTGGCGCATATGGACCAGCCAAGTCTGAAGCCAGCCCTTGAACCACCTGGTTCTTTGCCTGATCCAAGAACTTAAATGCGCGGGCGCTTCCTCGTAGGTCGGGTATTGGAGGGTTCCAGTCAAAAAACCCATACGTGATAATCTTATGCCTAAATCAGCATCTTCAGTGACATTGTAAGGATCCCAGGCCCCTATTTTTTCCAATATGGACCGACGAAAATGATTGGAAGTTCCACCAAGGGGAATTGGCGTTTTCCATTTTGCCAATGTTGGTAACAGACCACGAAACAATGCCGAATATTCGATCGCGAATAAAGACGGCAACCAACCGTGATGCGCGTTATGGATGACAAGTGGGGCCTGCAAACAGGCCAATTTACCACCATCATCACAAAACCTCGAATAGGCTTCACGGAGTTGCCCTGGATGGGGCCTGTCTTCTGCATCATAAAGAACAAGATATCGTCCCGTGCACAGCGGAAACGCAAAATTTAACGCCTTGGGCTTGGTTCGAGGAAGGGTTGGTGGAACGATCACCAATTCAAATGGAAGTCCGTGAATTGCAGCCTTTACTGCATTGATACTCGCGTAATCATCACCTTCACAAATTAATTTTATTTCCAACTTGGATCGCGGCCAGTCAAGATTTGACAGTGAATTTATCAAATCTTTGATTTGATTTTCTTCTTGATACAATGCGACAAGAACCGAATATACAGGAAGTTCTTTATCGTCAGCTCTTTGTTGAGGAATCGTATGAATGGAACAATAATCAAAAGCAGCCGCCATTCTAACCCATATACATAAAAGATAGAAAATTGATGCAACCATATGAAGCGCAATTACAAGGGCTTTGCTAAAAAATGCGGCTCCAATTACCAAGGCGAGAATTATAAAAATGAGTACTGCAGATTGCAATCCAGTAATTGTGGTTTTAGCTGAGTAGGTCGGAAATTTTTGAAGTAACGAAAATACTGCGGAACGGACAAGAGGGCGCTGCCGTCTTGCAATGAACATACGTCTACTATTGGTAAATGTCGTAATTACCGTCCTTTTCTTAAGGGCCGGGTACTTTTCCAGGAACCTTCTCAGTTCGATCAAAATTCGTCGATTTGGCGATGTGTAAACGAAGGAAGATTGGTCGGCACCACGAATGAGGATCAGTTTCGCGTTGTCAATTTTATTGGATGCGTTAGCTAATTCGCCCAAGCACGCATTGATATCCAATTCAGTATTGTCAAAAGGCAATTTCAGATAGTGAGCCATGCACCTAAAATAGTCTACTTCCGAGATCATACTGTCAGCTATCATAATCTCGGCTGCGGATTTTTCACCTGTTTCGGACTTCACCGAGGCTTCTTTAAGCGTTCGGTAGCTTATTCCATATTGATGCAGGAATGCTATATCCTCGGGTAACAAGCGCTCAGTAATTCGATGCCCTATTCTCTTCCATACCTCAGGGTCGGATTTGGTATACAATGGTCGCGTGCAGGAACTATCCTGCGCGCCATCGGGATATGGATCGCCGCTGGTCACTAGAGTTATCTCTACAGTTCAAAAATATCGAGGAAAATCCAGCTGACCCCGGTGCCTCAAGGGGTCAGCTGGAAGTTGTTTAAGCAGCGGCGCCAATGACGCGAGGCTCCTGATGATTGATTAAATCACCTTCTAGGCCCCATCTCAGCTTAAACTGTTCAAGGTCATACTCATCAACCTTGAACATTCCGGCGTAGGTTTTCACACCACCTATATCAACCGGCCCACCAACCAGCGTCTCATCGCAGCCAGCACGGGAAATAATTCGTCTCAGAAAATGGTCATAGACGGTGACAATATTCGACAGGCCCGCAAGCACGCCAACTTCTCCCATCGCGGCAATTATTTCGGCTGTTGCCGTATTCAGATTAGACAATGACCGATTTCCATCACGATCACGCAAACTCACGCAAAATCGGCTACTTTCCCAAATAACAGGTGATTCAATAATTTCACCGGCGGGCAAAAGGCAATGAAAAATGTCGCGTAACATATTGGGGCCGGTTGTCGGCAATAGTCTCAGTGCACCCCTTACATATCCGGCATCATCCAACGAAAGGAGATAAAGAGGGTCATAATCGTCAAATTTATCGATTTCCCAATCGCCTTTAATCTCAACGTCCCATTTTAAGCGTTCATGAAAAACTTCTTTTCGAAGCACATGCATTTGATCAATAAGCTCGGGATAACGAGATCTTTCATTTCCATTTATTTTAACAATCATAATAATATCCTCCGTAATTTAGGATATTATCTGTGCATATTTAATTGAGAATTTGTACCTGTCATAAGTAACAGGTTGACTAATTAGAGCACGGGAAGAATTAGCCCAAGAGCAGAAGCACGAGCGACCGCATGAGATCTGGTAACGGTATCCAGTTTCAATTTTGCATTGTTTACATGGAAGTTTACAGAGCGCTTTGATAAACCGAGAATAATAGCAGTTTCCTCAGAGGTTTTTCCCAATGCGGTCCATTGCAAAGATTCTATCTCTCTGGCTGTTAAATCTTCCCCAATATATTTCTCTTCAATAGAAGGATTGCATTTTGGAGAAAATCTTTCATGTAGCAGATAGGCAATATTTACCAGCTCGCTGCGATAACGGCGCGAATATTTTTCCCATTTCTGATCATTGAGGCTAATTGTCATGGATACAAGTGCCCGGGCACCAAATCGATCTCTGATTGGAATGCTAAAACCATTCTCCCCCAACCCAAAATCGCTCGCTACATTCAAAAATGCCAACTGTGCGGGGTCGTACAGCTCTACATTTCTCCATTCAAAAGGTACGATTTCGCGCAAACCGTAAATTACAGCTGGATCATGATTTTCTGCATCAGTACGAAGATAAAATTCCTGCCATTCAGACGAATATGTAACCTTGTAAATCGGGTCCCGACTTTCCAGTGAGAAAGGATCTGTCGTAATGTAGGCCAGGTTCTCAAGTCCATAACAAGATAAAATCGAATCAAGTAGATATTGATCGGAATTTGCCTTGTTAGGCGGCGTATTACCACTTTGAGAAATATTTTGTAACTCATCTAATAAATGATGTAATAATCTATTTACTGAATTGTCCATTTTCGTCCCTCAAACAAAAAATGAACCTAACACCAACAAACAATATCACGCAAGTAACAAAACCAGTACAAACGCCTTACAAAACGACTTCACAACATTTACAAATAATAATGAGGCTTTAAATTATGACTACATTGGAAAATTCTCATATTATGAGAACAACCGCTGTAAATTTACTCAATAATACCCTTGCCTATGCCGTGATGTTTCTCATTTTAGTCACTAAATTGGCATTTTCGGAAGAAATTACCATCCCTAATAAATGGGACCCAAATGAGCGTTTTATTAAGCCAGCCACAACAAAATCAGCAAATATCAATTTCATAACAACAACAGATTTCCCGCCTTTCAGTTTCATTGGAGGCGAGAAACAGATTACCGGTTTTCACGTAGACTTAGCCCGTGCCATTTGTGCTGAATTGGGAAGATTGAGCGCGTGCCAAATTCAAGCACTTCCATGGCAGGAACATGAAGCTGCCATGAAACAAGATAAGAACTCTGTGCTGATTTCCGGACTGGCAATTGATCAAGCAACGAGAAAGAAATATCTATTTACTAGGAGCTATCTTACCTTACCCGCCCGATTTATTGGCCGAAAAACCAACATAATCAGGGAGCCGCTATTTCGAAGCCTACGCGGCAAAACTATTGGAGTTGTTGAAGGCACTTCGCATGAGGCATTTCTTGTTTCAAATTTCAAGAAATCGAAACTGCGAATATTTGCAGACCAAAAATTAGCATACTCTGCATTGATCAATAAAGAGGTAGAGGCCTTGCTGTCAAATGCGTTACAGAGCTCGTTTTGGTTACACTCTAAGCAATCAAATAATTGCTGCAAATTTGTTGGTGGGGCTTATTTGTCAAATAATTACTTTGGCCACGGATTAGCGATCGCGGTAAATCCCGAAAATAATGAGCTCGTAAATACGTTGAATTTCGCGCTTAAAGCAATCAATGACAAAGGTATTTTATCAGAACTATACTTGCGGTATTTTCCTGTAAGCTTGTTCTAGGGTCTGAACCCTAGATATTTATACGGATTGGTGACGCGCGCGCGCACCTCGTTCAAGTGCGGCGGTCACAAGCTTGTCCAGTGCAAGCTTATTACGAAGCAACTGCAAGAACCTTAATTCTTCCTGCTCAACGTGTAAATCAGCGGCCGCAACTTCAACCGCCAAAGCATAAGCTGTCTCGTATAGATTCTCCGGCAGTTCTGCCGCAATGTTAAGGATGGTGCTCAAATTTTCCTCATCCTGTAAAATTTCACCGCAAGTCTTGGAGACTTCCGTTAACCGGTTCTCATCAAACTTAGCAAATACAGGCAGCGATTTAATGATATCACCAATACGGGATAATTCCAGATTGCTCATTTTTCGATCAACCATAGACATGGTGACCATGATATAGATGAGTGAATCGTGAATCGGTATGGCGGACATGTAAATTACCTCTTGTATTGTTTTATCAGATTTGGAAAGTAAGGCCTTCGTAAGGATTGTACAACATATCCTCTAAAAACTATGAATTTTTTCAAAATTACACAAAATTGGTGAAACAATAACCGCTTAATTCCACGAATATTAATTGGATAATCCAAATGAATGCAAATGAGCTTCCCGATCAGGTAAAAAACTTAGTTGCTCTGGCAGAAAATGCCAAGGCATGGCCTTTTGAAGAGGCCCGCAAAGTCGTTGCGCGTTATAAGAATTCTGGATTTCCAGAGGAAGTATTATTCCAAACCGGTTACGGACCTTCGGGCTTACCCCATATCGGTACATTTGGAGAGGTATCCAGAACCTCAATGGTAATGCATGCTTTTCAGGTTCTCACAGAGAA
>JALSIJ010000039.1 GCA_026981655.1 Rhizobiaceae bacterium | reverse complement strand
GCCGATTGTCGCAACCCATAAGGATAAGCGGTTTATCATTGTGCGCGGTAAGGGCGATAAGGAACGGATGGTGCCGCTCAGCCAAAAGGCAAAACTGGCGATGAGCAATTATCTGGAAGCCCGGTTAAAACGTGGGAAAAAATATGAAAGCCAATGGCTGTTTCCATCATCCGGTGAAAGTGGCCATTTTACCCGCCAGGCCTTTGCCCGTGATCTTAAATCTCTGGCGGGGCGGGCCGGTATTGCGGTTGATAAAATATCGCCGCATGTAATGCGCCATGCATTTGCCAGCCATCTGTTGCAAAATGGAGCAGACCTGCGTGCGGTTCAACAATTGCTGGGGCATGCGGATATATCAACGACGCAGATATATACCCATGTATTGGAAGAACGTTTGAGAAAACTGGTCGAAGAGCATCATCCACTGGCGAAACTCGGTAACAAGATGGAATAAGATTAATAGATCTGGCGCTTATACTAATATATTCATCTTGACAGGCAGGGGTGGCGACCCTACATCAACCCGACTTGCCGAGCGATTATTGATGGTCGTTTGTGTGGTCCATGAATTTGCTTTTTATGTTCACAATCCTAAGTCCAGTTTATGCATAATTATCTAGAATTTGAAAAATCCGTCGCCGACCTTGATGGTCAAGTGCGGGAATTACGTTCATTGGGCGATAATGATAATAGCGTCGATGTTGACGAAGAAATTTCGCGGCTGGAGACCAAAGCCAGCCAGGCGCTGGTTGATATTTATAAAAAACTGACACCCTGGCAAAAAACCCAGGTAGCGCGTCATCCGGACAGACCACATTTTTCTGATTATGTGGCAGGGTTTATTGAAGACTTTACCCCGCTTGCCGGGGACCGGAAGTTTTCTGAAGATCATGCAATACAAGCAGGTTTTGGGCGATTTGGCGGACAGTCAATCGCTGTTATTGGCCATGAAAAGGGCAATGACACAAAAACCCGGCTGAAGCATAATTTTGGCATGGCACGGCCTGAAGGTTACCGGAAAGCTGTTCGGGTGCTGGAATTGGCCGAGAGATTTGATATTCCGGTGCTTTCGCTGGTTGATACAACGGGGGCCTATCCGGGTATTGGAGCGGAGGAACGCGGTCAGGCGGAGGCGATTGCCCGTTCAACCGAGACTTGCCTCAATCTCAAGGTGCCGATGGTTTCGGTAATCATCGGCGAGGGCGGCTCAGGTGGCGCGATTGCGATCGCTGCGGCTAATCGTGTATTGATGTTGCAACATTCGATTTACAGCGTGATTTCGCCAGAAGGGGCCGCATCTATTTTATGGCGTGATTCAACCCGGGCAAAAGATGCAGCGACCAATATGAAGATTACTGCCAGCGACATTCTGGAGCTTGGGGTGATTGATACGATTATCGAGGAACCCACCGGTGGTGCGCATCGGGATCCAAAATCAACAATTGAGGCAACAAGACAGGCGATCCGCGCAGCCTTTCTGGAACTTGCAGACAAGAGCGGTGATGAATTGCAAAAATTGCGCCGTGAGAAATTTATGGCTATTGGGCGGAATTTGTAGTTGAAGCTGATAAGCCGATAAATACTCCCCCAAAGGCCTTCATTTTGTTGAATTGAGAGTGATGACAATTGCGTGAGACGGTGCAATTGCTACTTGCCGTAACCTATTGTCAAGAATAACAAAGTATGAAGACCTTTGCGGTGGGCAGTTTAATCTGCGCAAATAGTCGAAACATTCGAATTTATAACAGGTATGAGCTCGATGAGTGGTGCAACGGTAAGCAGAGACGTAAAGGCGGAATTTTCATTCGCAAAGACCGGATGGAAATTGGCTTTAAAATTCACCGTAATTGCTGGTATTAGCGCGCTGGCAGGCTGCCAGGGTACATTTGATGATCTGGTCCCTAAGGCGGAACGTGCAGTTCCAGGCAAATTGATAACAAAAATGAAGGCCAAAAGCATGGCTTTCGGTTCTCCCATTGCCATCCGTATTTTCAAACAGGAAGGTGACCTTGAGGTATGGAAGCAAAAAACTAATGGTCGTTTTGCATTGTTGAAAACCTACAAGATTTGCAAATGGTCTGGTAAGCTTGGCCCCAAAATCAAAGAAGGCGACCGCCAGGCGCCGGAGGGGTTTTACACTGTTAAACAGCATCAGATGAACCCGAACTCATCCTATTATCTTTCCTTTAATATGGGATTTCCGAACAAGTTTGACCGATCTCACGGGCGCACCGGCACTTATTTGATGATTCATGGGGCCTGTTCATCAGCCGGGTGCTATTCCATGACTGACGAGCAGATTGCCGAAATTTATGCATTGGCACGCGATACATTTAAAGCCGGGCAGAAGTCGTTTCAAATACAGTCGTATCCATTCCGCATGACGCCCAAAAATATGTTTGAGTATCGCGATAATCCAAACTTTGCATTCTGGAGAATGTTGAAGGTTGGGTATGATCATTTTGAAACAACAAAACGTCCGCCGCAGGTTGAAGTTTGTGGTAAAAAATATCGATTTAATGTGGCGTCCGAATCGGGCAAAAAATTCTCCGCGCGGGCATCCTGCCCACCCCTATATATGCGCCAAAGCACAGCACTGGCCTATACCAAAATCAAAATGCGTGATGATGCTGTATTTGATAAACTGCTCGCCAAGGAAGAAGGGCGATCCGTTCGAGATTTCAGCAATATGAGCGTGGCTGCCGCATTGCCGGGTATCAAAGTCGTTTCAGCAACGGATGCTGCAAAACCTGCAAGCGAATAAAAATTGATCCTGACCCTAAAGCATATCGCGTTCATTGGTATTCACTCAATATGCTTTATCTATCTGTTTTCGCATGTCTTTATTCCTAGAGCGTTGTCGTCTTTGACGGAATCACTCTATTTTCTTTCGCTCACGGCCACTTGATGCTACGCACCAGCCGTTGCAGGAGCGATGCATTCGCATCGGGCCGCGCTTTGCAACCTGACTGGTCCCATGTAAACCTGACGCAGTCTAAAGTCGGCGCCCACTTTTAGGAAACGGGCTTTAGGTTTATTTCATTTACATGAAATGCGTTTTTTAAGGGCCCACGTTTTGCGCTTCCCCCGGATCAAGTCCGGGGTCAACGTGCAGCATGTGCTGTGCTTCGTGACTGACCGGCTCGCTCTTTACAGAATGAATCTACCCAAGTTTACCGTGGCAATGTTTGAATTTTTTACCGGAACCGCAAGGGCACGGCTCATTGCGTCCGACTTTGCCCCAGGTTGACGGATCTTCCGGGTCACGTTCTGCAGCGGCCTTTGCCCGTGACGGGGTAACAATGGCATCGCCATATTGGCCGTCGGCATCACCAAATTCGTTGATACCCGTAGACGGATCCATATGGCTTGCTTCCATTTCCGGCAGTTCCAGACCTTCGACTTCGGAAGGGTCCTGAACAATTTCAACCCGCATCATTTGCCCGGTTACGGCCTGACGAAGGTTGGAGAGCATGGTTTGGAACAGTTCAAAGCTTTCAGTTTTATATTCGTTCAGCGGATCGCGCTGGCCGTATCCCCTGAAGCCGACAACGGAGCGCAGGTGATCCAGATTGACCAGATGTTCACGCCACAGGTGGTCAAGGGTTTGCAGTACGACTGATTTTTCGACATAACGAAGAACTTCTTCTCCAAAGCGTTCGGCGCGCTCAGCGGCCATTTTTTCTGCGGCCTCCGTAATGCGTTCGTGAATTTTTTCCTCGTCAATCCCCTCTTCCTTGGCCCAATCGGCGATTGGGAGATCGAGATTGAGGTGCATTTGCACCGCTTCGTGAAGCTCTTCAACAGCCCATTGTTCGGGATAGGCTTTTTCTGGAATTCCCTGAGCAACCAGATCTTCAATAACATCAGAGCGCATATCGCTCACAACATCTGAAAGGTCTTCAGAACTCATCATTTCAATACGTTGTTCAAAAATGACCTTGCGCTGGTCATTCATTACATCGTCAAATTTCAGCAGGTTTTTACGAATATCAAAGTTTCGCGCTTCAACCTTCTGCTGGGCTTTTTCAAGAGCTTTGTTGATCCAGGGGTGAACAATTGCTTCGTTTTCCTTCAGGCCCAATTTCTTCAGCATGGAATCCATGCGGTCTGAGCCGAAAATGCGCATCAGATCATCTTGCAATGACAAGAAGAATTTGGAATGGCCCGGGTCACCCTGTCTGCCGGAGCGGCCGCGTAGCTGATTGTCAATTCTTCGACTTTCGTGACGTTCGGTGCCAATCACGTAAAGGCCACCGGCGGCTATTGCCTTTTTCTTTAGGTCGGCAACTTCGTCGGTTATTTTCTTTGTAAGATCATCGCGTTCCTTGCCTTCTTTGCCGGCAAGCTCAATTTCAAGCCGCATATCCAGATTGCCGCCAAGCTGAATGTCTGTGCCGCGACCGGCCATATTGGTTGCGATGGTAACTGCACCCGGCCTGCCGGCTTGAGAAATGATCTGGGCTTCCTGCTCGTGGTAACGGGCGTTCAAAACCTGAAAATCCTTAACGCCACTCTCGCGCAGTTTTTCGGCCAGAAGCTCAGATTTATCGATGGAGGTCGTACCAACCAGAATCGGCTGATTATTTCCCTGACACTCACCAATCAGGTGAATAATGGCGCGAAATTTTTCTTCCTCGGTCCGGTAAACCTCATCATGATCGTCAATTCGTGAAACCGGCATATTTGTGGGAATATCAATAACTTCCAGGCCATAAATATCAGCAAATTCAGATGCTTCTGTCATTGCCGTACCGGTCATGCCCGATAGTTTGTCATACATGCGGAAATAGTTCTGGAAAGTAATTGAAGCCAGCGTTTGGTTTTCTGGCTGAATTGTTACATTTTCTTTGGCTTCCAGTGCCTGATGCTGGCCCTCAGAAAAACGTCGCCCCGGCATCATGCGGCCGGTAAACTCATCAATGATGACCACTTCATCCTCGACAACGATATAATCACGATCGCGCAGGAACAATTTGTGGGCCTTCAGGGCATTGTTGATATGATGAACGATGGATACATTTTCCACGTCGTAAAGTGACTCGCCTTTCAGCAGACCGGCTTCTTTCAGTTGTTTTTCGAGGTTTTCATTGCCATCCTCGGTGAACGTCACGGTTTTTTGTTTTTCGTCCAGTTCATAATCGGCGTCTGAAATACTGGGAATAAAGGCATCGATCGTTGTATAAAGATCCGAACGGTCGTCGATAGGGCCGGAAATGATAAGCGGTGTTCTGGCCTCATCGATCAGGATAGAATCCACCTCATCGACAATCGCATAGTGATGACCGCGCTGAACCATAGCTTCTAGCTCATATTTCATATTGTCGCGCAGATAATCAAAACCAAATTCATTATTGGTGCCATAGGTAATATCGCAGGCATATGCATCAGCTCGGGCTTGGTCGTCCATATCATTGACGATGACACCGACA
>JALSIJ010000038.1 GCA_026981655.1 Rhizobiaceae bacterium | reverse complement strand
CGGAAACTGGAGCGCAGATGCGCTTGATGGCTGCTCAGTAGATGCGGGCGATCTTCTTTCCGATATTCATGGCGATGCGGAATATCGTGCCAATCTTGTTAAGGTCATGGCCAAGCGGGCCGTTGCTGCTGCGTAATTTGTCGCAAAACAAAATTGTATAAAAAGGGCGGTGCCGGATAATTCCAGCGCCGCCTATTTTCTATTTTGGGAGGACGCTAATGCATAAGGAAACTGACATGGCCTATACTGGAAGTTGCCATTGTGGCGCGGTACGCTACAAGGCTGAGGGCAAGCCGGTTGTGGTTGCTCATTGCAACTGTACAGATTGCCAGCGATTGAGTGGGGCGGGTCATTCGACCGGAGCAATGTTTGGCGTTGATAAGTTTGAAGTTGTTGGCAACGTCAAAGAATACCGACTTAATTCAGATCACGGAAATGAGGTCATCAAGTCATTTTGCCCCGAATGCGGTAGTTCGTTATTTGGTCGAAACAACGGCATGAAGGGGTTTATTACCATCTCTCTTGGCACAATGGATGATAGTGCCAATTTGGTTCCAGAGGTCTCGGTTTTTGATCGCAATCGTAAGCCCTGGGATGTCATGGGCGAAAGTATAATGGTGTTTGATACCCAACCCGATTGGAAGCCAGAGGGTGGCTCGAAATAAAAAAGGCGGAGCCGGGTTTTCCAGCGCCGCCCTTTTCGCACACCCCAGCCAGACTGTGCATTCCCGATTACCCGCTCACTGTTAAATGAAAGACAGCAGGGCGGCAAATTCCGTTATTTCCAAGGCCAATTAAAACCTGAAAATCAATCCCAGTTTTTCGATGCTTCGCTGATTGGGCGACCGGCTTTAACATCGGTAATAGCAGCGGAAAGCAAGGTGTACTCACGACAGGTAATGCCGCAGCGTATTTTGATTTCGCTCAGCTGGTTTTCAGCAGCTTTGAAGTTTTTGCGTGAAAGATAAGCCTCGCCCATATATTCGCGTACCAGCGTATAATCAGGATCAATTGTCAGTGCCTGCTTGTAATAGCCAAGGCCCACATCAATGCGGCCAGCCTTGCGATGTGCATAGCCCAGGTAATTGAGAATTTTCGGGCTGTTAAGATTGGATGCAAGGGTTAGCACTTCAATCGCTTCGCCATAACGGCCATCAAAGGCCAGCATTCTGCCGGCGCGGAAAATATTATCATCACTCAATTCAGATTTTTTTGGCACTATGCACTTCTTGCGGCGGGTCGAGTAAACCTTGCCTTTTTTGCATTTCTTTAGGACCTTTTTCTTCGCCTTTTTGGCTTTAATCGGCACACTGCTTTCGTCACCACCGGCTGCATATACTGTTGTTGGTAGTGTACCGGTCATTAGGACTGAAAACGCCACAACGGTAATCGGGATATATTTCACGGGATATTTCTCCATTAGAAATTGCAGCATTCAACAATGCCTGCCAAAAAATATGAATATGAAGTTTTGAACATGAACACAAGATGAATGGCATTAAATCTCGGTAATGTAATTCAACCTTGTGTGATTTTTCACAGGTAAGGGAATGTTCCCGAAACCAGTTTTGTTTATTGTGTCTAGGGTCAGGACCTAATAATCTCACACAATTCTGTTTGGAAAGAAGTATTCGAATGGTTATAACAAAGCGCAAGGGCAGATCGGGATCTTTTCGAGCATTTGTTGCAACCAGGCGGGTACTTATCTCCAAACCCTTTGGGCGCGGTTAATTTGATTGCTGAATACGTCCTAATATCTTGAAAATATTGATATTGCCTGCGATATTCCTTCTGTTCAGCAATCAAATTAATCAGCGCAGACTGGATGAAATTAATAGGTCCTGACCCTAGACTGCTTTGCATTTACATGTAAGCAGTCAGGCCACTCAGAGTGGCCCGGTGCTTATGCACCGCCGTAGCGAAGGCCGGACGCAAGCCCGAATAGCCGTGAGCGAAAACAAACTTGAGCGATTCCATCTAAAGATGAATCGCTCCTGTGCTTGCGCAAGCCTTTTAATCAAGCCCTAACAAATCCGCGATTTGGCCTCGCCATATTCGCGTTTTAATCGCTCAATCAATTCGGCGGCTGGAACCACTTCTTTAACCGCACCAATGCCCTGACCAGCCCCCCAGATTTCTTTCCAGGCTTTTGGTTTGTCGGAGCCAGAGCCAAAATCCATTTTGGAAGGGTCGGCCTCCGGCAATTCATCCGGGTTCATGCCGGCGCGAGCGATTGAAGGTTTGAGATAATTGCCGTGAATACCGGTAAACAGATTTGAATAAATGATGTCTTTGGCCTCGCTGTCGGCAATCATCTGTTTATAGGCGTCATCGGCCCGCGCCTCGTCAGTCGCGATAAAGGCCGAGCCAATATAGGCAAGATCAGCGCCCATCGCTTGCGCTGCCAACACCGCGCCGCCATTGGCAATCGCGCCCGAAAGAAGCAGTGGTCCGTCAAACCATTGGCGAATTTCCTGTATCAGCGCGAAGGGCGAGGTGACACCCGCATGCCCACCGGCGCCGGCGGCAACCGCAATCAACCCATCAGCTCCTTTGCGAATGGCCGAATTTGCATGGCGGTTATTGATCACGTCATGCAGCACAATCCCGCCATAGGAATGAATGGCATCATTGACCTGAGGCACCGCACCCAGTGAGGTGATAACAATTGGAGCCTTGTATTTAACGCAGAGTTCCAGATCCTGCTGCAACCGGTCATTGGATTTATGTACGATCTGATTGACCGCAAAAGGAGCGGCGGGCCTGTCTGGATTGGCCTTGTCATAGGCGGCGAGGGTTTCAGTTATTTCAGCCAGCCATTCATCCAGTTGCGAAATCGGACGCGCGTTGAGCGAAGGAAATGATCCGACAATTCCAGCCTGACACTGGGCAATAACCAGTTTGGGGTTTGAGATGATAAACAATGGCGAACCGACGACAGGAATAGAAAGGTTTTGCAGGATTTCAGGAAGGGCCAATGCTCATCTCCAATTTACGTTAACGTCAATGTTAGTATCACAAATCGCCGGCATCTCAAGCATGAAATAACAGCAGTTTGAAAATTGATTTATGCTCGCATATCTTCGGCCTCGCGCGCGCGCTTAACTTCATTTCGTTTGAGCGATAATGATGAAATAATCAGCCCCACGGTCACCAGCGCCACCAGCACTGAACAAATCGCATTTATTTCTGGTGTTACGCCAAGCCGCACTTGCGAGAATATTTTCATCGGCAGGGTGGTTGCCCCGGGGCCGGAATTAAACTGTGCAATCACCAGATCATCCAGCGAAAGGGTAAACGCCAAAATCCATCCAGCGAAAATGGAAGGGGCAATTATCGGCAGTGTGATGGTGAAAAAGGTATTCAGCGGGGTGCAGCCAAGGTCCTGTGCGGCTTCTTCCAGGCTTGTATCAAAGGTAATCAGCCGCGATTGCACCACCACCGCGACAAAGCACATGGTGAAGGTGATATGTGCAATGACAATGGTCCAAAACCCGCGATCTATTCCTGCTGCCACAAACAGCAGCAACAGAGATAACCCGGTAATGACTTCGGGCATGACCAGTGGTGCGTAGATCATGCCGGAAAAAAGCATCCGCCCGCGAAATTTGGTGTAACGCACCAGCGCAATGGCCGCCAAGGTTCCGAACACGGTCGCAATAGTGGCCGAAATCAACGCCACCCGAACGGTCACCCATGCTGCATCCATCAATGCCTGATTGGCAAACGCGGCTGCATACCATTTGGTCGAAAATCCACCCCACACGGTCACAAGCTTGGAAGCATTGAACGAATAGACGATCAACAAGATGATCGGTAGATAAAGAAAGGCCAGTCCCAGGGTGACGGAAATCTTGTTATATGGCGTCCATGTGCGGTTCATTTGGAGGCCTCCTGTGCGCGGGCCTGAGACTGCTGAAAATACATGATCGGCAGCACCAGAATAAGCAAAAGAATAACCGCGACCGCAGAGGAGACCGGCCAGTCACGATTGGCAAAAAATTCGGTCCACAATAATTTGCCGATCATCAAGGTATCCGCCCCGCCAAGCAGATAAGGAATGACAAACTCGCCAACGGCTGGAATGAAAACCAGAAAACACCCGGCAATGATGCCCGGATAAGATAGCGGGAAGGTAATGGTCCAAAAGGCTTTCAGGCGGGTACAGCCCAGATCTTCGGCCGCTTCCAGCAAGGTTTCATCCTGTTTTTCAAGCGCTGCATAGAGCGGCAAAACCATGAAGGGCAGGTAAGAATAAACAATGCCGATATAGACGGCAAAATTGGTATTGAGCAAAGTAAGCGGTGTATCAATCGCCCCGATCGACAGCAGCAGTTGATTGAACAGGCCTTCTTTTTTCAAGATGCCAATCCATGCATAGACACGAATGAGGAAGCTGGTCCAGAAAGGCAGCACCACCAGCATTAACAAAATAAAGCGGATATTGCGCGGTGATTTTGCGATGCCATAGGCCAGAGGATAGCCAATCAGCAAGGTGAGTATTGTGGAAATTACGGCGATCTTCAAACTGGAAAGATAGGCTTTCCAATAGAGCGAATCCTCGGTCAGGAATATATAGTTCTCAAAAGAGAATTTGCGAAAATTTTGCCACAATTGGGCAATCCCGTCACCAAAATCAAAGGTTGGCGTATAGGGTGGCATGGCCACGACAATTTCCGAAAACGAGATTTTAAAGACAATGGCAAAAGGTGCCAGAAAGAACATGGTCAGCCAGAGATAGGGCAACCAGATGGCGGCTTTACCAATTAGATTACGTCGCAAAATCCCGTCATTGGTCTTGTTGGCGGCATCCCCGCTCATGACGTTAACACCATGCCGGCACCATTGGTCCATGATACCCAGACCCGCTCTTCCCAGGTGATCGGCGCCGCGCTGGTCCGGGTGTGGTTAAGTTGGGCGACTTTAAGGATCTCGCCTCCGTCTGTGCGAATATTGTAAATTGACATATCGCCCAAATAGGCGATGTCCCAAACCTCTCCCTCAATAGCGTTAGAGCCGGTAACAACTGGCTTTTCACGGCTAACGGTTAGTTTTTCCGGGCGCGCAGCAAACCAGACCTGCTGGTTTTTATCAATGCTTGCGGTGCTGTTGCATTCAACGACCAATCCATCTGCGGTTTCAATTTTGATCAGCCCATCACGGATTGATTGGGCAATGCCCTCGATGAAATTTATATCGCCGACAAAATCCGCCACATAACGATTGCCCGGACGCTCATAAATATTGCGCGGTGTGGCAATTTGAATAAGCTTGCCTTGTTCCATCACGGCAATCCGGTCGGCAACCGTCATCGCCTCTTCCTGATCATGGGTAACAATCATGAAGGTAATACCCAAGCGCTCCTGCAGGTCCATCAGCTCAAACTGAGTTTCTTCACGCAATTTGCGATCCAGCGCCCCAAGCGGTTCATCCAGCAAAAGAACTTTTGGCTGCTTGGCAAGCGAACGGGCAAGCGCCGCGCGTTGTTTTTGCCCGCCGGAAAGCTGGTCCGGCTTGCGCTTGGCAAAGTCCT
>JALSIJ010000037.1 GCA_026981655.1 Rhizobiaceae bacterium | reverse complement strand
TGATGTTCATTGCGGCGGCTGTATTCGTACCATCGAGAAGGGACTTTCTGCCCTCGATATAATTGATAGTGTGCGGCTTAATTTATCCACCGGTTGGCTAAGCGTTAAGTGGAAGCGTGAAAATATTGACCCGCAATTGTTGTTTTCAACCCTGAAACAGCTGGGCTATTCAGTTCATCTGGCGCAGGACCAGCCTTCGGATAAAGACCCGGTCTTGCGAGAATTGATGATTGCGCTGGGCGTAGCCGGTTTTGCCGCTGCCAATATCATGTTGCTATCGGTTTCTGTATGGTCGGGTGCGGAAGATGCGACGCGTGATCTGTTTCACTGGATTTCGGCATTGCTCGCCATTCCGGCGGTTGCCATTGCCGGGCGACCGTTTTTCCGCCCTGCCTTTAAGGCCCTGAAAGCTGGTCGGCTGAATATGGATGTGCCCATATCGCTGGCGGTTGTTCTTGCCCTGTTGATGAGCATTTACGAGACCGCCAACCACGGTGAAAATGCCTATTTTGATGCATCCGTTACCTTACTGTTTTTTCTGCTGATCGGGCGGACGCTTGATTACATTATGCGGGCGCGGGCGCGTGGTGCGGTTAAAACCCTTCTGCAAATGATGCCACGTGGCGCGATTGTTTCCGGCAAGGATGGCGCAAAGGATTATATGCGGCTTGAGGCGATTGAACCGGGTATGAAAATTACCGTTCCGCTGGGTGAACGCATTCCGGTTGACGGGCGCATTGTCAGCGGCACCAGCGATTTTGATTGCTCGATTGTTAATGGCGAGAGTGCCCCGGTCACCGTTTCTGTGGGTGACCATCTTCGTGCCGGGGTAATGAACCTTTCCGCCCCGGTGGAAATTGAAGCTGTGGCCACATCCAGCAATTCATTCATTGCTGAAATTCAAACGATGATGGAAGTGGCGGAATCCGGGAAGCAAAAATATCGCCGGATTGCAGACCGGGCGGCGGCGATTTATGCGCCTGCGGTTCATTTGCTGGCGCTGTTCACCTTTATCGGCTGGATGGCTATGGGCTTTGGCTGGCATGAGGCGGCCTATGCGGCTGTTGCGGTACTGATTATCACCTGCCCCTGCGCGCTTGGCCTGGCTGTGCCGATTGTTCAGGTGGTGGCGGCTGGCAAATTATTTTCGGACGGTATCATGGTCAAGGATGGCGTGGCGATGGAGAAACTGGCCGAAGTGGATTACGCGGTATTCGACAAAACCGGGACGCTCACTTCCGGAATGCCGCAATTGAGCGGTAAGCGGGAATATAATGCAAAAATCATGCAAATCGCAGTTTCGATGGCATCCTTTTCCCATCATCCCTATTCAAGAGCATTGGTCGAGCAGGGCCATGATGATAGCATTGATTTAGTTAAACTGGATGATGTGAATGAGGTTCCGGGCTGCGGTATTATTGCCAAATTCGAGGGGCACGAATATCGTTTGGGCCGCTCAGATTGGGCTTTGTCGGATGCTGATAAGGCAAAGGCTGGCGCAGGCGTGGTGCTCGCGCGTGAAGGCAAATTGCTTGAACTGTTTGAATTTCAGGATGAATTGCGCCCGGCGGCGGCATCTTCAATCAGTGCTTTAAAGAATATGGGGATTGAAGCCGAAATTCTTTCTGGCGATCAGCAAGCCAATGTTGCCAAAATTGCTTCCGAACTTGGCGATGTCGCCTATTCCTTTGGGGTTACACCGGCGCAGAAAGCTGAAAGGCTGCAATTGTTGGCAAGTCAGGGGCGCAAAACCCTGATGGTGGGTGATGGTATTAATGATGCGCCGGCGCTTGCCAGTGCACATGTTTCAATTGCGCCTGCAAGTGCTGCCGATGTGGGGCGTAGTGCATCCGATATGATTTTCCTGCGTGATAGTCTTGATGCTGTGCCGCGGGCGGTCGGGGTTTCACGAATGGCAAAAACGCTGATTAAGCAAAACTTTGGACTGGCGATTACCTATAATATGATCGCCGTCCCGTTAGCTGTATTCGGCTATGCAACGCCGCTATTTGCGGCTTTTGCCATGTCATCTTCTTCTATTTTGGTAATACTCAATGCGTTGCGGTTGAAATTTGCCAATCCCGGCGGTAGAGCGCGTGAAATTGCGCCCCGGACATTAAAGTCTGGGAAATCTGAAAAGTCTGGTGGCCGGGCTCCCCGGCAGCCGATCTTAAAGCCGGAACAGGGCGCATGAGCAATTTAATATTCATCATTCCGATTGCCCTGTTTTTAGGCGGCCTTGGGTTGGCGGCATTTTTGTGGTCGCTGAAATCCGGTCAATATGACGACCTTGAAGGTGCCGCATGGCGGGCGCTGGAAGATGAGGACCCTAAGGAAGACTGATTTTTCTTAGTCTGACTTCATCACTTTGTAAGCAGGGCTCCAATCGAAGCCTCACTGTTTCAATTAAAATATTGAAACACTCTATAACGTAATCACTCCGGCTTCGCCCTCTTCGCTGCCAAAGGCCAGCCGTATGCCTTTTTGATCCCAGTTCATGGTGCTGATAGGGGCTTTACCGGTTTTGCGTAAAACGGCCTCACTTGCATCATCAATTTTAACCGCTAAAATCATGCCATCGGCATAGCCAATCGCGACCACGTCTTTGATCGGATGGCAGCAGACGAGCGTCACCATAGAATTGCCCCTGGTGCCAAGTTCCTTGGGCGATTTACCCATTGGCCCGTCCTTAGCTGAAAACGGCCAGCAGATCGCCGCTTCTGCGCCAGAGCTTGCCAGCCATTTTCCTTTTGCCGACCAGGAGATGGATTTCACCTTGGCCGGATAACCGGTCATGCGCATGTGTTTGCCATCGCCGGTGGCAGCATTATCTATTCGCCAGCCATGCAGGGCATTTTCCTGCATGGTGGTGACGATGAATTTGCCATTGGGCGAAATGGTAACGCGCGTATGGGCACCGGCCCATTCAAGCTCTACCGGATCTGCATCCATGCCGGTCCAGAACAGGGAAACCCCATTATAGCGGGCAATAGCCAGCCGCTTGCCTTTGGGCGCAAAGCACAGGCCTTCAATCGAGCGGGCATGGGTGAATTCTTTGATTGTGCCATCATTGTTGACCACATAGGCGGTGCGCCCGGATGCAAAACTCACGAGCCCCATTGGCCCGGTTGCGATCTGGTCAATCCATTTTTGCGGCGGTTCTGCCAGCAGTTTGGTATTTCCATCGCCATCAATGGCCATTACCTTGCCATCTTCACCGCCGGTTACAAGTTGTTTGCGATCTTGCGAAAGGCTGGCTGAAAGCAGCCCGTCATGCGGGGTAATTGTCGCATCGCCAGTCTGCACAATGCCTTCTGACAGGGCAAATGCCGGTTTGTCGTCGATAAATCCGGCAAATTCCACATAGGAGCCAAATTGGTTTGCTGTAATATCCGGCATCAGGCGTGGCATGCCTTAAAAGTACGTTCTAGTTTCTCGCGGTTAAGATTGCGGCCAATGAACACCAGCCGGCTTTCGCGCTTCTCATCATCGTGCCAGGGGCGCTGGTGGTCTCCCTCGACAATCATGTGAATGCCTTGAATGACATAACGGTCTGGGTCGTCCTCAAAGGCAATAATGCCCTTGAGGCGAAGAATATCCGGCCCGTCAATCTGGGTAATCTTGTTGATCCACGGGAAGAACAGGTCCGGGTTTAGCATCGTTCCCCTTAGTGAAACGCTGGTAATATCGGTGTCATGGATGTTTTCGCCGTGGCCGTGATCATGGTGGTCGCAATCTGGGGTGCAGGTATGATCGTGATCATGGTGGTGATCATGATGATCATGATCTGGGGAGTGATCTGAACCTTTGAGAAAATCCGGATCATTTTCCAATATGCGGGTTAAATCAAAGGCACCGCGATCAAGAATATGGTCCAAATCTATATTGGCCCGCTCGGTTGGGTAGACGGTCGCGTGGGGGTTGATGGTGCGAATTGCTGCCTCAACATTTTTGCGCTCGTCATCGGAGACCAGATCAACCTTGTTGAGCAGCACCACATCGGCGAATGCGATCTGGTCTTCGGCCTCCGGCGCATCATTAAGGCGCAACATCAGGTGCTTGGCATCAACCAATGCCACCACCGCATCCAGTTGGGCCCATTGGCGCACGTCCTCATCCATGAAAAAAGTTTGAGCAACCGGGGCGGGGTCTGCAAGGCCGGTGGTTTCCACCAAAATGGCATCAAAGCGGCCGCGACGTTTCATCAGGTTGGAAATTACCCGGATAAGATCGCCGCGCACCGTGCAGCAGACGCAGCCATTGTTCATCTCGTAAATTTCTTCATCGGATGAAACAATCAGATCATTATCAATGCCAATCTCGCCAAATTCATTGACGATCACCGCATATTTTTTGCCGTGGCTCTCGGACAATATGCGGTTTAGCAGAGTGGTCTTGCCGGAACCAAGATAGCCGGTGAGGACAGTAACGGGGATGGGTTTTTTCATAGGGTCTAAAATCTCAACAATGAATTAGTCCTAATATAGTGCGATTAAGAGATTGAGCCAGCAATATTTTGGGTTTGTTTGGTTGGAATTGCAAATGGCTACTTGCCCTTTCTCACCATTATAAATACGTCATCCCGGAATTGCGAAAGCAATATCCGGGACCCATTGTAGTGTTCAATTTGTTGAGGATTGTAATGGGTCCCGGCTCGCGCTTTGCTTGGCCGGGATGACGAAGGAGGGGCGGGAATGCTTTAACTAAATCCTTCAAACCCATCAATATCCTCCAACAACTCCACAAGCCCATCAACTGCCAGTTCCAGCAGTGCTTCGCCTTTTTCAGCCGTGGCCGCACGCGCATTGCCAACCACACCCTCGCGGTTGAGATCACTCATTTTCCAGCCAAAGGCATGCGGGCCATAGGCGCGCAGGTGCTTATAATTCTCAATCAGTTTTTGCTGAAGCGATGGGAAGTTTGCAGCCTTTTCCATGCTCACCAGATCGGGGCGAAGCGCCAGCATGACGGAGGTTTCAATATCACCACCATGAATGCCAATGGCCTGTTCGTTTGCATCAATTAGCGGACTTTGTTTGATAAACCGCGTCCAGCTGGTGGCGACTGCCAGCATATCAAACCGCACGCGCAATTCCTGCGCCACAATGGTCATCAGCGGTGAATTGCCTCCATGGGCATTGAGCATGAGAAATTTACGAATATCGCGCTTGTGCATCGCCTCACCAATCGAAAGCCAGCGGTTGATTGCCGCATCAAAGGTAAGCGTTTTCGTGCCGGGGAAATCCATATGTTCCGGTGAATAGCCGACTGGCTCCACATCCAGCAGCAGAACATTCACTTCCTTTGGCCGTTTGGCGACAACCCTTTTGGCGATGTTTTCAGCAATGATCGTATCGGTTTCAAAAGGCAGGTGAGGGCCATGCTGTTCTGTTGCACCAAGCGGTAATATGGCAATGGTGTCCATTAAAGCGCCTCAAGAAATGCTTTTGCCGCTTCGCCATGTTCAAAGCGCAGTTGGCCCACATCCACGCCCCTGGGCATTGCATCTTCAACCTGCCATTTGCCTGCAATCATCACCCGGTCGGCGCTGTGCGCACCGCAAAGAACCAGTGCAG
>JALSIJ010000036.1 GCA_026981655.1 Rhizobiaceae bacterium | reverse complement strand
TACGTGCGATTTAAGCTTTCTTCTCCCAGCCGCCATTAATATTCTGCTGCCAATAGGTGATCTGATGACCGGCCTGTTTCTCCGCCTTCCAGCGCAGGCGTGCCTGTGCGACCGCATCATTGTCATGACCATCAAACATATAGATGGCTCTTGTGTAACTTGAAAGATCCGGCGGCTCAGCGCCATCGACCATAAAGCGCACATTTGCTTGATTGGGATTATCTGCTGCGGTGGTCAGCCAAATCGGTTGGTCAGCCACATCATCATCCTTTGGCAGGGAGCCTTCCGCCGCATGGGGCAGAAAACTATCATCGCGATAGGCCCATAAATGGGTATCGAGGCTATCGCGGCGCTTCTCGCTGCCTAACTGCACAACCACTTTCCACTCGCGCTCCAAACATTTTTCCAGCAAGCCCGGCAAGGCGCGTTCCAAGGTGTGTTCAGAAAGATGATAAAATAGAATCTCGCTCATAATTTATAGCTCACTTTGTTTCCCGTTCGCTTGCGCTAGCCTGCCCTTGGGCTTGACCCTATGGGTGTGCTCACTTTAGCAATGTCCCGACAAAATCATGCAGGCCGGGGCGGCGATCGCGGCGCAGGCGCTCGGCGGTTAAAATAGCGCTCACTTCTGAAAATGCCTTGTCGAGGTCATTGTTGATGACAACAAAATCATATTCGCCCCAATGCTCGATCTCCTTGCGAGAATTCTGTAAACGCTGGTCAATCACCTCGGGTGCATCTTCGGCGCGGCGCTCCAGTCTTGAGCGCAACTCCTCCATCGAAGGCGGCAGAATAAAAACAGATACCACATCTGTGCGGGCTTTTTCAAACAATTGCAGTGCGCCCTGATAATCAATATCAAACAGCATATCGCGGCCCTCGGCCATCGCCTGCTCTACCGGTTCTCGCGGCGTGCCGTAGTAATTTCCGTGTACTTCCGCCGATTCAAGCAATCCGTCGGCCTTTTGAATGCCAATAAATTCGCGTTCAGAAATAAACCGATAATCGGTGCCATCAACCTCGTTGCCGCGGCGTTTGCGGGTGGTGACAGAAACCGACATTTCCAGTTCCGGCTCATCGCGTAACAGGTTACGGCAAATGGTTGATTTTCCTGCGCCGGAAGGAGAGGAAAGCACGAACATCAAGCCTCGGCGTTCAATCGGAATGGTTAGAGTTGACAAACAAGCCCCCTATTCGAGATTCTGTATCTGCTCACGAAACTGGTCTATTACGACTTTTAATTCAAGCCCGATTGCGGTTACATCGCGCGCATTGGATTTTGAACACAGAGTATTGGACTCACGATTAAATTCCTGCGCCAGAAACTCCAGCTTCCGCCCCACCGGCCCGCCAGCATTCAGCAATTCACGCACCGCTTCCACATGGGCATAAAGGCGATCAATTTCTTCGCGTATATCGGCCTTAGTGGCCAAAAAAGCCGCCTCTTGATGCAGGCGATCCGCATCGAGGTTATTGGCGCTCTGCATTAGAAGAGCCACCTGCTCACCAAGTCGCGCCTGAATGGCTTCAACAGAACGGGCGGGATTATTCTCTGCCTGCTTGGTCAGTCTTTCGATCTGGTCAAGATTATCCAGCAGCACACGGCCCATTGCGGTGCCCTCACCTTCACGGCTTATCTGTAGCGCATCCAGTGCCGATTGAAGACCAGCCAGCACGGCGGTGTTTAAAGCGACCTGCTCGTCCTTGCTGATTTTTACATCTGAGATTTCCAAGACGCCGCGCAGCAACAAAAGCCCCTCGACATTTTGAACGGGCTGGCCAATGCGCGATGAAACCTGTTCTGCTGCCAAAATTACCGCATCCAGTGCGGCTTGATTGATCGTGGGAATACCGGCAGCGCTCTCCCGCTCCACGTTCAGGCCCACCTGCATATTCCCACGCTTGAAGCGGTTGGAAAACTGTTTGCGCACCTCAACCTCGAGAGGTTCAAAACCTGACGGCATGCGCAATCGCACGTCCAGCCCCTTACCATTGACCGACTTTATCTGCCAATGCCAATCGACATCGCCCTGACGACCGGATGCATCGGCATAGCCTGTCATGCTTTGCAGGTTTAAATTAGACAATAATCCCCCAGACTGAATTCTTATTCTTTTGGTGCTGCGGCCTCAACTTTTGCGGCCTTTGCAGCCTCGGCGGCTTTTGCGGCGCGCTGTTTTTCAATTTTGCGCCATTTTACAACATTTGCTTCATGCTCTTTCAGCGTCTTTGCAAAAACATGACCTCCGGTGCCATCGGCCACAAAAAACAGGTAATCCGATTTTGCCGGACGAGCAACAGCTTCCATTGCCGCGCGGCCAGGATTTGCGATTGGCCCGGGCGGCAATGCAGGAATTGTATAGGTATTATAGGGAGTCGGCTTTCTAATATCAGAGCGATAAATCGGCCTGTCCCTAGGCTTGCCCGCCCCACCGAAAATACCATAGATAATGGTTGGGTCAGATTGCAAACGCATACCTTTATTGAGGCGATTAATGAAAACTGAAGCCACCAATGGTCGCTCATGGCCGACACCGGTTTCTTTTTCTACGATTGAGGCAAGTGTTACAAGTTCGGCCGGCGTGGAAATCGGCAGGTTTGGATCGCGGTTTTTCCAAATCTCGTCCAAGACTTTCTTTTGCCCATCCAACATTTGCTTAACAATATTCTCGCGGGTATCGCCGCGCTGAAAACTAAAGGTTTCGGGCAACAGGGTGCCTTCAGCAGGAACCGCAGGCATTTCACCGGTCAACGTACTATTACTTGCCAGGCGGCGAAATATCTGAATTGACGTTAGCCCTTCAGGAACGGTAAATGCATAAAGAATAGCCTTGCCTTTGGTCAAGGTTTCCATGACCTCACGCATGCTCATGGCCGGGCTGAATGCAAATTCGCCAGCTTTCAACTTTCGTTGCGCCTTGTAGGCACGCACACCCATCTTAAACAAAAAAGGTTGATCTATAACATTTTCTCGTTCCAGCTTGTTCGCAATAGCATCCAACCCGGAGCCCTTGGAAATCGCGACTGTAATATCTTCTTTCAACGGCCCCGGCGCATCAAAGCTCTGCTTGCCAAGGAAAATTGCAACACCGATCAGCACGATGGACATAACCGCGCTCGACATTAAAAAATTGAAAAATATGACAGCCTTGTTGCGCGCCTTGAGCGAACGTCTTGATGCCTTATCGACATCGTCGGGTATAAAGACAGGATCATTTAGCGGCGCATCATCGTTTGCATGGCCAAACTGGTTTGCGGATACTTCTGGCACCGGGGTCAAATATTCAGGATTTCTGGAATTCACGATTATGTACTTCTGTTTTGGATTGCATATTCTGAAACACAGAATCAATTAAGATTATGGCTAAATCAGGAAATTATTCCAGTTGTTAACATTCATTCACAACCAACTGGTCCATATTTTGTTATTGCCTGCTGCCTTACGTCCTCAAAACGAAGCCCGGTATTCAGGAGTTTTGTCAGTCTTGTAGCCGACGAAATACAAGTGATGCATTTGTTCCACCAAATCCAAACGAATTTGAAAGTGCTACATCTACCTGCTTTTCAACCGCTTTATGCGGCACCAGATCTATCGCAGTTTCTACGTCCGGATTGTCCAGATTGAGTGTAGGCGGCACGATATTGTCGCGAATAGCTAAAAGTGAGAAGATCGCCTCGACCGAACCTGCTGCACCAAGCAAATGGCCGATCGCCGATTTTGTTGATGACATTGAAACACTTGAAGCCGCATCGCCAACAACGCGCTCAACCGCGCCAAGCTCAATCGTATCGGCCATAGTGGATGTGCCGTGGGCATTTACATAATCCAGCTGGTCGGGGGTAACGCCAGCCTTTTTAAGAGCCGAGGTCATGCAACGATAAGCTCCATCGCCATCTGCAGATGGAGCAGTGATATGAAACGCATCACCCGACAGGCCATAGCCAATTAATTCGCCGTAAATTTTTGCACCACGGGCACGTGCATGCTCAAGTTCTTCGAGCACAACAACACCAGCTCCCTCACCCATAACAAAACCATCACGATCCACATCATAGGGACGCGATGCTTTTTCGGGTGCATCATTATACTGAGTTGAAAGTGCCTTGCAGGCAGCAAACCCCGCAATGGCAATGCGGCACACAGGGGATTCCGCACCGCCCGCTACCATAACATCGGCATCACCCAGCATAATCATCCGGCCAGCATCACCAATAGCATGGGCGCCTGTTGAACAAGCTGTCACAACAGAATGATTCGGCCCCTTAAGACCATGCTGAATAGAAACATGGCCGGAACATAGGTTGATTAAACGACCGGGAATAAAAAACGGTGAAACCCTTCGTGGACCACGCTCTTCCAACAACAGGGCCGTTTGTTGAATTCCCTGTAAGCCGCCAATTCCAGAGCCGATCATCACACCGGAGGTGATTTGATCTTCATAGGATTCAGGGTGCCAGTTGGCATCGTCCAAAGCCTGGGTAGCCGCCGCAACAGAATAGAGAATAAAGGGATCAACCTTGCGTTGCTCTTTTGGTGGCATCCAGTCATCTGGATTAAAGCTGCCATCAGAGCCATCACCAAGCGGTATCTGGCAAGCGATCTGCGCTGCCAGATCTTCAACCTCGAAACTGGTTATGCGTTTTGTGGCAGATTTACCTTCCAGAATACGGGACCAAGTAATATCTGCACCGCACCCCAAGGGGGAAACCATGCCGATGCCGGTGACAACTACACGTCTCATAGATCAATCCGCCACATATTTTTTTTGGCACGCGAACGTGCCAAAAAATGATGCCAGGCTAATTGCCTGGTATTTAAATCAGCTTTTGTTTGCGTCGATAAACTTGCAAGCATCGCCAACGGTCAAAATGGTTTCTGCGGCATCATCAGGAATTTCAACGCCAAATTCTTCTTCAAATGCCATTACCAATTCTACAGTATCTAGGCTGTCTGCGCCAAGATCGTCAATGAAGCTGGCGCTTTCAATAACCTTATCGGCATCAACGCCAAGATGTTCAACAACAATTTTCTTTACGCCTTCGACGGTATCACTCATGAGGTATTCCTTGATGGTTACAAATCATTCAGCCCCTAGTTAATGGGCAAGTCTCAACAGATCAAGTTTAATGATGGATTCAATTGAAAAGATTCGCGACAAAAACTGTAGTTTTCCACTTAAACCGTGCAAACTGATGAAAAATCAAGTTAAACAGCCGATAATTTTACCAATTTCATTCAAACTCACCAGCTCAGAAATCCTATGAATACAAAAACAAACACCCTTCGAAACCTGTTTACCCAGGGAAACCTCATCGTAACACCCTGTTGCCATGATGCACTTTCAGCAAAACTGATCGAGCAAGCCGATTTTCCGCTGGCATTTATGAGTGGATTCGGTGTGTCAGCGGCTAGGCTTGGGCTTCCCGACACCGGGCAAATTTCAGTTTCTGAGATGATTGATCAGGCTCGAAATATTGCTAATGTCACATCAATTCCAATCATCGGTGATGGAGATACCGGCCACGGGAGTGCTGTCAACGTCAAACGAACGGTCAATGCTTATGCCAATGCGGGCATGGCATGCGTGATGATTGAAGATCAGCAATCGCCTAAAAGATGCGGCCATACAAAAGGCAAGCAGGTTGTGGACCGGCAGGAGGCCGAGGCGCGAATCAGTGCGGCCGTTAATGCGCGCAATGAGGGGGCGGATATACTGATTCTCGCGCGAACAGATGCACGCGGCACACATGACCTGGATGAAGCAATTGCGCGGGCGCGGGTATTTCGCGAAATTGGCGCAGACATGACATTTATTGAAGCACCGCGCAGCATTGCAGAAATGCAACGCATTTGCGTCGAAGTGGAAGGCCCGAAAATGGCCAATATGCTGGAAGGTGGCCTTACACCTTTCCTCTCTCCGGCTGAATTGGAAAAACTCGGTTTTTCAATCGCGACCTATCCATTTACCGGGCTGATGGCTTCCATCAATGCAATGCAGGCAGCATTTGCGGCACTCAAAACGGGCATGCCACCCGCCCCGTCGATGGGCTTCGATGAGCTACAAACCGTTGTAGGATTTGATGAATTTTATGCGGAAGAAGAAAAGTATAATTAGATTTTATTCGCTAGTTAGGCTTTTCCGCCCAGCCCTCCGGCTGGCCATCCGTTCGCGGGTCAATTCAAATCGCACGTTGAGCAACGTGAAGCGCACCAACTGAACCAATAGGTGAAGTGCTTTAATATTATCGCACGTGGCAAAGCTGCAGATGATTTAAATCATCGCCATGCCGCCATTTACGTGAATGGTTTGACCAGTCACGTAAGCGGTTTCATCAGCCGCCAACCATACAACGGCGCTGGCAATTTCATCTCCAGTGCCCAGACGTTTTGCCGGTACATTTGCCAAAATTGCTTGTTTTTGCTTGTCATTCAGCGCAGCAGTCATCGGCGTTTCAATGAAGCCCGGCGCTATGCAATTTACGGTCACCCCGCGACTGGCAATCTCCATCGCCAGGGATTTCGACATGCCGATAATACCGGCTTTGGAAGCGCAGTAATTGGCTTGTCCGGGATTGCCGGTCACGCCCACAACAGAGGTGATATTGATAATCCGGCCTTTGCGGCGGCGCATCATGGGATAAGCCGCATCCCTGGTAAGGCGGAATGCGGCGGTCAAATTGACCTCCAAAACGGCATCCCAGTTTTCATCCGACATGCGAACAAACAGCCCGTCTTTGGTGATGCCGGCATTGTTGACCAATATATCAATGTCACCCATTTCCTCTTCAGCACGCTTGATCAGGCCTGCGACTTCTTCACGATCTGACAGGTTTGCTGCAAATATATAAGCGCCCTCGCCCAAATCAGCCGCAAGTGCTTTAAGTTTCTCAACTCTCGTGCCATGTAGGCCTACTTTCGCACCTTGAGCATGCATCATTCTGGCGATTGATTCGCCTATTCCACCGGAAGCGCCGGTGATAAATGCGGTTTTACCGTTCAAATCAAACATGATTTGTAAATTCCTTTGAGTTTTTGTGTTTAGTCAAGCAGCGCGCTGATGTCATCAGGCGTATTCACTGCTCTACCTGTCAGGCTTCTATCTATTCGGCGGGCAAGCCCGGTCAAGACCTTTCCCGCACCAATTTCCAACAGGCCCTTCACACCGTGGCTTGCCAAGTAGGAAATACTCTCACTCCATCGAACCTGACCCGTTACCTGCTCGACAAGATGGGTTCGAATTTTCACGGGATCGCTCACCGGAGCCGCAAGCACATTGGCAATCAATGGTACTGAAGGTGCGGTTATCTCTACATTTTCAAGGGCCTCCCGCATGGCGACTGCTGCAGGTTGCATTAATATAGAGTGAAAGGGGGCTGAAACAGGCAAAATCAAAGCGCGTTTGGCCCCTGCTTCCTTGGCATCTTCACACACGGCATCGATCGCCTGTTTATGGCCTGAAATTACCAATTGACCACCGCCATTATCATTGGCGATCTGGGCTGAGGCTTCATCTGATGTGTGCTTTTCGCAAAGGGTTTTGAGGACATCGCCATCAAGCCCAATAATAGCCGCCATAGCTCCGATACCAACCGGCACCGCATCTTGCATTGCATTACCACGAATGCGGAGCAATTTTGCCGTATCTGCCACTGAAATTGCACCGGATGCGGCCAATGCGGAATATTCTCCCAATGAATGGCCCGCAACAAATTTCGCATCTGTCACATTGAAGCCCCTGGATTCCATTGCACGCAGAACTGCGAGGCTCACCGCCATTAATGCTGGTTGGGCATTCGATGTTAATGTCAGTGTTTCTATGGAACCATCCCATATTATGGATGACAGTTTTTCGCCCAATGCATCGTCAACTTCATCGAATATTGCCCTGGCTTGCGGAAACTCTTCGGCAATTGCTTTGCCCATACCAATTGCCTGACTTCCCTGTCCGGGAAATGTGAGCGCATATTTTTCTACGAAGTTTTGAGCAAGGGTCATTTTAGAAGTCCAATGGATTTGGGAATATTTGCTAGTTGCTTGGTAATCTGCGGCAAGTCAAGAAAGAAAATTCTTCCAGAGCGTAATTTGACGCAAATCGCTGGTAAATAGACTGGCTTTCAATTAACCCAAAATCAAGACAACAAAAAACCCGGTAGTAACCTACCGGGTTTTCCATATTTCAGATCAGGTTAACTGATTAGAAAGAACGTACGACACGCAGGCGAACCTGAGTAGAACCGCCTTCACCGAACAAAGCTTCAGGACGGATAGACAGTCCAGAAATTGGGTTCCAGTGAGCGCCAACACCGAATGTACCGGCATCAACAAAGTCAGCATCGGTGTAACCGGCCCATACGGTGAACTGTGAGCTCACTTTATAGGAAACGTCTACGCCCCACTGCCATTCAACACCAGGTGCAACATAACCAGTTACATACTGAGTTGCACCATTATCGGCAGAATACCAAGCGTGGATACCAACGTTTTCGATTGCAGTAATGTCTACGGATGCTTTCCAAGCAAGCTCATTTACAGATGAGTCATAGATGGCTGTACCAGCAATACGACCCCATGAACCAGCATAAGATGCACCAAAGTATGCGTCATATGGATCAGCAGAAGTCAATACGGCTGCAGTGCTGTTTGAGTCTTGAACACCGATGGTAGCGGAGAAACCGTTAGCAGCGAATGTGTAATCAAGGAATACAGCCTGGTCGTAGTTGTAGTAACCATCGTTAGCTGCATACTGCCAACCATAACCGTGGTTGGTTGTGAAGAATGTGTCGGAATAACCAAGACGCAGACCGCCGAGGCTGATCAAAGCACGATCGATTGTAGCGTTTGCATCTGCACCGCCACGGCCGTCACCCTGAATACGAATCTGTGAGCGCAGTGTGCCCCAATCAGTTTCGTTACGAGCATCGACGTTCAAGCGAGCGCGATAGCGCCAATCGGTAGTTTCTGTACCTGCACCATTATCGTTGTAGATAAATTCTGAACGGACATAACCGCTGAATTTCAGGCAAGTTTCAGTTCCCGGGATGTAGAAAAAGCCTTTACCATAGGTATCGCAGACTTTTACATATTCCATTGGTTCAGGCTCAGCAGCAAATACAGCATCAGCAGCATTTGCAGCAGTTACGCCAGATACTGCCATCATTGCAGCAGCAGAACCGAGAAGAAGGCTCTTAAGTTTCATGTTCTGATCTCCAGTCAATAAACATATTGTCAGGACTTGTAGTCCATTAGATTGGACACAAGGTCCGTTGAATTAGGTCAGACACGTTTGAAGTTTGCGCCTTGTCCTGAGTGCACAATATTCACCCACGCATCGAACGCAAAGGGTTTTTATCGAAATACCCGCCAATTTGTCATTCCATTTTTGTCTGTTGCACAAATGACACGGTTTTTGCCTTCAACCGGTAAAATGCGGTTAACAATCACTTAAATTGCGTGATCAAAATGCCAAATCTGAGGATTCCTGTCCACATGTGACTCATTTTGAAACAGAATCAGAGCCGAACCGAGAACCCGGCTCAAAAGCATGAGTTCGATGAATTGGCTCATTCATATTGCTAATAGCCGCGGCTTTCCGGACTTCGACATTTAGCCGGTGCAAAACCTGATCGGGCAGCAGTTCGCATTTTATTTAATTCAATGGAATATTTCGGGGGTGCGAAATTAGACGTTGCAGAGACATAGCGTCCACGAACTCAGCGAACAGCAAACCACTACTATTCCCAGCACGCCCTGCATACCTCATTGGTCTTGTTGACATTCTTATATTGATCATAAGGCGAATGACCGGGATAAAGTTCCAGGCTTATCCATATTCTGCTGAAATTGCGGTCTGGCGTGTATCTTTCATAAACGCACCTGGCTCCATATTTGACTGGAGATCAGAACATGAAACTTAAATCCCTTCTTCTCGGCTCTGCTGCTGCGATGATGACAGTATCCGGCGCTAATGCTGCTGATGCTGTTTTCGCTGCTGAACCAGAGCCAATGGAATATGTAAAAGTCTGCGATACCTATGGTGAAGGCTTTTTCTACATCCCAGGAACTGAAACCTGCATGAGAATTGGCGGCTATGTCCGTACAGATTTTGTTTATCGTGATAATGGTGGTCCTGGAACGACTACATATAGTACAACATCTGTAGCAGCCGGTTCTGCTGTACCTTCAGGTGGCACACTGATTGGTACAGTTGGCGGTGCAGATATATATTCTGTCGCATCCACGCCTGCTGCAAAAACTACCGAGTGGCAATATCGTGGTCGCTTGAACATTGATGCTCGTAACGAAACTGATTGGGGCACACTTCGCTCACAGCTTCGTATTCAGGGTGGCAATGCATCTGGTGGTGGCGATGCTAATGCTGTTGTCGATCGCGCATTGATCCAGCTTGGCGGTCTTCGTCTTGGTTATTCCGACACATTCTTCACAACCAACCATGGTTATGGATTGTCACACGGCGCTGACACAGATGGTTATTACAACTACGATCAGGCTATTTTCCTTGATTATACATTCGCTGCTAACGGTTTCTCCGCTACCATCGGTGTTCAGGATTCAACAAGCACGGCTGCTATTTCAACTGCTGCTGATCCATATGACGCATACTTTGGTGCATCATACTCGGCAGCTAGCTTCGGTCGTGTTGCGGGTACAGTCATTTATGACTCATCTGTAAACGAGCTTGCTTGGAAAGTGTCAGCTGACATTACCGCAATCGAAAACCTCCTCATTCACGCTTGGTATTCTGGTGATAATGGCAGTACACGTTATGTAACGGGTTATTTGTCTCCAGCAGCTTATGCTGCTGCGCGCACTCAGTGGCAGTGGGGTGCTTCAATAGCATACACATTGAACTCACAAATTACCGTTTGGGGTGGCTATACCGATGCTGACTTTAAAAATGCTGGTCTTTTCAGCGTTGGCACACACTGGAACCCTGTCGCTGGTCTATCCATTCGACCTGAAGCAGTATTCGGTGAAGGTAAATACAAGGAATTCCGCCTTCGCGTAGTGCGCTCATTCTAACTTAACGCCGCATCAGAAAATAATATCCCAAGGGGTCTTTACCAAGTCCCCTTGGGAACAACCAAACAAGTGTTGTAAATCAGGTGGTTTTATTCGCTTTATTACTCCGCACTGACGCTGGCACTATATTAACTGTATTATGAATAGACAAACAACTCTTACCCTAAGTAAAAAAACTTAATTACCTAAGGTAAGTATATATATTTAAATTCTGTCACTGGCTGGATGATTATATCCAATCAGTGTTTTCCTATGCCTGCCATTAACAACTATTGCACGAATAGAATGTATTTAAACTTTCAACCGCCATATTTCGGCGGAAAAACAAGGAAAATACAATGAAAAAATCATTCGAGCATGAATCTATATTACAAGAATCATTGAATAACTTGACAAGTGAGGGACATTGTCGACCACCCACTCAAATAAAACCTGTTCAATTCGATGACATATTGGAGTTATGGCTGGCTTATAGCGATCTTCTTTGGGAAAAAAACAAACACAAGGAATCATGCCATGCCTATGCACATGAGATATATGAAATCATGAGAAGGCAGGACCTTCGATCCTACAATAATGAGTTGCTGGACCAGCTGATAATTGCATTTCGAAAAAAAGGTAATCGAAATTCGACAATAAACAGAAAACTATCTCTGCTTTCTAAGCTGTTAAGGAAGCACCATAAAAATGGCAAACTCGAACGATTGCCAGAGTTCACGAAATTGCCGGAAAACAACAGCAGAATCAGGTTTCTAAGCCTATCTGAGGAGGAGGCAATATTTGCTGCATTGGGCGATATTCATAATGACTACAAATTGTTAGCAATGTTTTTAGTTGACACGGGCGCTCGAATTGGTGAGGCGCTCAATATGTCCTGGTCAGACTGTTTCGAGCATACAATTACATTTTGGGAAACAAAATCTAAGACCCCCAGAACCATTCCAACAACACAGCAAGTCGATACAGTTCTAGCAAGCTTGAAAAACGCCGGGCTTTCAGGACCATTTACACACATTAAATATTACAAATTTTTACGCGCCTGGAATGATGCAAAGTCTCGATCAGGAATGGCAAATGATCGGCTTGTAGTGCCACATATTCTTCGACACACCTGCGCTTCTAGGCTGGCGCAATCTGGAGTGGACATCAAACGGATTCAAGACTTCCTGGGCCACAGGACACTACAAATGACACTTCGATATGCACATCTTTCGCCAAAACATTTGGAAATTTGTGCAAAAGCTTTAACCAAATACAGGTGTTTTGATACAGCGGCTTAGGAACATTAAATATTTCGCTACTTCTAATTATTTTAGTCCCGCTATTTTGCATACCGATATATATTGGTTTTTTTGTATAGAGAAGGTGTCTGCATTTTTTCGAAAATGGCCACATGCACCTAAAAAAACGGGCAAAACACTGGAAACTTTCCTCTCCGCTTTTGATTTCGCTACCCAGACTTGGGTAATTCAGCCGTCGATATTCGTGATATTATGCGTCGTTTCGTTCGCTGGCAGCTTCATTTCCGCCTCAATGGGCATTGGCGGCGGCGGTTTGGTACTGGCGGTCATGGCATTATATTTACCTGCCCCCATCTTAATACCGCTTCATGGTGTTGTACAAATCGGATCAAACATTGGGCGCGCAACATTGATGGCCAAAGATGTTCTTGGGCGCGTTATTCCGGTATTTTTGGCCGGCACTCTTATAGGTGCGTTGATTGGAGGCAAATTTGTTATCTCACTGCCAACACCCATTTTGCAATTCGTATTGGCGCTATTTATCCTGTATTCCACCTGGGCACCAAAGTTCAGCGCTCGGCGGCCGGGTAATCTTGCATTCTTTAATGTGGGCATGGTGAGCAGTTTTCTCACCATGTTTGTTGGTGCGACCGGGCCGCTGATTGCACCCTTCGTGGCCGCATCAAGTAAAAAGCGCGCTCAAGTGGTCGCGACCCACGCCATGCTTATGTCTATTCAGCACTCGCTGAAGATAATTGTATTCGGTTTTTTGGGGTTTGCGTTCGGGCAATATATTCCGCTTCTGGCCGGATTGCTCCTGTTTGGCTTTTTGGGAACATGGAGCGGCAAAAAACTATTATTGCGCCTGCCAGAGAAATTCTTTCGCATCGGCTTGAAAACCATCCTGACGCTGATTGCTATAAGACTTCTATATGGAGCCGTTTTTTAGGCCTCCAGATTTTATAAAATTTGTGCAATCACTCGGACTGCAAATTTGATATATCCTTATGGAACCGATATTCTCTTAGAGCGTGTCCGTCTTTGACGGGTACACTCTATTTTCTTTCGCTCACGGCCACTTGATGCTTTTCTAGTGGCTCAAGTTTTGCGCTTCGCGTTGCTCAACGTGCAACTTGAGCTGTGCCCGGCCTTCGCGGGAGCGATGCATTCGCATCGGGTCGGTTCCGCCCTCAAATTAATTTCATCAATTTGCAAGTCAGGCTCCAATCGCAGCCTGACTGTTTCCATGTAAACATGACGCATGTCGAACGACAATTCTTGACTGCACAAATAATCGCGCGCATGAATTACTTTTGCAAATTCATGATATCAAAGGTTCCAACATGACCAAGCCCGTTATCGGGGTCATCGGTAATTTTTACCGTATAGACGACCGCTTCAATACCCAGCTTGCGGGCGAAAGCAATCTGCGCGCCATTGCTGATGTGATTGGAGCGCTGCCGCTTATATTTGCCGGTGCACCCGATATTACCGATATTGAAGCACTGCTTGCGAGCGTTGACGGCATATTGCTGACCGGGGCGCGGGCCAATGTGCACCCATCAGAATTTAACACCGAGCCAAACCCGGCCTATGAACCCTATGATGAGAACCGCGATGCGCTGTCACTGCAACTCACCCGCACCTGTGTTGAGCGAGGTATTCCGCTTTTCGGTATTTGCCGCGGCATGCAGGAAATGAATGTCGCCTTTGGTGGCTCACTGCACCCGGAAATCCGCGATATTCCCGGCCGCATGAACCACCGGATGCCACGGCTGGAAACCGGCGAAGTGCACCCGGACCCGGAAGTGGTGTTTGCCGACCGGCATGAGGTGCGCCTTATTTCCGATGGCAAGTTTGCGCAAATTTACGGGAAAGACCTGATAAGAGTAAACTCGCTACACGGGCAAGGCGTCTTGCAGCCGGGCAAACGGGTTATCATCGAAGGGGTTGCGGAAGATACGACCGTGGAAGCGATCAGCATTGCCGATGCGCCGGGTTTTGCGCTTGGGGTGCAGTGGCATGCGGAATATGACCCGCAAACCAACCCGGTCAACCGCGCCCTGTTTGAGGCTTTTGGGGAAGCCGTGAGGACGGGACGAACATAATTGAGGCCGACAAGCGCGTGTAAATTGTCGCAAATGCCGGCCGCTTATTAGACTGTTTCATTCTTTGATTGAACCAGTCTGGTTTTGTTTCGCTCACGCAAGATGTGCTATGTGCATCGCTCCACGAGGACGGCGCATAAGCGCCGGGCCGTTGTCACGACCTTGAGCGTGTCAATGTATACATGACACGCTCTTGCATGAATCTTGACTACAGGTCTTCTGAAAAAGCCTCTCCAACAGTATGGCGCAACCACCAGTCGCGTGGGTCAACAGTGTTTCCATCACAATCGATGATCGACATGGATGCTGCGCTTTCAGCTTCGCCAGAGATGGTGATATGATCGCCGTCAAAGGATTTGAATGTGCACTCAAGGACCTCGCCAAAGCTTGGACATTGTTCCATCAAAATGCCAACGGCCACCCGCTCGCCCATGCGCAAACTGTCGTAATAATCGGAGTAATAATGCACTCCCGCCATGTTACGCCCAATGGAAATATTAGCCGCCAGTTTGTCAAGCTCTCCCTGAATGGTCAGTGCATCTTTATGTTTTTTGTCGGGCGTTAACTTTGAACCGTCGGCAGTTGGTACGAAAAGAATAGGATTGCCGTTACCGTCAACGAGCTTTCGCTCAACACCACTATCGCAATCATCGTACATTTCAAAAAATGCCTTGAGCAAAGTCACACAGCCACCAGCCACTGTGGCGTGCCCCGCCCCATAGGCCGGGTGCATCGGAGACCCTTCCGGGAACGACATGGGTAGCAGAAGGTTACTATCGTTAAAGGTGCCTTCATCGATCATCTCTTTATTTTTACCGTCAGGCAGACATTTTTTACATTCAAAACCGCGCATCTCGGCCATCTCTTCTGTATTCTGCGCCCTGTTGTGCTCGACAATGGCTTTCCTGATTATTTCAGGAATTTCTCCGTGTGTGGTTCTAAAGGCATCTTCTGCGCACTCAAGACGATTGCCGATACCCAGCTCAGTCAAAGTCAACCGTCCGCCCAAGGCTTCCGGCCGACCGCGGCGGTGATAGTTGAATTTTTGCCGCCGTACTGCTTTTAGACAACGGGTCGCCACCTCTGTCACCAATGACAAAATGTGCGGGCCGCCATAGGTGGCGAATGCAGCGCGGGTGCCGGACGGGCTTTTTTCCGGAAACCCTTTTGAAGCTGGAATACCCAGATCCAGCATAATAATACAGGCGTTGAGATAGGCTTCATACAACTGATCATAATGTACATAGGTTGCCAAATCCCGCGGCGTTGTAATGAAGCGACGGGTCTTTTCAAACTTGTCTGTGCCACCAAAATCTGCGCCATTCTGTACATCCAACCATGTTTCCCAACTGGTCATATGATCAAGACAATTTTTGTGGGTGATAACCCGCTGATCAATGGTTATCGCACCATAAGGAATAAATCCGTCTTCAAGATCAAATTGGGCCTCCTTGCCTGGATAACTCGAACGGCCTCCTTTGACATCACAGGCGATTGAACCGGCACCAATCAGCATAAATTGTGAAATATAAGGACCGGTTTGTGCGCCTTTTGTCGATCCCCTGAATACATTTTCTAACGACAGTAATTTGGTCAATGAACCAGTGCGAGCGCGACGCCGGTTACGTTCAAATCCATTTAAGCCCATATCATCTGTATGGTGAGGTGTTGAAGAGTTGGGCAAGCCATTCGGGTTCAATTCGAAAAACGTCATGCTATTCAAAGCTTTAATAATTTCATCAGCCGACAAGATCGACTCACCAGGCTCGTCTGATGAAGGACATAACTTTTTGCCTCCACCGTCACTTATGGTGGTAAACGGTACATCGCGCAGCAGTGCCAATGAATAAACTTCAGCCATTTCGGCGGCCAGTTCGCTTGATCCAATTCGTGGTGCCGGAGCCATGGCGACGGACCCGGCATCAGGGCCTTCCAATTCATAAACATGACCGGCACGCGGGCTTTCCCAGCCGCGCCACCCAACGTCTTTGGGTTTGCCATTATCGTCAATGAATTCTTCGCAGCCCTTTTCCAGCGGATAGCAATTAAATTTTACGCCACGGGACTTAGCAGTTGCGACGTCCTTCTCAAACAAAGTGGTATCATGAGAATTGATCCCAGCAACAAAACACCGATAATCTACGGCATTTGCAAGTAAGCCATTTTTGTCGTGTTTCAAACCCTTGGTAAAGTTTGCCGGATATACTGGACCATGATCGTTTTCCTCTCCATTGGCTTTAGTTAGGGCATGGGGGCGAAGCCTTGATGCTTGCGCTGCAAGAATGCGTAGCCGTTCTGCATTTTTTGCACGTCTTGATCCACATATTTCTGGTTCTGAATGAGGTAACTTCATAATAACTACCCTTAAAATAAAATAAAAATGAATTCACATAAATCATCCTCGCCAAAACTATAAATTGGCAAACTGATTACAGGAAAATTAATAAAGCAACCATTGGTTTTAATCTGTGAATAATACCACACAACTTATATTTCTAGTATTTCTATTTATGTATAGTTACGTCGATTAAATTATCTTGTAATTACTTTATTTATAGTAAAATCAAACAGCAAACACCTGGCACGAACAGATGGGATGAAGAGGCTGTCAGCCTCTCAAAAAAACCAAAATTTTGTATTCAAAGCAGATAACGGGTCCACAAAAACAAGGTCACCTCATGATTAAATTCGGCATTCTGGGTTTTGCCTTGCTTGCTTCACTCACATTGAATGTTTCAATGTTTGTTGGAGGAACAATTTACAATCTTGCATCATCAGCCTTTGAATCCGCTACAGGACTAAGATCGGTTGCAAGCAGAAACAAAATCGCGGCCACCAAACTTCGGAGTCAGGTGGCATTTGAACGTAAAAACAGCAAAAAGCTCCAGATGAAAGCCAATAAAGCGGTGAAAGAGCTGAAGTCGAAACGGTTGGCCATCGCAAAACTCAAAAACAACAGAAAATTACTGCTCAAACGAATCAATTCAACATCGAGGCGCATCACAAAAAGGTCTTTGCTCTCAGCAAAGCGCAAACTTTCATCAATGGCGGGGAAAATCATTCCTGCAACCAGCATTGTTGTCGTGGTCTCGATGACAGCCCTGTCGCTTAAGGACCTATGCAGTAATGTGAAAGATATGGCCGCTCTCAAGCGAGCCGTCGATCCTGAACTGACATTATCCGAAGATGAATTATCCGTCTGCGCAATGCGCGTTCCAACCAGCGCCGAGCTTTTTGCCTATGCTAAATCATCCCCCGAACTTGCATGGGGTGCCGCAAAAGAGTTCACCACCTCGCTGGTAAATTACTTTGATACGGATATTTTGAAATAGGTTCGATTTCCACCCCCTCATCCGACCGCTTCGCACCCACCTTCTCCCACATGGGGAGAAGGAAAAGCACCCCCTCACCCGTTCCAGCCCCGGATAACCTCCAGCACGGCATCGGTTACCATACGGGTTGTGGCCATACCGCCTAAATCCGGGGTGTGCAATGATGTGTCAGCGGTGACGCGTTCGATTGCCTCCATCAACCGCGCAGCCGCAGCTGTCTCACCCAGATGATCGAGCATCATTGAGGCGCTCCAAAACGAGGCGACAGGGTTGGCTATACCTTTGCCAGTAATATCAAAGGCCGACCCATGAATGGGTTCAAACATTGAGGGAAAAGTGCCTTCCGGGTTGAGGTTTGCGGTCGGTGCAATGCCGATCGAGCCGGCCAATGCGGCGGCCAAGTCAGACAATATATCCGCGTGCAGATTGGTGGCGACAATAGTATCCAGCGAAGAAGGGTCTTGCACCATGCGCACGGTCATCGCATCGACCAGCATTTTATCCCATTGAACATCGGGAAATTCGCTTGCGACCTCGGCGGCGATCTCATCCCACAACACCATGCCAAAACGCTGGGCGTTGGATTTTGTTACCACAGTCAACAGTTTTCGTGGGCGCGATTGTGCAAGTTTGAAGGCAAACCGCATGATGCGGGTAACGCCTGCGCGGGTGAAAATTGAAACCTCGGTTGCGACTTCTTCCGGCAGACCTTTGTGCGAGCGACCGCCCTGCCCCGCATATTCACCTTCGGAATTTTCCCGCACAATCATCCAGTCGAGATCGGCCGCACCAACGCCCACCAGAGGGCTTTTAATACCAGGCAAAATTCGGGTTGGGCGGATATTAGCATATTGGTCAAACGGCTGACAGATCGCCAAACGCAAGCCCCACAGGGTGATATGATCAGGCACATTGGGTGCACCCACTGCGCCAAAATAAATCGAATCAAACCGCTTTAACTGCTCAGCTCCATTGTCTGGCATCATTAAGCCGTGGGCATTATAATAATCGCTACCCCAGTCAAATTCGCTAAATTCGAAGCAAAAACCACCATCCTGCTTGGCGATTGCCGCAAGCACTTCAACACCAGCGGGAATAATTTCTTTGCCAATGCCGTCGCCGGGAATGACGGCGAGATCGTATTTTTTCATTGATTTCATCCTGTTGGCGTTACTCACCGGTAAACACTTGCACATTTTAGCTGTAAATAACGCAACTTTTTCTTACACCCTACTTTAGTATACACATATATTGGCGGCTTGATTTTTACCTCGAAGAGAGCTTAGTGTGATTGATAAAAAAACAAAAATGTGAAGTACCAAGGGAGAAAAATATGTTTCACTATAGACCATTACTGACAGGCATTGCCTTGTCAGCCTCTTTCATCGTTGCTGCACCCGCTGCATATGCTGAAGAAAACACAATTTTGCTTGGCGCGGCGATTTCGCTGACCGGCAAATATGCAACGGCCGGCAATCATGCCAAGATTGGCTATGATTTTGCGATTGATAAAATCAATGCAGCCGGCGGCATAAAGGTTGGAGATAAAACCTACAAGTTTACGGTCAAATATTATGATGATGAGTCCACCCCTGCCCGTGGCGGCCAATTGGCAGAACGGTTGATCAATCAGGATGGCGTTCAATATATGCTTGGGCCGTATTCATCCGGCCTGACCAAAGCCATTGCTCCGGTAACCGAGAAATATAAAATTCCAATGGTTGAAGCAGAAGGCGCTTCGCGCTCTTTGTTCAATAAAGGATACAAATATCTGTTTGCTGTGCTTTCCACATCTGAGCAATACCTTGCATCTGCGGTGGCACTTGCAGCTGAAGTCGCGAAGAAAAACGGCAAAGACCCTAAAAGCGTAAAGGTAGCGCTGGCATTTGAAAACGATCCGTTTTCTCTTGATGTGCGTGCCGGTGTTATAGACGATATTAAAAAACACGGCCTTACCATTGTCATTGATGACAAACTGCCGCGTAATCTCACCGATATGACCGCAACAATGACCAAAATCAAGGCTTTGAAACCTGATCTTCTGGTTGTTTCCGGCCACTCAAAGGGTGCCGGTACTGCGACACGTCAAATCGCTGAAATGAAACTTTCCATTCCTATGGTTGCCATGACCCATTGTGAGTCTGCTGATCTGGTTGGTAAATATGGCGCGACCGCTGACGGTTACCTTTGTGCTACTCAATGGGCAGAAACCCTGACCTACAAAGATCCGATTTTTGGCTCCGCTGCTGAATTCAACGATGAGATCAAAAAGACCTATTCTGATTATGCAGATAAATCAGTTCCTTATCAGCTGGCCCAGGCTTCTGCTGCTGTATATGTATTCAAGGATGCATTTGAGCGTGCAGGAACATTGGACAAAGAAAAAATCCGTGATGCACTGACCAAAACTGACCTGGCCACATTTTACGGCCATGTAAAATTCTCGGAATTCGGGAATAATATCGCAAAGCCGATGGTTCTACGCCAAATTCAGAACGGCAAATATAATGTGGTTGCACCAACAGACTTTGCTTCGCACAAGCTGATTTGGCCACGTAAATAATTCCAATTAATTGATGGATGCGCAAGGACACCCCTTGCGCATCCATATTTGTTTTTCCCTTCACCATTTACATCAGCCGCTTTTGGTGACTGCTGTAATTGTTAAAGGCGGCATTGCGGGAGGCATACGTTGGAAAGAATCTGGGCGAATATCCAGATCATGATCGATATACCGGTTCTAACACTGGGCATGGTCATTGATGGATTGCTGATTGGTGGAATATTTGCGCTGATCGCATATGGGCTGGCGCTGGTTTGGGGCGTGATGAACGTCAAAAATCTGGCGCAAGGTGATTTCGTTATTTTGGGCGCCTATATTACCTGGTGGCTTTATCACGCGGGCGTCAACCCGATTTTTGGTATTCCATTGGCTTTTGTCGCGCTTTGGTTCCTCGGATGGGCAATTTATAAAACAGTTATTTACCGGGTTATCCAACACGATTTATTCACATCGCTTTTGGCCACATTCGGCATCGCCATTGTCATGCAGCAAACCATGAAGATTGTATTTGGAGCGGATGAGCAAACCATCGCGCTCAATCTGGAATCCTATGGTTTTTTTGATGACCTTTTGACCATCCAACCAACAAGGCTGATTGCGTTTGTTTCAGCCATTATTCTGGCTATTGCGGTGATCACTTTCATGAAGCGTTCTCGGATGGGCCAGGCCATCCGGGCGACAGCACAAAACCCACGCGCAGCCCGTGTGATGGGCATTGATACTGAGAAAGTTTACGCTTTCACATTTTCGCTGAACGCCGCTATTTGTGGTGCTGCTGGTGGACTTATCGCATTGATTTGGGAATTCCAGCCCTTTATCGGCCTCATATACTCCATTCGGGCATTTGTAATTGTCACAGCGGCGGGGCTTGGAAATCTTGCCGCGGTAATCGCCGCGGGGCTTGGCATGGGCGTAATTGAGCAAACCGGTGCATTTGTCCTGGGCACAGAATATCAACAGGCCATTGTTGTCGGGCTGCTGGTTATTGTATTGTTGATCAAGCTGGTAATTTCGTCCAGACGCAGGGAGGTTGTTGAGTGATGAATAAATCAGCTGCAACATTTGCTCTTTATGCCTCAATTCTGGCGCTGGGCATTATACTTCCAATATATTTTCCCAATTATGTGGGCCAAATGACCGTTATGTGGATGATGGTGGTGTTTGCCCTGACCTGGGATATTCTTGGCGGTCAAATGGGCTATAATTCGCTCGGTAATATCTTCTTCTTCGGCGCGGGGATGTATGCATCCGGCATGGTGCAGGTAGGCATGTTCTATGACCTGGCAAAATATAACGATGCTGCCGGTGGTGGTATCTACAATTTTTCCTTCGCTCAATATTTCACCGGCTTGTCGGTCGGCTTTGTTGTCGCGGCGATTGTCTGTGTAATATTTGCGGTCATTCTGGGGCGGTTGGTTTTTGGTCTGCGCGGCCCCTATTTTGCCATTGGCACGCTGGCGATTGCCACGGTTATTGGCGAACTTGTAAGCACATGGGAGCTGGTGGGCGGCGGGCAAGGCATGTCTATGCCCAATTATCCTGGCGATCTCGGTGAAGCCAAATTTGTATTTTACACTATGATGTTTGTGTTGGCGATTTCAACTTTCATGTTTGTACGCTGGCTTTACGGCTCACGCTTTGGTCTGGCCATCAACGCCATTCGCGATGATGAACAAAAAGCCGAGGGCATGGGCATTCACACCCTTCGATACAAAACCGTGGCCTGGGCCATTGCCGCCTTCTTTTTGGGCATTGCCGGGGCCATCTATGGCAATTTCAACAATTTCTTTGAACCGATAGATGTGGCCTTTCCAACCACCACATTCGGCATTTTCATGGTGCTGATGGTGTTGCTGGGTGGCAAGGGCACGCTTTGGGGACCGGTAATCGGGGCCATCCTGTTTCATGTGATCAAAGAGGTTACCTGGACCTATCTGCTTAATCTGCAATGGGTTGCTTTAGGGTTATTGATTGTTGTGACCGTGGTTTATTTTCAGGAAGGGATTATGGGCTGGATAATGCGCAAAAAACCTGAATGGTTTGGCATTCGTGTCGAGGGCGACAAACAACGGCTTGGAGACATGAAATGAGCGAGTATATCATCGAAATTGACAGTCTCTCAAAATCCTATGGTGGTGTTATTGCCAATAAGGACATTTCGCTAAAAGTAAAAAAGGGTGGCATAACCGGGCTGATCGGCCCTAATGGGTCTGGCAAGACAACCCTGTTTAACTCAATCGTTGGCTATCATCCTGTTGATTCAGGGTCGATCCTGTTTTCCGGTCAGGATATTTCCAAATTCCGGGTTCAGGAAATAGCCCGACTTGGGTTGCTGCGCACTTTTCAACAGACGCGAATTTACGCAAAAATGAATTGCATCGAAAATATGCAGGTCTCTATTCCCCACCGCAAGGCCGGGTTCTGGGATATGTTTTCATCGCGTGACGAGACCACCATCGAACGGGCAGAGCGGTTGCTGGAGTTCGTTGGCCTTTACGAAAAACGCTGGCTGCGGGCGGGAGATCTTTCATTCGGCCAACAAAAACTGCTGGAATTTGCTATGGCCTTGATGAATGAGCCGACGGTTTTAATGCTGGATGAGCCGACAGCCGGCATCAACCCAACCTTGATTAACGGACTGATTGACCGGTTGAAACGGGCCAATGAGGAGTTTGGTATAACCTTGTTTGTGATCGAACATAATATGCGGGTAATCATGAACCTTGCCGATCATATTTATTGCCTTGCCCACGGGCAAATGCTGGCCGAGGGCAAGCCAGAGGAAATCCAGAATGACCAACGGGTCATCGACGCTTATCTGGGGGCACACTGATGGTGGATAAAGAAACGCCGCAAGACGCATCAAACGACAAGGCTTCGGCAATTGAGCAGTCCGACAAGGTTTCCGGTTATGGGGCTGGCGGTGTTGAAACGGTTATTTCTGTTGAAGCTGTCACCCGTGAAGTCGCTAGAATGTCTGAAGGCGTGCCAGATGCGGCAACACTTGAGAAACTTGCCGGTGATAACATTTTCGTATCAATCGAAAACCTGAAAGCCGGTTACGGACAGATGGAAATCCTGCATGATTTCAATTTGTCTGTCGCCAAGGGCAAGTCACTCTGCCTGATCGGGCCGAATGGGGCAGGCAAATCAACGGTGCTGCATTCAATTTTTGGTTTTACCAATATATTTTCCGGGAAAATCACCATCGACGGCAAAGATGTGACCCGTCAAAAACCGAATGATAAGCTGAAAAATGCCGGCATTGCCTATATTCTTCAGGATAATTCGGTCTTTCCCAATATGACGGTTGAGGAAAACCTTTGGATGGGCGGGTTTTTAAAAGATAAAACCGACGAGGCCAAGGAAGCGGCTGAAAGAGTATTCCAAAAATATGACCGGCTTGCCAAGCGACGCAGCCAACCGGCCCGGGTGCTTTCGGGTGGTGAACGGCGTTTGCTGGAAATCTCCCGCGCCCTGGTGATGAACCCGGAAGTATTGCTGGTTGATGAACCATCCATCGGCCTTGAGCCACGGTTTATTGATATGGTTTTTGAAATCCTCGATGATCTGCAAAATGCTGAGGGGAAAACCATTATTATGGTTGAGCAAAACGCCAAGAAGGGTTTGGAATTTGCTGATATTGGCTATGTGCTTGTCTCTGGTGAATTGGCAAAAGCCGGCCCCGGCGATGAGCTTTTGGCTGATCCTGATGTGGGACGGTTGTTCCTCGGCGGTTAAATCCACATTGTTGCGGCAAGTGAGATTGCTGCAAAGGAGCAAGCATGCCTGACATAGTAATCTCCGAGTTTATGGATGAGGCTGCGGTGGATAGTCTGCGGCAACAATTCGATGTGCTTTATGACCCCGCATTGGTGGACAAGCCGGAAGCACTGGCCAATTCGCTGCCCCATGCCAGAGCGCTGATTGTGCGCAACCGCACCCAGGTTACCAATGATCTTCTTGAGGGCGGCCCGGCGCTCAAATGCATCGGGCGGCTTGGTGTCGGATTGGACAATATAGATCTTGATGCCTGTGCTTCCCGCAATATTGGCGTCTTCCCGGCGATTGGGGCGAATGATCTTAGTGTTGCGGAATATGTGATCACCACAGCGATGATATTGCTGCGCGGAGCCTATCTTGCGAATGATCAGATGTTGGCCGGTGATTGGCCGCGACAGGCCTGTTCGGGCCGCGAGATTTCCGGCAAGATTCTGGGCCTGATCGGCTTTGGCGGCATCGCCCAACACACGGCAGGTTTGGCGCGCGCACTTGGTATTAAAGTGGTGGGATATGACCCTTTTTTGCCTGCTGACCACGAGGCATGGGGCACCACTAAACCCTTGGAACTCAATAGCTTGCTGGAAATATCTGATATTGTGAGTCTGCATGTGCCGCTAAGCGACGATACCAGACACCTGATCAACAAAAACCGCCTCGCCCTGATGAAGCAGGATGCAATACTCATCAATGCGGCACGCGGTGGCGTGGTGGATGAGGATGCGTTAATTGCGGCACTTAAAGCCAAGGCTATTGGTGGCGCTGCCCTTGATGTTTATGAGGACGAACCGCTAACAGCAGATGGAGGCCGCAAATTTGCCGATATTCCAAACCTGCTGCTTACACCCCATATTGGCGGCGTGACGGTTGAATCCAACCAACGGGTAAGCCAGATGATTGCCGAACGGGTGAACAGTCATTTAAACGCGGAAAGGTAAGCCATGACCAATCGTCTGGTTTTTGCCTCTATGAACGATGCTGTTCTACAGGCAAAACGCCACCTGCCACATATGGTGTTTGACTTTATTGAAGGGGCGGCCGGGCTGGAAACGGCGGCGGGTGAAAACAAAGCGGCATTTGCAAATATCAAACTTCAACCACGCATTTTGCAGGATGTGGCGACGCGTAGCCTGAACAAAAATCTGTTGGGCGAAAGCTATGCTCTGCCCTTTGGCATTTCTCCGATGGGCATGTGCAATCTCATTCACCCCAGGGCTGACCGGTTGATTGCGGATGCGGGATGCAAGCGCAATATTCCGGTTTGCCTTTCTACTGCGGGCTCAACTTCTATCGAGGGCTTTTCCCATTGGGCGGGTGATAACGCCGAAAGAACCGCATGGTTCCAGCTTTATGTGCAGACCCCTGAAATCGCTATGGATATGGTCGAACGGGCAGAAAAATCCGGCTATCACACCCTTGTGCTGACGCTCGATGTGCCGCAGGTTTCACGCCGGGTGCGCGATATTCGAAATGGGTTTGAAATTCCCTTTCGTATCGGGCCGAGGCAATTTATTGACTTTGCCATGCATCCAACATGGTCAATTAGTCGTCTGCTCAATGGCATTCCAAGGCCGATCAATTTTGAACTTTCAGGCGATGGCAAACCGTTCGACCGCAACGCCCAGCGCACCGGTGCCGACCTTGAATTTCTGCGCCAATTACGCGAGCGCTGGAAATGCAATCTCATCATCAAGGGCGTCATGAGTGCGGATGACGCGCTGTTGCTGCAAAGCGAGGGCGTGGATGGGATATGGGTTTCCAACCACGGCGGCCGTCAGTTGGATGCCGCCCCTCCGGCGATCAGCGCCTTGCCAAAAATTCGCACCGCACTTGGGCCGGATTACCCGATCATCTTTGATAGCGGTATCAGAAGCGGTGAAGACGTGATAAAAGCAATTGCATTGGGTGCGGATTTTGTCATGCTTGGGCGGGCAATCCTCTTCGCACTTGGGGCAAAGGGCGCTCGCGGGCTTGATTGCCTGATTGATAATTTCAGCGCTGATATTAATACGGTTCTGGCCCAAATCGGCTGCGCGAGTGTGGAAGAACTGGATGCAAGCATCTTGGTGAGATCGGCAAAATAAACAAAATCAACAAATGTAGCAACAATATTTAAGATAGCTGCTGTCACAGTATTTACTGCCCTTCGGGCGCTTGGCTTACGCAAAGTCCACGGGATCTTGCGTAAGCAGCGCCCGGCAAACAAGACATCGCCGCCGTAATATCTTGATAATATTGAGATTACCTGCGATATTTCTTCTGTTCAGCAGGTAAACTGGTTGGCGCAGAATGGATGATAATAATGGGTCCTGCCCCAAACTAATCAATCATTTATAAAAGAAGAATATTGAATGTTCAGCACTATCGAAACACCGCGGCTTGTCCTTGATAAAGCCCGCCTGGAAAAAAATATCAGTCGTTTTCGTGACCTGGCGGCGGCGCATAATATTCTCCTGCGCCCGCATTTGAAGACATCCAAATCTCTGGATGTTGCCGCAATAGCAAATGGGAATGCCAAGTCCGGTGTGACTGTTTCAACCCTGAAAGAAGCGGAATATTTTTCCGCGGCGGGATACACCGACATCATGTATGCGGTTGGCATAACGCCGAACAAATTTGCCCATGTTAAAAGGATAGCTGACCAGCACAAAAATAACCTTCTGCTGATTACAGATAATGTTATCGTTGCCCGTGCTTCTGCCGATTTTGCCGAGGCAGAGCAATGCCAAATGCAGTTTCTCATTGAACTGGACTGTGGCGAAAGCCGTGGCGGTATCGCGCTCGATGCGCCAGAGTTACTTGAGATTGCACAGATATTTGATCAATGCCCGTTCATTTCGTTCATGGGCGTTATGACCCATGCGGGGCACTCCTATACAACAGATGACAAAGAGCGCATAGGCGAAATTGCCGAGATTGAACGAAAAACCGTGGTTGAGGCGGCAGCAAGGCTTGCGCAAATCAATATCCAATCGGAAATTATCAGCGTTGGCTCAACCCCGACATTTATTTTTGCCAAATCCTTTGACGGTCTCACCGAGGTTCGCGCCGGGGTCTATATGTTTTTTGATCTGGCGCAGTTCTCAAGAAGCATCTGTCAACTTGATGAAATAGCGATTTCCGTATTGGCCACGATCATCGGGCATGCCAAACAAAGCCGCTCGCTTATTGTTGACGCGGGGGCCTTCGCGCTTTCCAAAGATATAAGCGCCAACACTTTTTTACCCGATGCAGGTTTTGGTTACGTCTGTGATCCTGTAACAATGGAGCGCCTGGGCCAGCTATCAGTTGATACGGTTCATCAGGAGCATGGCAATATCCGGCTTGATGATGATGCTTGGTTTGAGCGGCTACCAATTGGCTCGATGGTGCGCATCCTGCCCAATCACGCTTGTCCAACTGCGGCAAGTTTCGAAAATTATCTTGTCGTAGAAAATGAAGCCATCGTCACTGAGTGGCAACGTGTTAATCGCTGGTGAGAGTTTTTGCGAGGAAATAGGATGCAATTAAAGTGACCATAACTCCAGAATCAAATGTGGGAACTGGAGATTGGTAGGATGAACTAGAGTGTGATCTGGGTGATGGATTTTCGCTGGCAACATGTTATTTGGGTTCAATGGGAATTGGGTCTGCTCAGCGGTAAAGGAGCGCAAACCTCTGCGGGGATGGCGATTTTATTGTCTCATCAAAGGCCGGTGGAAATTATCGCTCGCTAAATGAGCGATAATTTCCGGTTGCTATCACCGTAGCTTAATAGGCGAGAGAAGATCTGTATTGATCACCAGGTTTCTGACACCGTGAGCGTGGTTCTCGTCGAAAATGTTGTTTTTAAGCCACTCATCTACTGACTTAATATTTACTTTCGCAACTTTGGGACGAACGCTCCAGGTCACATGAAATGGACTGCCTTTTTCGTTATAGCCCGGGCCCGTTGTAGAACCATCATATTGGACCGTCGTCCCTGTATTATTTGGAATGTTAATTGCTTGATGATAGCCACTCTTCACATCGAGCTTTGTGAGTTCCATAAAGTTCAGGGCGTTATCGTCATTCACGAGAACATAAATTTGGGCCTCAACGCGAACCTGAGGGTTCTTGATGGCGTCGCTCAAACAAGAACCCAATGTTGGCCCAGGTTTAACTTTAGCAGTCGAATACACATAATGAACCTCGATAGTATCACCGGGGACGAGGTCACCGTGTTCGGTTACACCAATTTCTATATCAATTTTTTTGAGCTCCGCAGCGCTCAAATCACCTGAATACGCGTATCCAGCACCATACCCCTGACCATTGCCATTACCGGCATGTTTGGTAAACTCTCCGCCCTTGTGTTCAGCATTTTCATGAAAATGGATATTGCACAGATTCATTTCGGTATAGGCCGGCGCCGCTCCGAATGCGCGATTATTGTTGCCTTCGACAACGTCAATATCACGTGGAGATTGAGGCCCAAACCCTGCTTCCTTCGTGTTGGTTGCCAGCGCTTTGCGCTGTTCGGAAATGACTTCATCCGACACATGTTTCGTCTCAGAAAACCCGTATGATGAACCGGTCACGACCAACAGTGTTGCTGTAACCACTGCCTTTATTGGGAAAGATTTATTGATTAAACTCATTGCTATTCCTCTATTTTTATTTCCCTTGCTCTATAGAGAAAAATATCCGCCGCCGACAAGAAAGCATTGGTCTGAAAATTTTGCTGAAGGTCCAATTGTATTCTCAGACCTTGGTCGCATTAATTTGCGGTGGAATTTAAAGTAACAGACACCGAACTTTTCCAAAGCCCGACCTCAAACCGCTTCAATCGCTCTTTTATTGTATTAAGATGCCGAACATCGTGTTCTGGTCTGGTACGTCGATGAGATAAACAGTAGGGATAAGGAATTGCAGGTGCATTATAAACAATATCACACCCATTTTCATTCTACCCTTGCGTCAGCAATAAAAATTGCCATGATGCGCGCATGACCTTAGACCAGATTCTTTTATTCAGCCTGTTCGCCGGTGTATTTGCCATGCTTTTGTGGGGCAAATTTCGCTACGATCTTGTGGCTTTTTCCGCCCTTCTTATCGCCCTGGTATTGGGGCTGGTTTCTACCGATCAGGCATTTTCGGGCTTCGGCCACCCGGCGACCATTATCGTTGCGCTAGTGCTAGTAATTTCATCGGGCTTGCAAAATTCCGGCGCGATTGACCTCATCACCCGGCGGTTGATTGATACCGGCCGCGCCGTTTCCGCCCATATTACCATCATGAGCGGCGTGGGTGCGATTCTCTCCGCGTTTATGAACAATGTTGCGGCAATGGCTTTATTGATGCCTGTTGATATTCAAGCTGCACTTAAAGCAGGTCGCCCCATTCGCCGCACGCTGATGCCGCTTTCATTTGCAACCATTCTTGGTGGCATGGTGACGTTGATTGGTACGCCGCCCAATATCATCATTGCCTCTTACCGTGAAAGTGCCGTGGGCGAACCTTTCACCATGTTCGACTTTGCCCCGGTCGGTCTCACGGTTGCAATTGTCGGCATTGCCTTTGTTGTGCTGATTGGTTGGCGGATGATCCCCAAGGGCGACGAAAATGAGGGCAGTAATTCCGGCCTATTAAGCCTCGATGGCTATGTGGCGGAACTGGTCGTACCAGAAAAATCCAAGGCTGTCGGCCAGCAAGTCAATGCACTTTACCCGGCCGCAGATGAGGAAGGTGTGGAGATCCTCGGCGTTGTTCGAAATGGTCGTCGGCTCGATGGGTTTGGTGCAAGCGTTGAACTTCGCGCCAATGATATGTTGATTGTGGAAGCGGCGGCCGAAGATATGGACCGGTTTCGCGGCACTTTAGGACTTGAATTTTTTGGTGAACAACCAAGCGGCGAAACCGTTACCGG
>JALSIJ010000035.1:27500-30621 GCA_026981655.1 Rhizobiaceae bacterium | reverse complement strand
AATCGCGCCCAGAGATTTCGATCAACAATTCCATCAACTGTCAATCTTTGATTTCGTTGAAATTTTTCAACCGCAAGGCGGGTAAGACGACCGAATTTTCCGTCAACTTTCAAAATATACCCAAATCCAGACAACAGACGCTGCAAAGCACTGACGGCGCGACCACGCGACCGCATTTTGAGCAAAGGCTTTAATAGAATAAGCTCTGAATCTGCATCCGTGATGTCGATCTCATCTTGCTGGACTATGGAATTTTGATAGCGCTGAAAGGCCGCTTCCATTTTATCGTCATAGCGATTTTTCTTGTATCCAGAGCCATTGTAAACCCGCGCAAAGCCGGACCAATCCTGAGAATTTAGCTTGGTGACAAGACCTGATTTTTGAATAAATCGGGCCATTAATCGAACCTGACCGGAAAGCCCGGAGCGCGCTTCCTGCACCAATGCATCCACACTGCCATAACCCAACCATTGCCAATGGACACCCATAACCTGCCCCACGCCCCACGATACAGAAGAAAGGGCAGCTATCCGGTTGATTTTGATCGCTTTATTAAGCATTGTCCAACGTCGGGCTTGTGCCCGTGGATTGCCAATACGCCCGGCTCTTGGATGGGCCAGATTTTGATTGCGAGCAATATTCCGTAGTGATTTGGACAATAGGCGATGAAAATAATGCCCCTCAAACCGGATCATTGGCTCCATGCGGCCATTTACTTTAGCACCAATTCTCCCGCCGCTTTCAACTTCGACTACTGCCAATAAGGCCGCGGGCAAAACATTGAGCATTTTTGCAGTAATCACAATTTGTGCACGCATATCAGAATCAAACATCATAATCTCCAGTTATTGTTGGAGAAATTGTGCGCGCTAACCTGCGGATGGGGATAGTTTTGAACAAAAAAAACCGCCCGGACTGCAATTAAGCAATCTGGGCGGTATTTGTTATTAGGTTTAGAGATTATCGAGTTCCTGTTTTTTGCAGACCTGGCGGCGACCTACTCTCCCGTGCCTTAAGACAAAGTACCATCGGCGCTGAAGCGTTTCACGACCGAGTTCGGGATGGGATCGGGTGCAGCCACTTCGCAATAACCACCAAGTCGGCAAAAAACAGGAGAAACTGGTCAAAAATATGGGGAGTATCACGCGAGATCACGATGATCACGAGTAATGAGAACGATCAAGCCAATCGAGTTATTAGTACTGGTAAGCTTCATGCCTTACGGCACTTCCACACCCAGCCTATCAACGTGGTAGTCTTCCACGACTCTGATAGGGAAAACTAGTTTCCAGGTGGGTTTCCCGCTTAGATGCCTTCAGCGGTTATCCCTTCCATATATAGCTACCCTGCAATGCGGCTGGCGCCACAACAGGTCCACCAGTGATATGTCCATCCCGGTCCTCTCGTACTAGGGACAGATCCTGTCAATTTTCCTACACCCACGGCAGATAGGGACCGAACTGTCTCACGACGTTCTGAACCCAGCTCACGTACCACTTTAATTGGCGAACAGCCAAACCCTTGGGACCTGCTCCAGCCCCAGGATGTGATGAGCCGACATCGAGGTGCCAAACAACCCCGTCGATATGGACTCTTGGGGGTCATCAGCCTGTTATCCCCGGCGTACCTTTTATCCGTTGAGCGATGGCCCTTCCACTCGGGACCACCGGATCACTATGACCGACTTTCGTCTCTGCTCGACTTGTCAGTCTCGCAGTCAGGCTGGCTTATGCCATTGCACTCAACGACCGATTTCCGACCGGTCTGAGCCAACCATCGCGCGCCTCCGTTACTCTTTGGGAGGCGACCGCCCCAGTCAAACTACCCGCCATACAATGTCCCGGGCCCGGATAACGGGTCGCGGTTAGACATCAATAATAGTAAGGGTGGTATTTCAAGGATGACTCCACATGAGCTGGCGCCCACGCTTCAAAGTCTACCACCTATCCTACACATGCTATGACTAATGCCAGTGTAAAGCTGTAGTAAAGGTGCACGGGGTCTTTCCGTCTAACCGCAGGAACCCCGCATCTTCACGGGGAATTCAATTTCACTGAGTCTATGTTGGAGACAGCGGGGAAGTCGTTACGCCATTCGTGCAGGTCGGAACTTACCCGACAAGGAATTTCGCTACCTTAGGACCGTTATAGTTACGGCCGCCGTTTACTGGGGCTTCAATTCAAAGCTTGCACCTCTCCTTTTAACCTTCCAGCACCGGGCAGGCGTCAGACCCTATACGTCGCCTTGCGGCTTCGCAGAGCCCTGTGTTTTTGATAAACAGTCGCAACCCCCTGGTCTGTGCCACCACATCACGGTTGCCCGCGATGAGGTCATGCTTATCCCGAAGTTACACATGCAATTTGCCGAGTTCCTTCAACATAGTTCTCTCAAGCGCCTTAGTATTCTCTACCTGTCCACCTGTGTCGGTTTGGGGTACGGTCTATACGGTGGAGCTATTTCCTGGAACCTCTTCGAAGCCCACCCAATCCAATAAGGATGGACAACTCACGAGATCCGTCACTACCACCAGGTACGGGAATATTAACCCGTTTCCCATCGACTACGCATTTCTGCCTCGCCTTAGGGGCCGACTAACCCTGCTCAGATTAACTTTAAGCAGGAAACCTTGGACTTTCGGCGAGAGAGTCTCTCACTCTCTTTATCGTTACTCATGTCAACATTCGCACTTCTGATATCTCCAGAGTTCCTCACGGATACTCCTTCACAGACTTACAGAACGCTCTGCTACCGCGCATATAAATATGCACCCGCAATTTCGGTGTATGGCTTTAGCCCCGTTACATTTTCGGCGCAAAGACCCTTATTTAGACCAGTGAGCTGTTACGCTTTCTTTAAATGATGGCTGCTTCTAAGCCAACATCCTGGTTGTTTTGGGATCTTCACTTCCTTTCCCACTTAGCCATAACTTGGGGACCTTAATTGGCGGTCAGGGTTGTTTCCCTCTCCACAACGGACGTTAGCACCCGCTGTGTGTCTGCCGGATAGTACTTCCAGGTATTCGGAGTTTGGTTAGGTTTGGTAAAACGGTAAGTTCCCCTAGCCCATCCAGTGCTCTACCCCCTGGAGTATTCGTCCGACGCTCTACCTAAATAGATTTCGC
>JALSIJ010000035.1:0-22500 GCA_026981655.1 Rhizobiaceae bacterium | reverse complement strand
GGCAGCGAATTCCGTTCGGGTTCCAGTGATCTCATTTATGGCGCCGACGTGGAAAGTGAAGTAACCATCCGCGAAGAGGATTTCCCCCTCGAGACCGCAGCCTATGAACAACATGGTGAATTAAGCGCCAGTGAAGTGGAGAGTATCGTTCGAAAAATTGCCCCGTCGCTTGAAGAAGGCGCAATCAATGTTTCTGCCCTTCCCTATTTTGATGCGACGCGGTTTACCCTTGCGGGGCAAAATGATGCCCTGTCACCTTATCCCGGTATAACGATAACGGCTGAGAACGTTTCTGAGATTCAACAGGCGGACCCAGACCAGCCCTTAAAGCGTAATTTTTATGAGACTGTTGTAACCATCCGGCAAAAGCAACCAATCAAGCTTGCACTTGCAGCCGTGGCCGATGATGAAGAGGCAAGTCAAATTATCTCCGATGCTTTGGCAAGCCCTTTGAGCAGTACATCCATCAAAGCAGGCTATAAATTGCGTGTTGCCCTCGAAACTACTGATAAAGCTGATTCAGCAAAAATCAGACGCGTCAGCGTGTATTTTCGTGGCACCCATATATCGAGTGTTGCCCGTCGCGACGATGGGCAGTTTGTCTATTCGCCACCGCCTGCTCCGGTGCCGGCAATTGCTGACACCAAAGACAAAAACGCCTATTCGGTGGTTAGCCGAAAGCAGCTTCCATCCATATATAATGGAATATATCGCGCCGCCCTTTCGCAAAATCTGACCAAGCCATTAACCCAACAGCTCATCAAGATATTTGCCTTCGACGTGGATTTTCAAACCCGCATATCTCCAAGCGACGCACTTGATGTGTTTTACTCACTTGACCCGGACACCAGAACAATTTCGGAAAATTCCGAAATTCTTTACGCCTCAATCCGGCTAAATGGCGTGACACGCAAATATTACCGCTTCAAAACGCCAGATGACGGCAAGGTCGACTATTACGATGAAACCGGCAAAAGCGCCAAAAAGTTCCTGCTAAGAAAACCTGTCCCAAATGGACGGTTTACCTCGGCTTTCGGTATGCGTCGACATCCCATCACCCGGTATAGAAAAATGCACACGGGTGTCGACTGGGCAGCCAAACGTGGTACCAAAATTCTTGCTGCAGGTAACGGTGTCATTCAAAAAGCCGGCTGGAGCGGTGGCTATGGCAAACAAACCATAATTCGCCACGCAAATGGGTATAAAACCTCCTATAATCACCAAAGCAGAATTGCCAAATGGGTTGTCCCCGGCGCAAGAGTGAGACAGGGCCAGGTTATTGGCGCGGTTGGAACAACAGGCAACTCGACCGGCCCGCACCTGCATTACGAAGTGATCGTCAATGGCAACAAAGTTAACCCGATGAGCATTCGATTGCCAAAGGGTCGCGTGCTTAAGGGCAGCGTATTGGCAAAATTTGAAAGCGAGCGGGATCGCATCAATGCATTGCTGAACAAAAAAGACGACAATGGCACCAAGCTGGCGTTGAATTAGACTGTTTCACATTTAGACTACGTCATGTTTACATGGAAGCAGTCAAGCTGCGGTTGGAGCCTGACTTGCAAATTGAAGAAATTAATTTGAGGCGGAACCGGCCCGATGCGAATGCATCGCTCCCGCGAAGGCTGGTGCGTAGCATCAAGTGGCCGTGAGCGAAAGAAAATAGAGTGATTCCGTCAAAGACGGACACGCTCTAAAGCGCTTCTCAATACCCGCAATTAACAATGTAGCAAAAAGGCCCATGGGATTTCTCCCACAGGCCTTTTGTTATTCTCTATCCGATTATCACGGATAGCAGATCACGCGGCTTGAACTGCCTCATTCTTTTTGCCTGGTAAGAGTATGGCTATTACAACAAGCACAATCCCTAAAACGATCCCGATAGTTTCGCCCGAAATGGATTGGATGATTGAAGAATAATCAGCACCGGTAATAGGACCAACGGTAGTCTTGCCACCCAAGACCTTGCCAAAAACCCCTGTTGTAGCAATCCAGCTATAGGAGATCATATATATTCCGGCCCCGACCAAACCACCGAGCACAAAGAAAAGCGCATCTTTGCGGCCGGTTGCAGCAGCCGCCAGACTTGTGCCCGGGCAATAACCCGCAACAGCAAAACCAATGCCCAGCATAGCGCCACCAATGAGCACACCAATATAGGCGGTTTTAACCGAGAGATTGCCCACATCCAGCAAGCCGAACGTAATCCCGCTGAAGGTAAGAACTGAGGCAAGACCAATGCCCAGAATTATTGTCTTCATCAAATGCAGGTCTTTCAACCGCAGCATATTGATAATGTAGTTTGGATTGGTGGCACCGACCCGGTCGAGGGTAAAGCCAAATGCAGCGCCAACCACAATTGCGAGAACTATTATCGACATTGCTATGCCTCCTTCTTGTAAAGTATCATTGCGAGCGGAATGCTGGTTAAAAACATGCCAATTGAGAAAATGTAACCGGACGCGGCCGTTTGCATCATGCCACTCATCATATGACCGCTTGTGCAGCCACCGGCTAATCGCGCCCCAAACAACACAACAACACCGGAAAGAAAGGTAACCAGATACCGGCGGCCAACCCCATCGCCGAATTTTTCTCTCCATACGACGGGCATCTGGCGCTCTTGACGGCCAACACCACCGCGCAATAGTGCAGAAAGTGTAGCACCACCGATCATCGCCAATACGAAGACAAAGCTGTAATTGATTGGGTTGGCGACATTTTTAGCATATTTGCCACCACTCTTATTGAGATAGGCGTTACTGCTTGCGTAACCTTTTTTTGCCGTTTCTGATTTTTGAACAACGGTTGAATCAACCGCGCTCCATAAAATACCATCGAAAATTACAAACTGGGTTGAAACACCAATTGGCTTAACCAGCATTACTGCCGCAAAAAACACGATGCCGAGGAGTACTCCTCCGGCTTTCCATGATAACACCATCATACTCTCCATGAGGTTAAAGATGGTGTTTATTAGTAAATTCTAATATTCGAATACTTGATCTAGGTCAATTTTGAACTCAATTGTCTTAAAAAAACGCCCCGAACCTAATAAAGTTCGAGGCGTTGGAATTTGTTAGTAATCAGGCGGCAAAATCCGACACATCAACCACCTCGGATGCACTGAAAGTCAAATGATCTTCGCCAGCAGATACCCAGAGAGTTTCACCGTCCTCAATCTCTCCGGCAAGCAGTTTTTCAGCCAGCGGATCTTGAATATAGGTTTGTATTGCCCGCTTTAACGGTCTTGCACCATAGGCCGGATCAAACCCTTTATTGGCCAGCCAGTCCATCGCCGTATCATCCAGTTTTAACTGAATTTTACGATCCTCTAGCAGCGCTTCCAGCCGTTTCAACTGAATTGAAACAATACCGGCCATGTCCGAGCGTTTGAGGCGATGGAACAAGATGGTTTCATCAATCCGGTTGAGGAATTCCGGGCGGAATGATGCCCGCACAACGTCCATAACCTGGTCGCGCACCAGATCAACATCCTCATCTTCATCCAACGATACCAGGAATTCCGAACCCAGATTTGAAGTCATGATGATGAGCGTATTACGGAAATCAACCGTGCGGCCCTGGCCGTCGGTCAATCGACCATCGTCGAGCACCTGAAGCAACACATTAAATACATCAGGATGGGCTTTTTCGATCTCATCAAACAATATCACCTGATAGGGCCTGCGACGCACCGCTTCGGTTAAAACGCCACCTTCCTCATAACCAACATAGCCGGGAGGCGCGCCAATCAGCCGGGAAACAGAATGTTTTTCCATAAACTCAGACATATCAAGGCGCACCATTGCGCTGTCATCATCAAACAGATAATCCGCCAGCGCTTTGGTCAATTCAGTCTTGCCAACACCGGTTGGCCCAAGGAATATGAACGAACCCATAGGCCGATTTGGATCCTGCAAACCTGCACGCGATCGACGAACCGATTTTGATACAGCCTGCAAGGCTTCTTCCTGTCCGACAACCCGTTGGGAAAGTTCGTCTTCCATGCGCAAGAGTTTTTCGCGCTCGCCTTCCATCATTTTATCAACCGGAATTCCGGTCCAACGGGAGACCACATGGGCAATATCATCAGGCGTGACGGCTTCATCAACCAGCGACTTGGTATCATCATCCTGCTCGCTTTCGGCCTTAACAATTTCAGCTTCAAGCTCAGGAATGACACCGTAGGAAAGCTCACCTGCCTTGGCCAGATCACCCTCGCGCTGGGCGCGCTCAAGATCACTTCTGGCAATATCAAGTTTTTCTTTCAAATCGCGGGTTCCAGAAAGCCGGTCCTTTTCAGACAGCCAGCGAGCTGAAAGCGCATCTGCCTTTTCTTCAAGGTCGGCCAGGTCTTTCTCAAGCTTTTCCAACCGGCTTTTAGAAGCCTTGTCATCTTCTTTCAAAAGCGCCTCACGCTCGATTTTCATCTGGATAATGCGCCGATCAAGTTCGTCCAGCTCTTCCGGCTTTGAATCAACCTGCATCCGCAGTCGAGACGCCGCCTCGTCCATCAAATCAATCGCCTTATCCGGCAAAAAACGGTCCGAAATATAGCGATTGGAAAGATTGGCCGCAGACACAAGGGCAGAATCGGTAATTCTGACCCCGTGATGCAGTTCATATTTTTCCTTAATGCCGCGCAATATGGAAATCGTATCCTCAACCGTTGGTTCACCGACAAATACCGGTTGGAAACGGCGGGCAAGTGCCGCATCTTTTTCCACATGCTTGCGATATTCTTCCAATGTGGTGGCACCAACGCAATGCAACTCGCCACGCGCCAGTGCCGGTTTCAGCAGATTGGATGCATCCATTGCCCCATCCGCTTTACCCGCACCAACAAGTGTGTGCATTTCATCAATAAACAGCACAATCCCGCCATCGGCAGACTGAACTTCTGAAAGAACAGATTTTAAACGCTCTTCAAATTCACCGCGATATTTAGCTCCGGCAATCAAAGAACCCATATCGAGAGACAACAAGCTCTTTCCACGCAGGCTTTCCGGTACATCGCCATTAATAATACGCAGCGCCAGACCTTCCGCAATTGCGGTTTTACCAACACCAGGTTCGCCAATTAATACGGGATTGTTTTTCGTGCGACGCGATAATACCTGAACCGCACGCCTGATTTCCTCATCACGCCCGATCACCGGATCAAGTCGGCCATCCCTGGCATCCTGGGTCAGATCACGGGTATATTTCTTCAACGCCTCGTAGCTGTCTTCAGCTGAGGCACTATCCGCCGTACGGCCTTTTCTTATAGCTTCTATCGCCTGGTTGAGCGCGGTCGGCTTTACGCCGGCTTTCGCCAGAATATCAGCGGTTGACGCACTTTTTTCCATAACCAGCGCCAGTAACAACCGTTCAACGGTCACATAGCTGTCGCCCGCCTTATCAGCTATTTTCTCAGCCGTTTCAAATATTTTTGCCAGTGGCTGGGCCAGATAGAGCTGCCCGTCACCACCGGAAACTTTTGGTAGTTTGGCAATAGCTGCTTCAGTTGCAATCAGCGCATCCTTGGCATTACCGCCAGCCCGCTCGATCAGCGATGCCGCAAGGCCCTGCTCATCATCAAGCAATACTTTCAATACATGCTCAGGAACGAATTGTTGATGGCCATCCGCAAGCGCTTTGGTTTGAGCCGCCTGAAAAAATCCGCGCACCCGTTCTGTATATTTTTCTAAGTTCATTATCATACTCCAATATCAATTTCTCACCCCGAAGGCATGAAAAAGCGAACCCGGACAAAAGCTCCCGATCATTCGGCAAGCCTCTTGTACAATTGATATAGGAACAAGAATCAAAAACTCAACAGGCCAATATGATCTGTTGAGTTTTTTAAAAATCAGGGGCTGACCCAGATAAGGGTTAGACAATCAGCCGTCGTTGGCACCAACAATAAATGCAGGCAATTCGCCTTCGCTATCATTTGCAGCGCTTGAACTTGCATCATCATCAGATGCTTCCACATCTTTGCGCGGGCGGCGTGGTGCGCGTCTGGTACGACGGCGGGTTGCAGCAGGTTTTTCTTCAGTTGCCTCCCCATCTGCAGCGCCATTTGGCATTGATTGTTTTAAGGCCACCTCTGCAGGCACGCCATCAAAAGTTGGTTGCGGCCCCTCACCTTCAACTTGCTGAGCAGGTGAAGAATTTTCATCGGCAGACTGATTGTCTGCTGAGCGAGCATTATTGCGGCCATCCTGGCCACGGTCCGAATCTGAAGGTTGACGACGCTGGTCATCACCACGACTGTTTTCGCGGTTGGATATTTGCACTGCCTGTGCAGCCTGCGCAGCAGCAATCAATCTGTTGTAATGTTCAGCATGTTGCAGGTAGTTTTCTGCTGCAACCAAATCCCCGGAGGACGCCGTTTGCGCATCGCGTGCCAAAGTTGTGTATTTCTCGGCAATATGAGCAGCAGTTCCCCTGATTCTAATATCAGGCCCATTACTTTCCATACTTCGATTGGACTGGTTCCCGCCTTTACTACGGCCGCCACGGCCCCGTGAGCGGTTTTTATTTTGGTGTGACTGTCCTTGCCTCATACATTTTCTCTTTTATTTTCAAGAAGGACTGCAATAGCTGGCAGTTCATCAGCTGATTGTGGATTAATAAAACACGTGACATGGTCACGGAAAAACCACGAATCTAAATTCAGGGGATTCATAATAACCCAATTTCATTTAAGCATCCGGAATGCCTTGTCTGCTATCTTTTCTAATTTGACAAGCTGTCAGCCGATACACACCATCATCACCAAAAATGAAGTTACTTTGCATTATAGGATGGTTGAAATACCGTCTTCTGCCCCGGTGCAATGAACCTAAACATATAAGAAGTAAATTCCAAGCCCCTAACCGAATATTTATCCTGCATCGTGGTAAAATTGACAATAATTCATTAATAATCAGTGAGATGCCGCAAAAACCCGGTCATTTCCGCCATAATCTTTCGAAATTCTCACGTCATGCCAACCAGATTGTGCTGCCAATTGTGCAATTTCTGATGCCTGATCATGACCAATTTCGAAAAACACACGGCCCTCTGGCTTTACCAACTTTGCTGATTCGTTAAACAAAGCATGATAGGCATCAAGCCCGTCACCCCCGCCATCAAGCGCAATTTGCGGATCATTGTCCCGCACTTCGGGTTCGAGTAGCAAAATATCTGACGTGGGAATATAGGGAGGGTTTGAAACAATCACATCAAACCGACCAGACAATGGTTTTAAATACGAACCTTGCAAAAAAGCAATTCGAGCCTCAAGCCCATGTCTTGCTGCGTTATATCTGGCAATCTCCAGGGCATCATCAGAAATATCAGTTGCAACACCAATTGCATTGGTCAATTCGCCCATCAGCGCCAGAATGATTGCACCGCTACCAGTTCCAATATCAGCAATTCTATATTCTGCATTCTTCCCCCGTTGTTGATCCAGATGTGTCAGCACGGCCTCCACCAGACATTCAGTATCCGCCCGCGGGTCAAGCACCGCATCTGAAATTTTCAGCCGCATTCCCCAAAATTCTTTTTCCCCGATAATCCGGTGAACCGGCCTGTGCATCAGCCTGCATTTAATGAACTCGTTGAATTGTTGCACCTGTCCGTCGGTGAGCGCCTGTTCGCTTGCGGAAATCAGCGCAGACTGGTCAATTCCCATTACACTTTGCAAAAGCAGTCGCGCATCAAGTTGCGGCGTATCCAGTCCAGCCAACTTGAACTCCAGGGCTGCGGTTTTCAGCGCTGCCGCAAGGTTAGTCGAGCAAATGTTATCATTCACTATCATCACCAATCGCGGCCAGCTGGCTTGCCTGATAATCGGTAATCAGCGCATCAATAATCTCATCCAGCCCCTCGCCCATAATAATGCGGTCGAGCTTATAGAGCGTCAGGTTGATACGGTGATCTGATACTCTGCCTTGTGGGTAATTATAGGTGCGAATTCGCTCCGAACGGTCACCGGAACCAACCTGCCCGCGGCGCGAATCGGCCCGCTCCTTATCGGCCTTTTGCCGTTCCGCATCATAGAGCCTTGTGCGCAATTCCTTCATTGCGTTAGCACGGTTTTGATGCTGCGATTTTTCCGATGAAAGCACCACAATACCGGTTGGTATATGGGTAATGCGTACAGCTGAATCCGTCGTATTCACATGCTGCCCGCCGGCACCGGATGCCCGCATGGTATCAATGCGTATATCCTCATTGCGAACTTCAATGTCGATGTCTTCGGCTTCCGGAAGCACAGCAACGGTTGCTGCTGATGTGTGAACACGTCCGCCAGATTCCGTTTCCGGCACGCGCTGCACACGGTGCACCCCGGATTCAAATTTTAGCCGTGCAAAAACGCCCTTACCCTTGATTGAGGCAACAATTTCCTTATAGCCGCCAACTTCTCCCTCGCTGGAAGAAAGCACTTCGACTTTCCAGCCCTTACTTTCAGCATGCCGTTGATACATACGGAAAAGGTCACCGGCAAATAAAGCAGCCTCAGAACCACCGGTTCCAGCCCGCACCTCAAGAATAGCGCTTTTATCGTCGGCCCGGTCTTTTGGCAGCAGCAATAATTGCAAACCCGCCTGCAATTGTTCAATCTGCGCTTCAAGCACAGGCTTTTCCTCCTCTGCCATTTCCCGCATTTCTGCGTCCGTATCGGCATCGCCAAGCAACTCCACCAATCCGTCAAGATCAGCCTGAATGGCCTGCATCGACTTTATTTTTTCCACAACCGGGGCCAGCTCTGAAAACTCCGATGCAAGCTTCACATAGGTTTCAGGGTCAGGGTTAGCGACCATCTGGCCTTCAATTTCACTATGGCGGGCAAGAAGCTGGTTAATTTTTTCAACTGGAAGCATGGGCTCGTTTCAATTTCTGTTTTGGTATTATTTTTATTATCTCGTACAGCATGAAAGCGCTAATAGGGAATTCCATATTCATCAGCAAAATCAGTCAACAATTCACGCATTGTCTGCCCGGTGGAAGGTTCTGGCAATTGTTGCAGTACAGTTTTGGACAGTTTTTCAACATCCAGCGCCAGTAACATCGATTTCACCGGGCCAATCGCGGAAGGAGACATCGACAAGGATCGATAACCTATAGCAATCAACCCCATTGCCGCCAGGGGACGCCCGGCAATTTCTCCGCACAAATTCACGGGGATATTGTTGCGCTTTCCAGCCTCAACCACATTTCTCAATGCCCGTAAAAACGGCCGGGAAAGCGTATCATACCGATTGGCCATCTGTGAATTGCCCCGGTCGCTGGCGGTCATAAACTGAAACAGATCATTCGTACCGATGGATACGAAATCAACGGCTTCCATAAGTTCGTCCATCTGCCAGAACAACGCCGGCACTTCGATCATTGCCCCAAGCCTGATATTCGTTGGCAGTTCATGACCAAAGCCCGCAAGCAATTTTTGTTCTTTTTCAATCATCGCGCGAACCCGCACCACTTCACGCACTTCGGTTACCATCGGCAGCATTATGCTCAGTTCCCGTCCACGTGATGCACGAAGCAGGGCGCGCAACTGCACCCGCATCAACCCTACCCGGTCAAGCGCCAGCCGAATAGCCCGCCAACCAAGCGCCGGATTCTCCTCCGGGATTTGCTGCATATAGGGCAGCACTTTATCGCCGCCAATATCCAATGTGCGGAATATAACCGGCTTTGAACCAGCCTCTTCCAATACATTATGATAAAATGCCTGCTGCTCATCCAGCCTGGGCAATGTCGATGATACCATGAATTGCAATTCAGTACGAAACAGACCTATTCCCTTGGCACCGGTTTCAGATAATTGCGGCAGGTCGGCCGCCAGGCCCACATTGAGCATCAAATCCACCCCAACACCGTCGCGAGATATGGCGGCCACATCACGAAGTTCAGCATAATGCGCCAGTTGCGTCTGTCTGAACCCTTCTTTTTCCGCATAGGCTGCGGCAACATCTGCCGGCGGGCGCAAATAAATTACGCCTTCTTCTCCATCGACAACAATTGAATCTGAATTTTCAGCCAGTGAAACCACGCCAATCGCCTGGCCGACAACGGCAATACCAAGCGCACGCGCAACGATAACCACATGGCTGGTGGGCGACGCCTCCTCCAGAACCAACGCCCTAAGACAATCGCGATCGTAATCCAGCAGTTCAGCTGCACCCATATTCCGGGCCACAACAATTGCGTTTTTGGGCATTCCAAGCCCCGCATTCGATTGTGGTTTACCCATCAACTGACGCAAAAGTCGCCGTGCCAAATCGTCAAAATCATGCAATCGTTCCCGGATAAAAGCACTTGGCTGGCGCATCAATCTGGCAGAATTGTCGTTCTGCACCTTTTCAACTGCAGCCTCTGCGGTAAGGCCATTGAAAATAGCCTCTTCCATTCGCCGCACCCAACCACGGTCATTGGCGAACATTCGGTATGCTTCCAGCACATCGCGGTGCTCCCCATCTTTGGAGACATCCCCGCGCGATAACATATCATCAATGGAAACCCGAAGTTCAGAAAGAGCCGAGTGAAGACGCTTGATTTCAAAATCCGCATCTTCATTAAACAGATTGGTCACAACCACCCGCGGCTCATGCAACAAAACCTGCCCGGAGCCGATACCATCGGAAAGCGGCACACCCTTCAATCGCACCGATTTGGAAAGGTCGAGCCCAATACCGCGCTTGTTCAACCCTTCCATTTCACCGGCTGCAATTAATTCGGCAATGATCATTGCCGAGGTTTCGAGCGCCTCAACTTCCTCTTCCTGATAGGTACGGCTGGCTTTGTTTTGCACAACCAAAACACCCAGCGAGCGGCCAGAGCGCAACATCGGCACACCCAGAAAGGATGAATAATGTTCTTCGCCAGTTTCAGGAAGATAGGCAAAAGAGGGATGTTCTTTTGCATCCGCAATATTGATCGGCCTTGCGGTCGCAGCAATCCGCCCAACCAGCCCTTGACCAAATTTCAATGATGATTGGTGAACCGCGTCCGGATTAAGACCTTCCGTTGCAAACAGTTCAAGCACATTATCGGCACGCAACACGTAGACCGAGCAAACCTCAGCAACCATATTGGCAGCGATGCTTTGCACGATCAAATCAAGTCGTTGTTGCGGCCCCAACGATTTTGCCATCACATCGCGTAGACGTTTTAACAAAACTCTGGGGCCCGTTGCCGGGTTGCGCATTTAGTTCCCCTTGGGGTCAGAAGTACCGGATCAAACCAATATCAGCATGCAGGAAGCACGCTTGCTCTAGAGTCCTTCACCTTTAAATAGTATCGTTTGAACACCGAAATTCATATCGCGCGGCGGCTTTTTTCTTGCCATGACAAAAAACTCTATTCATCAAACTGCTTCCATTTAAAGGTGTAGGACTCTAACAGGTAAGTGTTCAAACCCCTATCGGTATATTACCGCCATTATATGACGTAGGAATGTGTAATTTCTATTCTTTATCGAGACCGTAGACAGAATGCAAAGCCCGAACCGCAAGTTCTGCATATGCCTCATCGATCAATATAGAAATCTTGATTTCCGAGGTTGTGATAGCACGAATATTGACCCCGTGTTCGAAAAGCGATCGAAATGCCGTTGATGCAACGCCTGCATGGCTGCGCATTCCAACCCCGATTACCGAGACTTTCACCATGCCCGGATCACTTTGAAGAACCTCAAACCCGATTTCATCCTGCGACTTTTTAAGCACGCTGGTCGCCTTTTCAAGATCACTATTCGGCACCGTAAAGGTCATATCGGTAACGGACCCGTCCTCCGATACATTTTGAACAATCATATCCACATTGACATTTGCATCCGCCAACGGTCCAAATACGGCCGCAGCAACCCCCGGCTTATCAGAGACCCGCCGCAGCGAAATCTGGGCTTCATCCTTGGCATAGGCAATACCGGTTACAACTTGCTGTTCCACTATCTCATCCTCATCACATATCAGCGTACCCGGTGGCATGGCACCGGGGCTTGAATCAATACTCGCCGGATCGTCAAAACTGGACCGCACAAAAATCGGCACCCCGTGAACTTTAGCAAGCTCAACCGAGCGAACCTGAAGCACTTTAGCCCCAAGTGAAGCCATCTCCAACATTTCTTCAAACGATACCTTCGACAGGCGTCGGGCGCTGGGTACAATCCGCGGGTCTGTTGTATAGACACCGTCAACATCGGTATAAATATCGCAACGATCCGCTTTTATCGCAGCAGCTATTGCAACAGCACTTGTATCAGAACCGCCGCGGCCAAGGGTTGCAATTCTGTTATCGGGCCCAACGCCCTGAAAACCGGCGATCACGGCAACCTGCCCACGGCCCATGCGCTCAATTATTTCGCCGCCATCAATCTCTTCAATGCGGGCTGAACCATGTGCCGAGCTTGTCTTGATTGGTAATTGCCAACCAAGCCAGGAACGCGCGTCAACTTCCATAGATTGCAAAGCAATGGCCAATAGCCCAGCGGTTACCTGTTCGCCAGAGGCGACAACCACATCATATTCGCGTGCATCAAAAAACGGGGCATTTTTGCCGGCAATCCCCGGCATGGTGTGAACCCAATTGACCAATTCATTAGTTCGGCCAGACATGGCAGACACAGTTACAGCCACCTCATGGCCTGCATCCACCTCACGTTTAACATGAGCCGCAACATTTCGTATCCGCTCCAGGTCGGCAACCGAAGTTCCACCAAATTTCAGGACTAGACGGGACATTGGAATAATTACCGATCAGAGAAAAACACAATTGCCCGAAACCAGCAAAGCAAGCAGCAAAAACAATTTGGCTGCTGCATACAGAATAACGCCGAAAGCCGCAAGGGTGCTTGACTTTCCAGCATGGGGGGCTGATTTAATGGCTATGAATAATTAACCCAAATTCACAAACAGGCAAACCGCGATGACAGCACCTGCAATCAATAGCGACAAATCCACCATCGACCAGGCGGAGGTCGACCGGTTTTCAGCAATGGCTGCAGAATGGTGGAGCCCGACCGGCAAATTCCGCCCGTTACACAAGTTCAATCCGGTCAGGCTTGCCTATATCAAAGAGAAAATTTGCACCCGCTTTGATCGCGACATCAAGGCCCATAACGCGCTGGAAGGCCTGCGGGTCCTTGATATTGGCTGCGGTGGCGGCTTGTTGTGCGAGCCATTGGCAAGAATGGGCGCGACGATAATTGGTGCCGATGCATCTGACGTTAATATAGAAGTTGCCAAAATTCATGCGGAGCAATCGGGTCTCGACATAGATTATCGGGCAACAACGGCAGAAGATCTGGCATCTGCGGGCGAAACCTTCGATGTGGTGTTAAACATGGAAGTGGTTGAGCATGTGAGCGATGTAAATTTGTTCATGAGCGAGTGCTGCAAAATGGTTCGTCCCAACGGGCTGATGTTTGTTGCAACCATCAACCGCACAATGAAAGCCCAGGCACTGGCCATATTCATGGCTGAAAACGTTTTGCGCTGGCTGCCAAAAGGCACCCACAGTTATGATAAACTGGTCAAGCCCTCCGAGCTTGAAGACCCGATCAACCGGGCGAGCATGCAGGTGGTGGATAAAACCGGTGTATTTTATAATCCACTGCTCGATCGCTGGAACTATTCCCGCGATATGGATGTAAATTACATGATTTTGGCGGAACGAAATGAAGCCGACACGCGCTGACACGTGACCAATCTAACAGCAATAGCGAGATAAAATCGAGCCGCCGCCAATGCGGCGCGCACTTGCAGGCCCATTGGGCAAACCAATGGAGTGGCCGTGAAAGATATAAACTGTAGTCAGAACCTGTCAGTTCTTGTCTTCGGGCAAAACCGGCAGCGGGGCAATTTTTACGCCCTCTTCCACAAGGTCTTTCACATCTTCCGGTGAGGCTTCGCCGTATATTCCGCGTTCTTCACTTTCGCCATAGTGAATTTTTCGCGCTTCTTCTGGGAATTTCTCACCAACATCTTCCGCATTTGCAGTGAACTTGTCGCGCATTTCTTTCAATTCAGCAAACATCGCCTGGCGGCTTTCATTGACAGTCGCAACATTGATTTTTTCCTGAATTTTGGTCCGGGTTCTGGAGGTTGAAACGGATGGAGCCATCAACGCTTTTTCAACTTTTAATGAACCGCAAATCGGACAGGACACAAGGTCACGCTTAAGCTGCGCATCAAACTCTTCCGAGTTGCCAAACCAGCCTTCAAAATCATGGCCCGCATCACAGGCAAGCGTAAATTTAATCATGCTCAATCACCGCAAATTTGATAAGTGCGCCCATTGACTAAATTAGGTATTTTTTTCCGCGCTGCAACAACCTCATCAAGATCAATATCAATCACCATAAACCCCGGCTCATTATGATCAATTTCGCCAACAATCTCGCCCCAGGGGTTTACGATCAACGAATGCCCATAGGTTTCACGACCATCCTCGTGCAATCCACCTTGTGCAGCCGCAACCATAAAGGCGCCGTTTTCAATGGCCCGCGCGCGCAATAATGCGTGCCAATGGGCCTCGCCGGTCTGCCGGGTGAAGGCCGCAGGTGACGTTAGAATTTCCGCGCCACCCATTGCATAATCACGAAACAGCTGCGGAAAGCGCATATCGTAACAGATTGCCAACCCGGTATTAATTCCATCAATTCTGGATATTACCGCATCGTTTCCAGGTTCATATACGGAAGATTCCCGCCAGCTCTCACCATTATCGAGATCAACATCGAACATATGAATTTTATCGTAAGTCGAGGCAATTTCACCATCAGGCTTGATTACATATGCACGATTGGCAACCTTGCCATCACTGCGTAAAATTGCGGTCGAACCCACGTGCAGCCAGATTTGGTGTGTTTTGGCCAATGATTTGGCCGCCGCGACCAAAATATCCTCATCAGCCGGCTTGACGATGTCAAACAGCTTCTCACGACTTTGCTCTACAAATCCGGTCATTTCAGGTGATTGCACATAGCGCGCACCATCACTGGCAGCGCTATTCACCAATTTGGAGAATGTCTCAACATTTTCTTCCGGTTTAGTGGACGAACGCATTTGTATGCAGGCAATACGAAGATTTCTCATTGATCAAACCAAAGTTTCAGATGCAGAAGCTGCATACTAAATCAGTTTGCCAGCATGGGATCAAGTTTTCCGCTACGTTCAAGCGCCATCAAATCATCACATCCGCCAATGTGATTGTCGCCAATGAATATTTGGGGGAACGTCGAACTACCATTGGCTCGCTGAATCATTTCATTGCGCAAGCCGGGGTCAAATGTTGCATCCAGCTCACGAAACCCAACACCTTTATCGGAAAACAGTCGTTTTGCTGCCGTACAAAATCCACACATTTTTCTTGTATAAATAACTACGTCTTTCATGGTGATTCCCTATATATTCAATTTAGCATATATATGGTGCTAATTTCCATTGCTGGCAACCCTTGCAAAGGTCAAACAATCCACTATTTCTGCCCCACCGCGTAAAAGTGCCCGACTTGCTGCACTAAGTGTGGCGCCGGTTGTCAAAACATCATCAATCAAAAGAACCCGCTTGCCGATAATGTTTATTTGCTGGCTTTCCGGCACCCGAAATGCCCCGCGCACATTGGCTTGCCTTTCGTTGAACTTCAGCCCGACCTGCTGCTTTGTTGCCCGCACCCGCTGCAACACCCTTGGCACATAAGCCTTATTTGATTGTGTAGCGATATGTCTGGCAAGTTCCGCAGACTGATTGAAGCGCCTTAAGAACATCCGCCTTTTATGAAGCGGAACCCCGATAATAACCGGGTCGTCCTCCAGCAGCTCCCGCCCTGCCCGCACCATCCAGCGCGCCATCCAGGGAGCAAGATCGGTCCGGTCTGAAAATTTCAGGCCCTGAACAAGTTTTCTTGCAACGCCGTCATAATGCGCCACGGCCCGCGCCCTGGAAAATACTGGCGGGTTGGCAATGGCATCGGCGCTAAGCACATTTTCACCTAAATCAACACTGAACGGCGTACCTAAAATTGCACAATAGGGTTTTTCAATAAAACGAATATCGCCCCAGCATTTCGGGCAAAGAGAGCCTTGTTCTGCCACATGAGTTTCGCACGCCAGACAAATTGGCGGGATTATCGAGTTACCCAGCAACGAAAAAACCCGTGTACCAATCAGCCGGCCAGATGAAATTATTTCCGCTCGATTGGCAAAATTTATTCCAAACGGTTTAAGATGCAACTTGACGGGAGACTTCATCAGCGATCAATAACAATAATTATTCATTTTTGCGAGAAATTCTTTAAATGCCCAATAAGCCCAATCCCATTTCAAATGCAGGTATTTTCGATGAAAAAACGCTGCGGATGCGGCAAAAGCGGGCCAAACGGGATTATAAGAAAATTCCAGACAAGGGTTCAGATTTTCTCATGCGGTTTGCAGCAGATGAGATCGCCGCAAGACTATCACTTGTATCGAGAGAATTTGCCCATACGGTTGGAGTTTTTGGGCGCACCGACGCCTTGGCAAATGCAATTGGCGCGGTCAAAAGTGTCAAAAAAATCGCCCGCATTGAAGAAAGTGATTTCTTTGTCAATGAGGGTCCCTTTGAAATAGGTGTTGCTCAGCCAAATATTTTGAGCCCAAAAGGATCAAAAGAGAATGTATATGATCTTGCCGTTTCAGCATTTTCCCTACACTGGTCGGCAGATTTACCGGGCGTTCTCATTCAAATTCGCAACATGCTTCAACCAGATGGACTATTTCTGGGAATACTGCCTGGACCGGACACATTGACAGAACTACGCGAATGCCTTGCCACCGCAGAAGCAGAAATTACCGGCGGTCTCTCGCCGCGCATTGACCCGTTTATTACCGTCCAATCCGCTGGCGCATTAATGCAGCGGGCAGGGTTTGCGCTTCCGGTGATCGACAGCGATAAAATTACGGTGCGCTATGATACAATGTTTGATCTGATCCGTGATCTGCGGGCAATGGCTGCAACAAACTCCCTGCATACCCGCGAAAAAAGCATCCCTTCAAGATTTCTGTTTGCTCGTGCGGCGGAAATTTACGCGTCTCGGTTTGCTGATGCGGATGGAAGAATTCGCGCCACATTTGAACTTATTTCAATATCGGGCTGGGTTCCTCACCACAGCCAACAAAAGCCATTAAAGCCCGGCAGCGCGACCACACAATTAGCAGACGCGCTTAAGGCTTCGAAATAATAGATAAAAATCTTAAATACTTTGAAGAACTGTTGTAAAAATATCCACCAGTTTAACGGATAGTGTTTGCGCAGAGGCAACAATGGCTATGGCAATAAGAGACGCAATCAAACCGTATTCAATTGCTGTTGCACCACTTTGATTATTTAAAAGATTATTTAAAGTTTTTTTTATCATCAATCCGTCCCATTTGGTGAATATCTAAGATAAACAACCGTTAAACACTGAATTCATTGCGAAATCATGAATTTTCTATCGTAAGGTAAGGGGGCATGGCAAAGCCAAAAGCCTGCCTCTGAAATGTGGGTATCCATTTTGAGTACAAAGACATGCAATATGCTTTAGCGTTGTCAATGGTGTTACTTTAACCGGTCGTTATCAAAAAACGGGCGCATATAATAAAACCGCAAAATGCCTGAGCGTAAATTTGGAATTGATCCGCGTGGCAATATTATCCGCCTGCACGCCAACAAATACATTGTCGGCGCAAATCATTAGCCAGGATTTTTGACAATCAGCTTTACAGTATAAGTTGCAAGGGGCTGCCGTAAAAACAGAATGCAAAATAAAACCACGAAACGGGAATTTGCCCCGTCCAGGTCCTTGATTTACTAGCAGTCGCCGTAACGTTTTCCGTTACTGTAAATTATGCATTGGCTGGTCTTCGTTGGAAGAAGAACACTTTTCCTGATAACAAATCGATTTGCTTTGGCTTTGGCTCTGGAAATGGACCCGGTGACCATGTTGTCTGTCTGCTCGCCAAAAAATACATCGTTTTGCGCAAACCGTTTGCCTGTACTTTCGACCATCGGTGTTACCACAAGCGCAAATCCCACGGCAAGAACTCCGAACATCAATGCAACCTCAATCGAGCTCATTCCGCCACGCTCTGTGCGTCGCAACCGCAATGCGTCTAATAGGGTTTTCGATTCAAATTCGTTCATTATCTTGCTCCACTACACTATACAATTGAAGAATAATTCTTGGTACGGCCCAAAGATTACCCGCCAATATGTTTAAATTTGGAGCAATTCTATAAAATATCTATTAACGCTGGTATTATTGGTTTATCAGCTTCCGGCATTGGATAGTCGCGCAATTGATGGGTTCGAACCCATTTCACCACCTGGCCCTCCTGAGGCTTGGGAATACCCCACCAGCGCCGACAGATATAAAGCGGCATCAATAAGTGGAATTCCTCATAGGCATGACTGGCGAAAGTCAATGGGGCCAAACAGGCCGCTTTGGTTTCTATCGAGAGCTCCTCGTTAAGCTCTCGAATAAGAGCATCTTCGGGTGTTTCGCCATCCTCGATTTTTCCACCTGGAAACTCCCACAACCCCGCCATCGAGCGCCCTTCCGGGCGCTGCGCGATCAAAACCCGATGGTCCACATCAACCAGAGCACAGGCAACCACCAGTAAAATCGGCTTTGTAGCAACTTGCACCATTGGAAAAAACACCTTCTAAAAGAACCATTATTATTCTGCAGTGACCTGCAGATCTGGCTCCATTCTGTAGGCATAGCGATAGACTTCGTCAAACCCAAGTGACCGGTAAAGGTTTAGCGCAGGCACATTTTCAGCAACCACTTGCAGCCAGGCCTTTTTCGCGCCCTGATTTTTAGCCCAGCGCAACGAGGCTTTAACAATCTCCAGCCCCTTACCCTGTTGGCGAAACTCAGGATGGGTGACCACTTCAAATATTCCGGCAAGATCATTATCCTGCACACACATTGCAGCCGAGCAGGGTGTGGTTTCGTTGTTTTCGGTATAAAACAAGCCAACATTTGCCTGAATGCTGCCAACCAGTTCAGAAAGCCCCGGCTTCAGGTCTGGCCGTTCATTGTTCATAATAATTATACTATCGACCCAGCGGCCAGCATCCTTCATCGGCAACTGGTCAATTGTCCCTTCCAAAGGCACTTTTGCCAAATCCGCGGTCATCACGATGGTCTCATCAAACCGCCGCCATCCGCGCGCATCAAGAACCCGCTCCAAATCCGGTGGCGCAAGCGGTGTCTGGCGAAAAATTAACGGTCGCCCAAAAGCTTTAAACCGCTCGCCCGCCCGTTCTATACGGCGTTCCAGATCTGAATGATCGGCAGGATCAAGCGGATTAACCGAATTGAGCCGTTTTGCCGGATGCCCGGCCGTAAGCCTGATTGCCCAGGCACCATCATAGTGAGTGTTTGTTGCGGGCCAAGAGCGAAATCCGACGGCTTCCAGTCGACGAACCTGAGATAATTCGGGCATATTTAAGACCTGTAATCCGCATTAATAGCAATATATTCATGTGTCAGATCGCAGGTCCAAACGCGCGCGCTGCCCTCGTCAAGGCCAAGATCAACACGAACCCTGACCTCCCGTTTCTTCACTTGCCGAGAGGCCTCATCCTCATCATAGTCAGGATCGCGCTCGCCATTCACAGCCACCCGCACATCACCAAACCAGATTGACAGTCTGTCCCGGTCAGCCTCTTCACCGGCCTTGCCAATGGCCATAACCACCCGCCCCCAATTTGCATCCTCACCGGCAATTGCGGTTTTGACCAGAGGAGAATTAGCAATAGACTTCGCGATCACCTTGGCAGCCTGATCATCTCGTGCACCTTTAACCACAACCTCAATCAGTTTTTGCGCCCCTTCCCCATCACGTACAATCTGCAGGGCCAGGTCATGCATGACATGTTTGAGCGCCATATCGAATTGTACCAACCTTGGGTCGGATGTTTCCGTGATTGGCAAAATTGAATTATCTCTCCCCATACCGGTCGCACAAACCAGAACAGTATCGCTGGTTGAGGTATCACTATCAACGGTAACAGAATTATAGGTCTCTCCCACCCGGGCAGACAAAACCGCCTGCAAACAGGCACTGCTTACCGGCGCATCCGTCACAATAAAAGAAAGCATAGTCGCCATATCCGGCTCGATCATGCCGGAACCCTTGGCGATGCCATTGATGGTAAATCCAGCGCCATCTATCTGCACGTCTATGGTTGCAAGCTTGGCAAATGTATCGGTGGTCATGATGGCTGCGGCCATATCGGCCCACCCATCGACACCAGCCATTTCAAACAACTCACTCAGCCTGCCTGAAAACGCTGCCGCATCCATCGGTTCACCAATAACACCGGTTGAGGCGAGAAATATTTCTTCTTCACCACACGATAATGCTGCTGCTGCTGCCCGGGCAGTTGTTTCAACCGCCTCAACACCTTTAGCCCCGGTAAAGGCATTAGCATTTCCTGCATTGACCACAATTGCCCGTGCGACACCGCCGGCAATGTGTTTCCTACACCAGTCCACGGGGGCTGAAGCACACCGTGAACGGGTAAAGACCCCGGCAATCTGTGCCGGTTGTTCAAATACCATTGCCGAAAGATCTTTTCTGCCCCGGTACTTAATACCCGCTTCAACCGCACCAAGCCTGACACCACGAACGGGCGGTAAAGTTACGCTAAATTTTGGTGCAAGTGGAGAAACTGTCATGCGACTTCCTCAACAAAATCTGAAAGAGCCTATTTGGGCATTTTCAGGTTCTCATCCAAAATTTCAACTTTTAGCTTTTTACGCGTATTGACGATTAGATCACCATATTTCACCCGCAAAACGATCTGACGAAACTTTGCTTTTACGCTGTTATAATCTGGTGGTGGTGCAGTACGACGCTCCTCCAGTTTAATGATATGGAAGCCAAATTTGGTTTTCGCAGCTTTTGGCGTATATTTGCCAATCTCAAGCGCCATAACCGCTTTTTCGAATTCCGGCACCATTTGACCTTTACCAAAAAAACCGAGGTCACCGCCATTAGGTCCACTCGGGCCTGTTGATTTTTTCTTGGCCAACTCAACAAAATCCGCTCCATCATCAAGCAATTTTATAATTTCTTTCGCCTCGTCTTCAGTTTTCACAAGAATATGACGCGCTCTGACCTGCTCAACTTTTGAAGTCGCCTCATCAAACCGTGCTTTGACCTCGGCATCTGTAATTTTTTCAGAGATCACCTTGCTCACATAAACATTATGCAAAGCCCGCTGGCGCAACAATTTCATTCGGGCAATAAATGAAGCCTCATCCCCAAATCCTTTAGCCTCGGCCAATTCAGATACGGCAATTATATCGATCAACGCATCCAAAAGAGCCGCTTTCCGGCGTTCTTCCGGTATATTTGCAAATCGAGCACCAATATCACGTTGGGCATCCGCAAGGTTGGCGCTGGTAATTTCTATATCACCGACCTTGGCAATAACTTTATCTTCTGCCGCATGGCCAGATGTGAGCATCAGAGTTGACGCAATGAAAAAACTCAAAGCACCAAGGTATAAATTATTAAACATCCTAAATTCCTGTTCTAGAAACTGACAATTGTGCATCATACTGATCAATTTATCGGCAATTGCAATTGCCAACAAACTGAATATTAAGATCTATTCACCTAAAACATCGGCTTGCTTGCCACAACCGCGACAAGGAAGGCGTTGACATCGACTTGGCCCCCTCTTATCTGTCCTTGCACCCAACGTCCAGAATTCTATTTTGGGCTGTAAGCAAATTAATTTGAGGATCATGCCTGCCGGTTTGACCCAATTCACACCTGTTTAAACCGTTCTACGGCGGTTAATAAAGACAAAGGACCAATTCATGGTCAATTTCGGGGGCATCGCCCGCAGATTATTTGGATCTGAAAATGAACGCCGCATCAAACGACTCTCGTCCAAAGTCGATGCGATCAATGCGCTTGAATCTGAAATAGAAGCATTAAGCGATGATGAGCTGGCGGCAAAAACAGAAAAATTTAAAACAATGGTGGCCGATGGCACCAGCCTGGACGATTTACTTGTTCCGGCATTTGCTGTTGTACGCGAGGCATCCAAGCGATCGCTGGGAATGCGCCCGTTCGATGTACAGCTTGTTGGCGGCATGATCCTCAATGAAGGTTCAATATCAGAAATGCGAACCGGCGAGGGTAAAACCCTTGTTGCAACATTACCGGTATATCTCAATGCATTGGCGGGAAAAGGCGTTCACGTTATTACCGTGAATGACTATCTGGCCACTCGAGATTCTGATTGGATGGGGAAGATTTATAATTTCCTTGGCATGAGTGTCGGTGTCATCGTCAATGATATGGACGACCAAGCCCGAGCTGATGCATATGCCTGCGATATTACCTATGGCACCAATAATGAATTTGGTTTTGATTATCTGCGCGACAATATGAAATATGAGCTGGAAGCTATGGTTCAGCGCGGTCATCACTATGCGATTGTCGATGAGGTGGATTCTATCCTGATCGAT
>JALSIJ010000034.1 GCA_026981655.1 Rhizobiaceae bacterium | reverse complement strand
GCGCTGATCGTTGCGGCTTTTCCGGTGCCGCTGGCAAGTGCATTTTCAATGTCACTTTGGACCACGCGACCATTGGGCCCGGAACCGGCAATGAGTGCCAGATCAAGCCCAGCATCTCCGGCCATTTTTCGGGCCAAAGGCGATGCAAATACCCGACCGCCAGATTTTACCGGGTCGGCTTTGGGAACTCCCCCGCTTTGCACGTCAGCAACAACAATTTTGCCTTTTGCACCTGAGCCTGACACGCTGGCAAGTTCTACGCCTTTTTGTTGCGCTACGCGCTTGGCAAGTGGCGTGGCGGCAACTTCCTTCGAACCCTCTTGGTGAACTTCTACTCCTCCCTTATCCTGAGCCTGTTGAAGGACAGGGGAAGTCTCAGGAATTGCGCCACTTGCAGCGGTACTCACATCTTCGCCATCTTCGGCCAAAATAGCGATTACGGTATTGATCGGCACACCTTCTGTACCTTCCGCCACCAGGATTTTTGCAATAATACCCTCATCAACGGCCTCCACTTCCATAGTCGCCTTGTCAGTCTCAATTTCAGCAACCACATCGCCGGACGCAACACTGTCGCCTTCTTTCACCAGCCATTTAGCCAAATTGCCTTCTTCCATAGTCGGCGAAAGAGCCGGCATCGTAATACTAATCGGCATCTTCACTCTCCCGCTCATTCAATTCCCAGGCCCTGCCGTTGAGAATTTTTGAGGTAATATTGATCACACCATCATCAGCAGGCGTTGCGTTAGCGGCAAGACGGATAATGCTTCCAGCCTCAATGGCGCCTACAACCGCATCCTCTGCATTCAATTCGCGATTGAAATAGCTTTCCAAAGCCTCAAGTGAAATTATCACATGGCCTCTTCCGGCAATCATCACCACCGATTGCCGCATCCGGTCATATTCGGCACTCTCAATATCAATTTTGATCAATGCTCTAATCCCGGTAGGTCACGGCCTTAACCGCTTCGATAACATCAGCAACACTTGGCAGTGCCAGTTTTTCCAGATTGGCCGCATAGGGCATCGGCACATCTTTGCCGGTCACCCGCAAAACCGGCGCATCCAGATAATCAAACGCATGTTGCATAATCTGCGCGGCAATTTCAGCCCCAATTCCCGATTGCGGAAAACCTTCTTCAATGGTCACGCAGCGGTTGGTTTTTTGAATAGAGCGCACAACTGTTTCCACGTCCATCGGGCGGATGGTGCGCAGATCAATAATCTCCGCATCAATGCCCATGGTGGCAAGTTCGCTCGCAGCCTCATCCGCATAGCGAATGCCAATGCCAAAGCTGACAAGCGTCACATCACTGCCCGGTTGATGAATTCTGGCCTTACCAATCGGCAGCACAAAATCATCCATATCAGGCACATCAAATTCCTGCCCATACATAATTTCATTTTCCAGAAAGACGACCGGGTTGGGGTCGCGAATTGCGGCTTTCAACAGGCCTTTGGCATCAGCCGCCCCATAGGGCGCTACAACCTTGAGGCCCGGAATATGCCCATACCACGCGGCATAACACTGCGAATGCTGTGCACCAACCCGACTAGCCGCACCGTTCGGCCCGCGAAATACAATCGGCGCACCCATTTGCCCGCCAGACATATAAAGTGTTTTTGCAGCAGAATTGACGATATGATCCATCGCCTGCATGGCAAAGTTGAAAGTCATGAACTCAATAATGGGCACAAGACCGGCCATCGCTGCACCAACACCAAGACCGGCAAATCCATGCTCGGTAATAGGCGTATCCACCACCCGCCTGGCGCCAAATTCTTCCAGTAACCCTTGGGTAATTTTGTAGGCACCCTGATATTCTGCCACTTCTTCGCCCATGACAAATACGTTATCATTGGCCCGCATTTCTTCCGCCATAGCATCACGCAAGGCCTGGCGCACGGTGGTCGGCACCATAGATACTCCAGCTGGAATATCCGGATCTGATACATCTGATTTTGGAACTGCTGGAATTATCACCTGAACATTACCAGCGACCTCATTGGTAGCCTCTGTCGCCGGTTCCGCTGCTGCGAGCACTTCGGCGGTTGGCTTTGGCGCTTTAGCTGATGAAGTCGTTCCAATCGCGCTTGCATCTTCACCCTCAAGCAGCAAAACCCCTATCACGGCATTGACCTTAACCCCTTCACTGCCTTCCGGCACCAGGATTTTTCCCAACACGCCATCATCAATGGATTCAACTTCCATTGTTGCCTTGTCTGTCTCGATCTCGGCAATGACATCGCCAGCCACAACTCTATCGCCTTCTTTCTTCAGCCATTTGGCAAGATTGCCCTCTTCCATAGTCGGTGAGAGCGCAGGCATAGTAATATCAATTGGCATCGTCGCGCTCCTTATAAATAAACATCGGTGTAAAGTTCAGATGCATCGGGTTCCGGGTCTTTTTGGGCGAAATCTGCCGCCTCACCCACCACGGCTCTGATCCCCTTGTCGATGGCTTTTAAATCGGCATCATCGGCCCACTTTTTGGCAATCAAGCGCTGCCGCACCTGTTCAACCGGATCACTTTCTGCCCGCATTTTCTGCACCTCATCCTTGGAACGATATTTAGCCGGGTCAGACATGGAATGCCCACGATAGCGATAGGTCTGCATTTCCAGAATAATCGGCCCCTTGCCACTTCGGCACCAATCTACGGCCAGATCACCGGCGGCTTTGACTGCCCGCACATCCATGCCGTCTACTTCGATGCCGGGAATATTGAAGGAAGATCCGCGTTTGGAAAATTCGGTTAGCGCAGAGGAACGCACAACCGAAGTACCCATTGCATAACGGTTATTTTCAATCACATAAATACAAGGCAACTTCCAGAGCTTTGCCATGTTGAAACTCTCATAGACCTGCCCCTGATTGGATGCTCCATCACCAAAATATGTGAGGCAAACCCTATCATTATTGCGGTAATGATTGGCAAATGCCAATCCAGTGCCCAATGATACCTGACCGCCAACAATACCGTGGCCACCATAGAAATTCTTTTCCTTGGAGAACATATGCATGGAACCGCCTTTGCCACGCGAATAGCCGCTTTTGCGCCCCGTAAGTTCAGCCATAACGCCCTTCGGGTCCATGCCGCATGCCAACATATGTCCATGATCACGATAGCTGGTGATTACCTGATCACCATCACTGATTGCCGCCTGCATACCGGTAACAACCGCTTCCTGCCCAATATATAAATGACAAAACCCGCCAATATAGCCCATGCCATATAGCTGACCTGCCTTTTCCTCAAAACGACGGATCATCAGCATATTGCGATACGCCTCAATCTCCTGTTCCTTGGAAAAGTCGGCAGGCTCCGGTGTTTTTAGAGCAGCAGCAGCCCGCGCTTTCGATTTACCGGATGAAGATTTGCTTTTTGTGGATTTTGGCAATGATTTGGGTTTTCGAGCCATCAATTCCTCCTAATGGCGCCAATAATATTATATCGGTCGATTGAAAACCATTTTGCACCATTTAACAATAGGAAAAATGCACAGTTGTCATGCTCTAACATATTAAAATATTTGAATAAATTGCAATTAACTGAATTTCAGTTAATTTACAAATTCAGCAATTTTGGAACCTGCACAGTTCAAGAAACTAGAATCATGAATCAATTCAACGCAGTAAAACCACGTCATCTTCATTGACCATTCCAAGGTTCCGCCTCACCTGCTCATCAAGCATGTCTTTTTCAATGGAACCATTGCGAAGCAGTGCCACTCTTTTCTCGAGCTTTTCACGCTTTCGAGTGATTAAATCCAACTGGACCTGCAATTCCAGCGCCTGCTTTTTCAGCCGGGCATCGGACAAAATTCCGTAATTTCCCTTATAGGCCTGGGTTCCGAAATATCCGAACACCAAAAGGGCCATAACCGGCGCAATCAAACGCCCACGATTGTTTCGTTTTTTTTGTTTTGTTATCATATACAAACCGGCAATACACGCCGCACGCTGCAATTACTGTTACTCTTTACGAGCCAGCAACTTGGCAGCACAGCGTTAACGACCAGTTTAAATTTGCATTAAAATTTTGTGTTTATGAATACAGCAACCGCCGGATATTAACGCAATACGCTGCGCCCGGCATATTTTGCCTGGGTGCCGAGCATTTCCTCAATACGCAGTAGCTGATTATATTTTGACAACCGATCAGAACGAGAAAGTGATCCGGTTTTGATCTGGCCGCAATTGGTGGCAACCGCAAGATCAGCAATAGTTGCGTCCTCGGTTTCACCAGAACGATGCGACATAACACTGGTATAGCTGGCGCAGTTAGCTGTTGATACAGCATCAAGCGTTTCAGTAAGCGTGCCAATCTGATTGACCTTGATCAGTATCGAGTTGGCGATACCCTCATCAATACCGCGCTGTAATCGCTTGGTGTTGGTGACAAAAAGGTCATCACCAACCAGCTGGCATTTATCGCCCGAAATCTCCGTATGCGATTTCCAACCCGCCCAATCATCTTCGGCCATACCATCTTCGATCGAGATAATCGGATATTTTACAGCCAACTCATCGAGATACTCGGCCAGCGCTTCCGGTTCCAAAATCCTGTCCTCGCCGCTAAGATTGTATTTACCGTCTTCAAAAAACTCACTAGCCGCACAATCGAGCGCCAGATAAACATCCTCTCCGGGCTTATATCCAGCCTTTTCAATCGAAGACATAATAAAATCCAACGCATCAGAGGCAGAAGCTATGTTTGGCGCAAACCCACCCTCATCACCCACATTGGTATTGTGGCCCGCATCCGAAAGTCCCTTTTTCAGGGTGTGAAATATCTCGGTGCCAATACGCACAGCATCGCTGAATGTATCAGCCCCAACCGGCATAACCATGAATTCCTGAAAATTAATCGGGTTATCCGCATGTTCGCCACCATTGATGATGTTCATCATCGGCACTGGCAGGACATGGGCGCTTGAGCCACCCACATAACGATATAGCGGTAAATTGCTGGCCGTTGCAGCAGCTTTTGATACCGCGAGAGAAACGCCCAAAATTGCATTTGCACCCAAGCGGCTTTTATTGTCAGTTCCATCAAGCTCGCACATAACAGTGTCAATTTGCATCTGGTTTTCAGCATCAAAACCAACCAGAACATCGAAAATTTCACCATTGACGCTTTCAACAGCTTTGGTAACACCCTTGCCTTTCCAATATTCACCACCATCACGCAGTTCCACCGCCTCATGGACGCCGGTAGATGCACCGGAAGGAACGGCTGCCCTGCCCTCGCTGCCATCTTCCAGAACCACATCGACTTCGACGGTCGGATTGCCTCTGGAATCATAAATCTGGCGGCCGATAATATCGATGATTGCAGTCATGGGATTATTGTCCTTTTCGGAATGCAAATAATGCGGTTCTTCTAGCGCAGTAGAAATATAGCGCAAGCCGGGTTGGCAAATTTATTAGGTCCAGCTCTAAATTCGCAAGGTAACACGATGATAACATTCGTCACGATATTTTACTTGCTATGTCTCCGGATTGACCAAATTACCATTCATTGTGACTTTGGCTGGGAACCAAAGGACGTTGAACATGAAGCTATTCTTTATCATTTCATTGCTGGTTTTATCGGTATTTGCCGTATTGACAGCCTGTGAAAGTGAAGGCAATGCAGCAAATGATTCCGATCCCAACGATCCGAATAAACTATTTTAACCCGGCGAACCCGACTGAATAACCGGTCTCGTTCATCATCCCTATCGTACCATATTGCAAAAATAGTTCGTACTTTACGAAAAATGATAGGACGATCAGCCCTTAATA
>JALSIJ010000033.1 GCA_026981655.1 Rhizobiaceae bacterium | reverse complement strand
CCCCGTGGTGCTGGACTTCATCGACAAGCATTCTTAAATATTTTTCCGTATAGCCATACAGCTAAATTTCTTTTAGTCCGCCGTCGCAGGCGGAGCCTGCTTCCCCGGAACCCCCGCCAAATATTGACGGACGGGGGAATGCGCCCAAAACAATAATTCTCAATCTCACCATATTGAGAGCAAGGAGCGAGCCGCTGCTTATGCAGCGCGTCTCGCAGGCCCAATGCGACGCCCCGGTCAAAACACTGAACAGGCCGTGAGAGAAAAAACTCATTTCATCAAATCATTCTCATTGAACAACAGCGCCATAGCGCAGGAGGCAACACGCGCCTTTTCGCTATTGGCGCGGCTGGTCAATACAATCGGGACACTTGCCCCGACCACAAGACCAGCAGCCTCGGCGCCGGATAGAAATGTCAGCGCCTTAAACAGGATATTGCCCGCATCGAGATTGGGGACCAGCAAAATGTCCGCATCCCCCGCTACCGGTGATTCAATACCTTTGATCTCGGCAGCAAGACTGCTTACCGCAATATCGAGCGCAAATGGTCCATCAATAATCCCGTCTTTAACTCCACTCTCCTTGATGGTTTGAACCATTTCGGCCGCTTCCATCGATGATTGAATGGCCGGATTAGCCGATTCGACACAAGAGAGTATGGCGAGTTTGGGATGCGCCAAACCAAAGGCCTGCATCAGATCAACAGCATTTTGTGCAATCGAAATTTTGCGTTTAACGCTGGGTTCAATATTCAGCGCCGCATCTGTAATGACCACCGGTTTTTCCCACCCCGGAATATCCATCAAAAAACAATGGGAAAGCCAGCGATCAGTGCGAAGCCCGCCTTCTTTTTTCACCACCGCCGCAAGCAAAGTATCAGAATGAATATGGCCCTTCATCAGCGATTGGCCGCGCCCTTCATGAATAAGTTCAACCGCAATACGCGCTGCATCCTCATCATTTTCAGCCGCAACAACTTCAATATCACTGATGTCTAAACCCGCATCCCTGGCAGTTTTGGCAATCAGCTCCGGTTGGCCGACAAATATTGGTACAATCAGGTTTTCTTCCTGCGCCGCCAAGGCACCACCTATAGCCACCGCGCGATGCGGGCAAACCACCACCATTTTTAACACCGGCACATCGCGGCACTGGGAAATTAAATCATCTAGAAAAGGACGTGGCTCACTCATTCATCTTTACCTTCAAACACGATCAAAAGATCCTTGGCGTCAATCTGATCACCGGCCTTCACCAGCACTTCAGCAATAATGCCATCGCGGTCTGCATGAAGTGCCGTTTCCATTTTCATCGCTTCGATCGACAACAGCACATCACCCGCCTTCACCTCATGGCCGGCCTCGGCCGCTAGCGTTGAGATAACCCCCGGCATTGGTGCGGCCACATGTCTATCATTACCGATTTCAGCTTTCGGGCGGCTTGCAGCAGCCGATGCCCCATGCGCCCGATCCGGCACTTTTATGCGGCGTGGCTGTCCATTTAATTCAAAAAACACGGTGACCATGCCCTGACTGTCAGGCTCGCCAACCGCCAGACAACGAACCACGAGGGTTTTGCCCTTTTCAATTTCCACAAAAATTTCATCGCCCTGCGAAATACCGTAAAAATAGACCGGTGTGGAGAGCATACTGGTCGGTCCGTAATTTTCCTGTGCACCCGCATAGTCGACAAAAACTTTCGGGTACATAAGATAAGAGGCAAATTCCAATTCACTCACATCGCGGCCAATGGCTTCGACCACTTCAGCCTTGAGTGCTACCAAATCTGCATCCGCAAGCAATGCACCTGGACGTTCCGTATAGGGTTCTTCATCCTTGAGAATTTTTTTCTGCAATTCCTTTGGCCAGCCGTTTTCAGTCTGCCCCAGATCACCGCGCATTAATGAGACAACAGAATCCGGGAAGGCAATATCCTTTGCCGGGTTGGTCACATCATCGACGCTCAAATCCTGCGAAACCATCATCAAAGCCATATCGCCCACAACTTTCGAAGATGGTGTTACTTTGACAATATCGCCAAACATCGCGTTCACATCAGAATAACTTTTCGCCACATCGTGCCAGCGGGTTTCCAGACCCAGCGAACGGGCCTGTTCTTTTAAATTGGTATATTGACCGCCGGGCATTTCATGCAGATAAACTTCCGATGCCGGTGCCTTAACATCACTTTCAAAGGCCGCGTATTGCCCGCGCACTGATTCCCAATAAAGCGAGATCGAGCGAATGGCCTCTGCATCCAACCCGCTATCACGATCACCACCACGAAGCGCTTCAACGATGGAACCAAGGCAAGGCTGTGCAGTGCCGCCGGAAAGCGCATCCATTGCCGCATCCACCGCGTCAACGCCAGCTTCCACCGCCGCCAATACAGTTGCTGCAGAAATGCCGGAAGTGTCATGGGTGTGGAAATGAATTGGCAGATCGGTTTCCTCACGCAGCGCCTTGAACAATACTAGCGCCGCCGCAGGTTTCATCAATCCGGCCATATCCTTGATACAGATAATATGCGCGCCTGCCTTATCCAGCGCCCGCGCGTGGCCGAGGTAATAATTCAAATCATACTGAGCACGCGATTGGTCGAGCAGATCGCCCGTATAGCAAATCGCCGCCTCACATAATTTACCGGTTTCCAGAATTGCATCCATCGAAACCCGCATATTTTCAACCCAGTTCAGGCTGTCAAATACGCGGAAAAGATCAACCCCGCCTTCGGCTGCCTGATGGATAAAATGCTTCACCACATTATCGGGATAACCCGTATAGCCAACACCATTTGAACCGCGCACCAGCGCCTGCAACAAAAGGTTTGGCGCACGCTCACGCACCAGCGCCAACCGTTCCCACGGGTCCTCGGTTAAAAACCGCATCGCCACATCGAAAGTCGCACCACCCCAGCATTCCAGCGATAAGAGCTCGGGCAAGGCTTTGGCATAGGCTCCGGCCACCGCGACAATATCGTGGGTACGCATCCGGGTCGCCAACAGCGACTGATGCGCATCACGCATGGTGGTATCGGTAATCAGAACTTTCTTCTCAGCCCGCATCCACTGGGCAAATTTTTGCGGTCCATCACGTTCCAGCCGCTGCCGAGTTCCATCGACAATTTCTCCATCAAACCAAGGGGCTTGTGGAGCCGCCAGACCTTCGGTCGGCAAGGTTCTGCCCTTGGTTTCGGGATGACCATTAACCGATACATCGGCAATATAGGTCAGCAATTTGGTTGCCCGGTCCTTACGGCGAACATGCTCAAATAATGACGGCGTATTGTCGATGAACTTAGTGGTATAGGTATTATCGCGGAATTTTTCATGCCCGATAATATTTTCCAAAAATGTTAGGTTTGTCGCTACGCCGCGAATACGAAACTCGCGCAAAGCCCGGTCCATACGCTTAATGGCCTCATCAAAAGTCGGTGCCCATGCGGTTACTTTTTCCAGCAATGGGTCATAAAAGCGCGTAATCACTGCACCGGAATAGGCAGTGCCGCCATCAAGCCTGATACCAAAGCCGGTCGCCCCACGATAGGCCGTGATACGCCCATAATCAGGAATGAAATTCTGTTCCGGGTCTTCAGTAGTGATCCGGCATTGCAGCGCATGACCATTGAGATGAATATCTTTTTGTAAAGGTACACCGGACCCGGGCGAACCGATTTCAAAGCCATCAACCAGATGAATTTGCGCCTTGATAATATCAATGCCGGTCACCTCTTCGGTGACCGTATGCTCGACCTGAACCCGTGGATTGACCTCGATAAAATAAAATTCATCACTGTCGATATTCATCAGAAATTCGACCGTTCCGGCGCCCACATATCCGGTAGTTTTACCTATTCTAATCGCGTACTCCGCCAATTCACGACGTTGATCATCATTAAGATATGGCGCAGGCGCCCGCTCCACCACTTTCTGGTTGCGCCGCTGCACCGAACAATCACGCTCAAACAGATGCACGATGTTGCCTTGCTTATCGCCCAATATCTGCACTTCCACATGGCGGGCGCGTTCAACCAGTTTTTCCAGGTAAATCTCATCCTTGCCAAAGGCTGCCATCGCCTCACGCTTGGCCTCAAGCACCTCACGGTCAAGATCATCACCGGAACGAATAACCCGCATACCGCGACCACCGCCACCCCATGAGGCTTTCAGCATAACCGGATAGCCAACCTGTTCGGCCAGCTTTTTGATCTCATCCATATCATCCGGCAATGGCGGCGTTGCCGGCACCACAGGCACACCGGCAGACACCGCCAGATTTCGCGCTGATATTTTATTGCCCAACGAACGCATGGTCGCAGCAGATGGGCCAATAAAAATTATGCCCGCCTCGTTACAGGCATCAACGAATTCAGGACTTTCAGATAACAGACCGTAACCTGGATGAATAGCATCGGCACCAGACAATTTTGCAACGCGAATAACCTCTTCAATCGAAAGGTAGCTTTCAATTGGTCCCATATCTTTTTCAAGATGCGCACCTTTACCGACCTGATAGGCTTCATCCGATTTAAATCGGTGTAGGGAAAGTTTATCTTCCTCTGCCCAAATGGCAACGGTTTTCAGGCCCAATTCATTGGCGGCACGGAATACCCGGATCGCGATTTCAGAACGGTTGGCAACGAGAATTTTCTTAATGGCCAAGGGGGAGGCTCCTTAGAAGAACTTTCGGGGGCAGCGATTGTAATTTACGCGTCTTCTACAGGCTTGAGGGATTTATGTAAAACCCCAAACCTGTGACCAATTCTCGTATTGATATTGACGCAGTTAATCAGGTTTTTGCGCGGCCGGTAACAAAGGGGAGCATAAATAAGCCCAATAGAAAAAGCACAATAATTGGAATGACACCAATTTGCTGGCTGTCAAATGTTGCAGTAACAAATGCAACAGACAATGGCGCAATAAACGATGTTGCCTTGCCAGACAGAGCATAGAGACCAAATGCTTCGGTCATCCGTTCCGGGTCAGCCTGATCAACCAGCAAGGTCCGGGATGCGGCTTGAATTGCCCCACCACCAGCGCCGATAAGTCCGCCACAGGCATAAAACATTAGATCCGGCAAGCTCGATTTATTTTCCAGAGTTCCAACTTCCATAAACAGAACATGGGTCGGGTCAGTGGTAATAATCAAGATACTGGCAAGCGTTAAAATCAGCAACGACCCGACAACTACCGGTTTCGGCCCGAATTTATCATCCATTCGACCACCAAAATATGCACCAATCGCACCGGTTAATGCCGCTAGAATGCCAAAAATACCAACCTGGGTAACTTCCCATTTCAATACGCCGGCTGCATAAATTCCGCCAAATGTATAAAGGCCATTTAACGCATCACGATAAAGCATACTCGAACCAAGGTAAGCAAATAGGCTCGGTGTTTTGGGCAGATTTTTCAGTGTCTGTAGTAATTCTTTCAGCCCGATGGCAACGGCACCTGCAACCTTGGTGCTGCGCGGAATATCGGGCGTAAACAGGAACATTGGGATTACAAATATGAGTATCCAGCCGGCGGTCAATATGCCACTGGCGCGCTCCCCTTCAGCCAATGCAGGATCAAGGCCCAATATAGGTGTCATCCCGACCAGCGTGGTTCCGCTTTCCGGATTGGCAATCATCATTGCCAGCATCGCAATCAACACCGCCAAACCGCCAATATAACCCAATGACCAGGCATTGCCGGACAACCGACCCAACTCTTCGCGAGGCACCAGATCAGGCATCATGGCATTGTTGAACACGGCGGCAAACTCAATACCCGCCAAAGCAATGGCGAGAGCAATTA
>JALSIJ010000032.1 GCA_026981655.1 Rhizobiaceae bacterium | reverse complement strand
GAATTTCTTCCAGCGTTGGCAGAAAATCGTTCACATTTTCTGCGGCCCGCGCCTTTGCCCATATCCCCTGCCCCAGCGCTGTTGCGCGGGCTATTTCTTCAGCCAGACGAGCGGGAATACGGGTTGCGCGTTTGTGGGTGCGTTTGGCCTCGCGCAAATTTGCCTTACCAACAAGATCGAGCTTGCTCTCATTAATTTCAGCACACCAATCAGCAATTTTGGGATCACAGTTACGCTCATGAACAATGGAAGCCAGAGCCGCCAACTGTTCGGCGCGTGCCGGTGCCCCGTTTTTTGGCATCATAGTTTCCTGATCCCAGGAAATCACCCCGGCGGCCTGCGACAGGGCGTTGGTTTTTTTCAAATGGGCAAGCAGAGACGCATAGGCGTTATTATCACTCACGACAGAACTCCAGTATATTTAAACCTGATTATCTTGGGGTTAAAAACCGCGTTTAATACCACCCAGAATGCCGCGCACGAGAGCACGACCAAGCGAGGAGGCAATTGAACGGGTCACTGATTTAATCGCCGCTTCCGCAACAGATTGACGCCTCGAACGACGCGGTTTTGACTCACGTTCGCGTTTGCGACTGCCAGCCTTGCGGATTTTTTCCTCATCCTCGCGTTTGCGTTCCTCTTCTTCAGCCTTGGCGCGTTCATTTGCCCGCTTTTTTAGAACCTCAAACGCCGATTCACGATCCACCGTCTCGTCATACTGACCAGATACCGGGCTCATATCCATGATTTTGCCACGCTCACGATCGCTCAATATTCCCAGCCTTGAACTGGGAGGACGAATGAGCGTACGTTGCACAATGGAGGGCACACCTTTTTTCATCAGGGTTGAAACCAGCGCCTCGCCGACCCCCAGCTTGGTGATTGTCTCATAGCAATCGAAATCCGGGTTGGGGCGAAAAGTATCAGCCGCAGTTTTAACGGCTTTTTGCTCACGCGGCGTATAGGCGCGAAGCGCATGCTGAACGCGATTGCCCAATTGGGCCAGCACACCATCTGGTACGTCCAGCGGATTTTGGGTGACAAAATAAACCCCAACGCCCTTTGATCGAATGAGTTTCACCACCTGTTCCACCCGGTCGACCAGGATTTTTGGCGCGCCATCAAACAGCAAATGGGCCTCGTCGAAAAAGAAAACCAGTTTTGGTTTGTCAGTATTGCCAACCTCAGGCAATTCCTCGAACAATTCAGACAAAAGCCACAGCAGGAATGTTGCATAGAGTCTTGGCGACATCATCAACTGATCGGCTGCAAGCACATTGATTGCGCCGCGACCATCGCGCGTGGTGCGCATAATATCTTTAATATCGAGCGCCGGTTCGCCAAAGAAGTTTGCGCCACCCTGATTTTCCAGTACCAGCAGCGAGCGTTGAATTGCCCCAACCGAGGCCTTGGAAACATTGCCATAGCGGCCTGAAATCTCCTCTGAACGACTGGCCATATTGGCAAGCAATGATTGCAGGTCTTTCAGATCAAGCAACAGCAACCCGTCTTCATCGGCGATGCGGAAAGCAATGTTCAACACACCTTCCTGGGCAACAGACATATCCATCAAACGCGACAGCAAAAGCGGCCCCATATCGGAGATTGTTGTACGGATTGGATGGCCCTGTTTGCCGAAAAGATCCCAGAATACGACCGGAAATTCCTGCGCTTCATAATCCTCAAGGCCAATATCTTCAGCCCGTTTGACCAGAAAGTCTTCCATATTGCCAACCGCTGCAAGGCCGGCCAGATCACCCTTAACATCAGCGCAGAATACCGGCACTCCGGCATTGGAAAATCCTTCCGCCAAAATCTGCAGTGATACGGTTTTACCCGTGCCGGTGGCCCCTGTAATCAAGCCGTGGCGATTTGCATATTTCAGCTTTAAAAATTCAGGCTTTTGCAAACTGTCATCGGGCTTGCGGCTGGTGCCGAGGTAAATTTTTCCTTCTTCAAACATGCCCTTTTTTGCAGAGCCCCATTCAACGGCCATATTATACCTCGTTTTACGCAAGTGGATTGGATCAATCCTTGCTTATAGATTGCAGATTTCAATCCTGCAATTGGTTTTGGGCATCCACACAAAAGAATCCCGATTTGGGACAAAGCAACTGGCACGATCAATGCATTTCATTCCCTGACTTAGCGGGAGTGAACCTATATGGCATTGGATAGAAGACGTTTTTTGAAGGGTTTTGGCAAAAGTGCCGGGCTTGCGGCACTTGCAACAACGCTACCTGCTGTTGCCAAAGCGGAAATTCCGCTGTTTCAAAACATTTCGCTGCGCGGGTCTCTCGATGCCTCTCAATTTGGCGTGCGCCCGGGGGCGTGGGATGATCAAAGCAAGGTTCTGCAAAATGTGCTGGATCGGGCCGCAGAAGAAGATAAACCGCTGTTTTTGCCGCCCGGCACCTATGTGGCTTCCAACTTAAAATTGCCAAAACGCACCAGAATTACCGGCGTGCCCGGCGCATCCAAGCTGGTATATGGGGGTGATGGCCACTTTCTAACAGCAGAAAACTGTGAGCATTTCTCGCTTACCGGTCTGGTAATCGACGGGGCAAACAGACGCTTCAACGACCCCGCCGGTGGTCTGGTTCATGCCATTAATTGCCGCCATGTGGTGATTGATAATTGCGATATAATTGGCTCGATTGCCAGTGGTATAAAGCTGGAACGCTCGGGCGGGCGCATTGAGCGCTCCAGCATTAGCGGTGCTGGAGGTGATGCTGGTATTTATTCGGTGGAAGCAACAGGCCTGCAAATTATCAATAATGTGGTTGCCGATTGCGCCAATGGCGGCATACTCGTGCATCGCTGGACGGCTGGCGAAGACAATTCCATTGTTACCGGCAACCGGATTGAGCGGATTAAATCGGTTAATGGTGGCACTGGCCAATGGGGCAACGGAATCAACATTTTCCGTGCTCATTCGGTGCTGGTGAACAATAACCGCATCAGTGATTGCGCGTTTTCGGCCGTGCGCTCAAATGGCGGTAATAATGTGCAAATTCTTGGAAACAATTGCTCGCGGCTTGGGGAGACGGCGCTCTATTCTGAATTTGAATTTGAAGGGGCGGTCATTTCCAACAACATCGTCGACAGCGCCACAATGGGCGTATCGGTCGCCAATTTTTTGCAGGGCGGGCGCATGTCGGTTGTTTCCAACAACCTGATCCGCAACTTGAAAACCAAAGGGCCGTATGATGCCGACCAACCTGGCTTTGGTATCGGGATTTCGGTTGAGGCCGACACCAGTGTTACCGGTAATGTGATTGAAAACGCGCCTCTTTATGGCATTAATCTCGGCTGGGGGCCTTATCTGCGCGATGTGGTCGCCAATGCCAATGTCATTCGCAATGCGGGCGAAGGCATCGCCGTATCAGTGGTCAAAGGGGCTGGTGAAGCGCTGATTACCAATAATGTTATCCGCAATGCACCGGGCGGCGCGATTGTCGGCCACCATTGGTCAAAGGCTGTCACCAAGGATTTGGCACTTGCACGTTCCAGCGGGTTTGATCATTTGACGGTCAAAGGCAATCTGGTGAGTTAGAAACCGACAGGGATTACAAAACTTGCCTTGATATTGCCATTCCTACCGCCACAATGGTCCGAAATTCCTCCAGAACAATATTACTGCACTTCCATGAAGCGTTTTATCTATCGGTTTTCAATTTTCATACTCGTTTTATTTGTAATCCCGAGCCTTACCCATCTGGCGATATGGGCAGCAACCGATCGCCCGACCAGTTGGCGTGTGGCAGATTGGTCAAGTGCGGGAATTTTACCGGAGGCGGCCGCCAGCAATTCGGCTAAAATCTATGTGATGTCAGCCAGAACCGGTGGATTGAAGGGAGCTATTTCCAAACATTCCTGGATTGTGCTGAAGAAGCCTGGAGCAAATCGCTATGAGCGTTATGATGTGGTTGGCTGGGGCAGACCGGTGCGTTTGAATGCCTATCCGGCTGATGGAAAATGGTATTCAAATCTGCCGGAAATTCAGTTTGAAGCCAGCGGTCAACAGGCTGAAATCCTCATTCCTAAAATTTTGAAGGCAATTGCCGCCTATCGCTGGCAAAAGCGCGGTGATTATACTATCTGGCCCGGCCCGAACTCCAATACCTTTGTTGCCAATATTATACGCAACGTCCCCGGTTTCAATGCCAAGCTGCCGGCAACCGCGATTGGCAAGGATTTCCCGATGGCTGGAAAATTCGTTGATCTTGATCGCGGTCGAAACTCGCTGCGCCTTTCCCTCTATGGCTATGCGGGCATTCTGGTTGGGTTAAAATCCGGGTTTGAACTGAATTTATTGGGGCTTGTTGCCGGCATCGACTGGCAACGCCCGGCATTGCTTTTACCGGGTTTTGGGCGGATTGGGTGATAATCTCCAAAAAAACTGGTTGAAATGTTTACAATATGATCCGCAATTGAGGAATTATCGCATTAATTCTTTACATCCTGCATAAGCCGCAATTTCATTCAGCAATATTTACTTCAAAATCCACAATCCCACGGTGCATAAAACCAACAAGATTGATAAAGCCTTCACCCACAAGATTTTTGATCCAAGAAAAATATAGCCTTGGCTCAGTGCAATTGTAGAAATTATTAAGACGATAACAATCTGTTTTTCGCCCGCAGACCCATCAACGGGAATTTGCAGATTGTTGCCATTAATTTCATTCATCCAGCTGTATTTATTGGACGGAGTTAAATAAATAAATGCACTTCCAATCACGAACCAAACATAAATACAAAATTTAATAACAGTTTTCATTAGTCATCAATCGCAGATAACATCGCCGCTGAATTGCTTGATCAACTTGCCATCATTATCGCGCATTGAACCTGAAAAAAGCTGAAGCTGGTAAATGCCCTTATGAATCAGATGCCCGCTTTCTTCGCTCTGTTTCCCGGTAGATTTTGTTTTGATCAAAAGATTCACCGAATAGGTTCTGCCATTATCCAACTTCTCCTGCTTGTAAAGCTGCAAATCCACCCGGCCATCCATAAGCCATTGCCCGGCAATATCTTTTGAATAAAGGCTGATTTTCGACGGCATCAAATTTGCAACCGGTGGAGTGATGGTGAGGGAAGAATGATGCAAGGCAAGCGGAATAATACTGTGTCTATTCAGATTGGAATAATTGGTCACGAGAATAATGGTGAACGACAGCGGCCCGTCACTTACCTCGCAAATCATATCAGGCGGCGTGGCACGGGCAGAAAACGCTGAAACACCCAACAATACCGCTGCCAATGCAAACATTCTCATTGCTCAATTTCTCCAGCAGCTCTTATTTCGCCGACATCAATGCCATTCCAGTTGATCAGCATATGCCGCCCGATCTGGCGAATGGCCTCGCCCTCTGCATCACCCTTTGGCAACAGGTTGGCGATGACGGTTGCGGCAATGGTTTCCGCCGCGCGCGTGGTGCCATCATCGCATTTGATCGCCATACCCAGACCAAGTTCAGGAATGACTGCGCAAAACACGCCTTCTGCTCCGGTTTTCACCATCACCCTGCCCTTGCCCACTTGCATGATTTCACTACAGGCGCGTCCGGTTCCGGCCACATAAAACGGATTTTCCGTGCAGGCCGTATAGATGCGCCTGGCCGCTTTGGCACGTTCTGGCGCGAGGCCAATGCCGGTGGCAAATTTTGCAAAACCAACCGCAATAGATGCAAGCGGCACGGCATAGGTGGGGATAGAGCAACCATCTGTACCGCATTGATCTTGCGCATGGGGCGCGCCGGTCATGGCCTCCATTACCGCTTTTATTTCACGTTGAACTTTA
>JALSIJ010000031.1 GCA_026981655.1 Rhizobiaceae bacterium | reverse complement strand
TGCGGTGAATTATTAGGAGTCAATAGACTTCTAAGTGGTCTTCCAGCTTGCTGTAACACTCCAACTGAGCCGATAGGCGAAGCGCTTTTAGTGATCGCACGTTGACCCCGGACTTGATCCGGGGGAAGCGCAAGATCACGATAATAAAGCGCCCCAGCGGAGCCGCGGCAAAACCGCTGGCGTGAGCAAATATACCTAATTAAAAAACATGGTGCGTGATGATGGTATTGGTCTCGCGAATGCCTGAAACTTTTTGGAACATATCAGACATATAACGGCCAATATCCTGCTCCTGATCAAGGTAAAACTTGACCAGTAAATCATATTCACCGGCGATTGAATAAATTTCCGAAGCAATTTCAAGCTCGGCAATCTTGTCGGCAACCTCATAGGTTTTGCCAAGTTCGGTTTTGATCATCAGAAAAAATGGTCTCATAATAATTTGCTCCTATCTCTCAAACGGCTGTTCTCAGCTTCGCTGAGGCCTGCGAGGCGCGCCCTGTTCGGGCGGCTCGTTATTAACTCGCCATACGGCGGCTTTGTGCTCATCTTACTTGATACTGCAACTGAACCGATAGGTGAAGCGCAAAGCGCGTCCGCGCAGGCCGTGCAAAGCACGAATTGCCGTGAGCGAGTTCGCTCCCTCCGTGGCAGGGCAAGATTTGCAATCAAGTGAGCGCACGTGTTTACGCGCAAGCGAACGATAGAAAGCAAATTGCAAGCCCGTGAACGGACGTCGGGCCGGAGGGCCCAACGGATCTACATAAATGCCTGAATACCCGTTTGAGCCCGGCCCAAAATCAGCGCATGCACATCATGGGTGCCCTCATAGGTGTTGACCGCCTCAAGGTTCATCACATGGCGGATAACTCCGTATTCATCTGACACCCCGTTGCCACCATGCATATCGCGGGAAACCCGGGCAATATCCAGCGCCTTGCCGCAATTATTGCGCTTCATCAGTGAGATCAGTTCTGCCGGGGCGTTTTGTTCATCAATCAACCGGCCCAACCGCAGGGCACCTTGCAGGCCCAGCGAAATTTCGGTTTGCATATCGGCAAGTTTTTTCTGAATAAGCTGCGTTGCAGCCAGTGGCCGGCCAAATTGCTTGCGCTCCAGTGTATAGTTGCGCGCCGCATGCCAGCAAAATTCAGCTGCCCCCATAGCGCCCCAGGCAATGCCAAAGCGCGCCCGGTTGAGGCAGCCAAATGGCCCGGCCAACCCCTGCGCATGGGGCAGAAGGTTTTCATCCGGTACAAAGACTTCATCCATCTGGATCATACCGGTAATTGAAGCGCGCAGCGAGAACTTGCCTTCGATCTTAGGTGTTTCCAGCCCCTTCATGCCGCGTTCCAGAATAAATCCTTTGATCTTGTTATCGTGCTCATCCGATTTGGCCCAGATAATCAGCACATCGGCGATGGGTGAATTGGTGATCCAGTTTTTAGCGCCTGAAATCAGATAACCCCCGTCGACTTTTTTGGCGTGGGTTACCATCGAGCCGGGGTCAGATCCGTGATCCGGTTCAGTTAGGCCAAAACAGCCAACCCATTCACCACTTGCAAGTTTAGGCAGGAATTTCATCCGTTGGTCTTCAGAACCGTAGGCGTGGATGGGGTGCATCACGAGAGATGATTGCACCGACATGGCAGAGCGATAGCCCGAATCCACCCGCTCCACCTCGCGCGCAATCAATCCGTAGCTCACATAATTGACATCGGCACCGCCATATTCTTCCCCAATGGTCGAGCCCAGCAGGCCAAGCTCGCCCATTTCACTCATGATCTCGCGGTCGAATTTTTCATGACGGTTGGCTTCAAGCACCCGTGTTGCCAGTTTTTCATCTGCGTAGGCACGCGCACTGTCGCGCACCATGCGCTCCTCTTCACTCAATTGATCATCAAGCAAAAACGGATCTTCCCAATTAAAGGGTGCCGGTTTGGCGCGGGCCTGTTCAGGCGTCATGTGATTTCTCCAGAAGGGGTTGGCATTTTGTTGGACTGTACGACCAGTTAGGAAATTGGAAAAGCAAAAAATCCTTGATTTACATTTATAATCAAACTGCATTTACTTCAAACATAAAATATTCATACTTGAAATTATTGCATGATGATGGCACTCTAATACCAAATGCAGGAGAGGGTTTTATGACTGAATTAAGCGGCAAACATGCGCTGGTCACCGGTGGTGGAACCGGAATTGGAGCAGCAATCGCGCTTGTGCTGGCGAGAGCCGGTGCAAAGGTAACCATCACTGGGCGGCGTATTGAGCCGCTTGAAGAAATCGCGGCCCAATCAGACAATATCCGACCCGTAAGCCTCGATGTGGCCGATGAGGACGCCACGGCAAAGGTTTTTGCTGAAGCCAAAGAGGCATTTGGACCAATCGCTATAACTGTCGCCAATGCGGGCATTGCTGAAACCTTGCCAATTATAAAGTCTGATCTGGCATTTTGGCGCCGCACCATGTCGACAAATCTTGATGGTGCTTTTTTGACCATGCGGGCGGGGCTGCCGGATATGCTGGAAAACGGCTGGGGCCGAATTATTGCCGTATCTTCAATTGCCGGCCAAAAGGGTCTGGCCCGTGGCACTGCCTATTGCGCGTCCAAGCACGGGCTTATTGGTCTCACACGGGCGATGTCTGCTGAATTTATCGGCAAGGGTATAACCGTTAATGCACTTTGTCCGGGCTATGTGCGCACCCCGATTGTTGATCGCGGTGTTGCCAATATCATGGAAAAAACCGGCCTTGCTGCCGATAAAGCGCTGAAAGCTATGGTTGATACCAACCCGATTGGCCGCTTGATCGAGCCTGAAGAGGTGGCAGCCGCTGCCCTTTATCTCTGTGGTCCGGGGTCTGAGGCCTATAATGGTCAAACTCTGCAGCTTGCCGGTGGGGGTGTTTGATGGCACAGGCTGCTCAAAAAACTGTATCTGATATTGCAAGCAAAGCGAGGCTTCGCCTGTGGCTGCGGCTACTGCAATCAACCCGTAAAATAGAAACAGAACTGCGCGACCGCTTGCGCCGTCAATTTAGCGTAACCCTGCCGCGCTTTGATGTGTTGGCCGCTCTTTATCGCAAGAGCGATGGTATGCTGATGTCGGAATTGTCTCGTTATCTGATGGTTTCAAACGGTAATGTCACGGGTATTATTGACCGCCTGGTGATCGATGGGCTGGTGGTTCGGACACAGCGAAAAGGCGACCGGCGCACCTCGATTGTAAGGCTGACGATCAAAGGTGTTACAGAGTTTCAACGCATGGCCGAGGCGCATGAGGGTTGGGTCAGTGAATTACTGTCTGAGTTTTCGCCAAAGGATGCTGAAGGTTTGAGCGCCATGCTGGATGGTATTCAATTCGGGGGAAAATCACGATGAGCGCAATGGCTGATATTAAACCGAAAAATTTCAACTGGCGTATGGAGGGTTCTGTTGCCGTTATCACACTGTCGCGGCCGGAGCGTAAAAATCCGCTGACCTTTGATAGTTATGCAGAACTGCGCGATACTTTTCGCAATCTCATTTATGCCGATGACGTGGACGTGGTGGTCTTTGCCTCCAATGGCGGTAATTTTTGTTCCGGTGGCGATGTGCATGAAATCATCGGCCCGCTGGTCAAAATGGATATGAAAGAGCTGTTGGCTTTTACCCGCATGACCGGCGATTTTGTCAAAGCGATGATTACCTGCGGCAAGCCGGTAATTTCGGCTGTTGATGGCATTTGTGTCGGTGCCGGGGCGATCATTGCTATGGCATCGGATATTCGTTTTGCCACGCCCGAGGCAAGAACCGCCTTTTTGTTCACCAAGGTCGGGCTTGCCGGCTGTGATATGGGCGCATGTGCGATGCTGCCGCGTATTATCGGCCAGGGCCGCGCGGCAGAGCTGCTCTATTCCGGGCGCACCATGTCGGCAATAGAGGGTGAGCGCTGGGGCTTCTATAATCGCCTGGTCGAGGCTGATGAACTGCTTGAAGACGCGTTGGAGTTTGCCCGGATACTTGCAAGTGGTCCGACCTTTGCCCACGGCATTACCAAAACCCAATTGAATGCAGAATGGTCAATGGGGCTGGAACAGGCAATTGAGGCCGAAGCGCAGGCCCAGGCCATTTGCATGCAGACCCGGGATTTTGAACGCGCCTATCATGCCTTTGTTGCTAAAAAGACTCCGGTTTTTAAGGGCGATTGATCAATGGACAAGAGCTTTCTGAATTGGCCGTTTTTAGAAGAGAAGCATAAAGTTCTCTCAAGTGAGCTAGAGCAATGGTGCGAGAAAAACTTGCCTGTTGACCATAGTAATGTTGATCAGGCCTGCAAGGGTCTGGTGGCCGTACTTGGCAAGGGCGGCTGGTTAAATTACACATCAATTGACCCGAATAGCGATGATGGCCAATTGGATGTGCGCTCGATCTGCCTCATTCGTGAGACCCTTGCGCGTCATGATGGCCTGGCTGATTTTGCTTTTGCCATGCAGGGACTTGGCACCGGTGCAATTTCGCTGTTTGGCAGTAATGAACAACGCCAATGGTTGAAAAAAACCCGTGCGGGCATGGCGCTTTCCGCCTTTGCCTTAACCGAGCCCGGTTCCGGCTCCGATGTGGCCAATATGACCACAAGTGCCGATAAATCCGACGACGATTATATCTTGAACGGTGAAAAAACCTGGATTTCAAATGGCGGCATTGCCGATTTCTATTGTGTCTTTGCCCGAACTGGTAGCGCTGAAGAAGGCGCGCGTGGAATTTCAGCTTTTTTACTACCCGCCGATACGCCTGGTCTGGAAGTGGTTGAGCGGCTGGAGGCTATTGCTCCACATCCCCTGGCGCATTTGAGGTTTAATAATATTTGCCTGCCTCAATCTGCAATGATTGGCCAATCGGGCGAGGGTTTTAAAATTGCCATGTCGGTGCTGGATATTTTCAGATCGAGCGTTGGCGCGGCTGCCCTTGGCTTTGCCCGTCGTGCGCTGGATGAAACCATTAATCGTGCCAAATCGCGCCAATTGTTTGGTGCGCCGTTGAGCGAGCTGCAAATGGTGCAGGGCCACATTGCCGATATGGCGCTGGATGTGGATGCGTCCGCCCTGCTGATTTACCGCGCCGCATGGACCAAGGATATGGGCGCTCCCCGCATCACCAGAGAGGCTGCAATGGCAAAGCTTTTTGCCACTGATCATGCGCAGGATGTGATTGACAAGGCTGTGCAAATTCACGGTGGAGACGGCGTGCGCAAAGGTCATATTATCGAAAGCCTTTACCGGGAAATCCGCGCCCTGCGCATTTATGAGGGCGCATCTGATGTTCAGCGTATCATAATCGCCCGCCAGACAATGGCATAAGTGGAGAAACTAAAATGAACCAGATATTAGGCCCAAGCGCCCATAGTGATACGTTTTCCCGGGATAATTTGCCGCCATCTAGCCTGTGGCCGGAATTTCTGCTCGATGGTTTTGACTATCCTGACCATATTAATGTCGGCTGCGAGTTAACCGATGATATGGTTGAAAAAGGTTTTGGCGATAACACCGCTCTCATCGGAAATGGTCGGCGGCGTACCTATAAGGAACTGACCGACTGGACCAACCGGCTGGCCCATGCGCTGGTGGAAGATTATGGCGTTGAACCGGGCAATCGGGTGATGATCCGTTCGGCTAATAATCCGGCAATGGTTGCCTGTTGGCTGGCTGCCACCAAGGCTGGTGCGGTGGTGGTAAATACCATGCCGATGTTGCGGGCCGGTGAACTTGGCAAAATCATCGACAAGGCTGAAATCAAGCTGGCGCTCTGTGACAGCCGCATTATGGATGAGCTGGTGACCTGCGCCAAG
>JALSIJ010000030.1 GCA_026981655.1 Rhizobiaceae bacterium | reverse complement strand
CGATATTGAAACAGATTTCCGAATTGATGAAAGTATTGGCGGCAAAACCCGCACCCAGATTACCGCTGATGCGGCGATGTGTGATGCGTGCCGCGAAGAAAGTTTCAGCCCGTTTGAGCGCCGCTATCGCTATCCGTTCACCAATTGCACCCATTGTGGGCCACGTTTTTCAATTGTAAAATCAGTGCCCTATGATCGCGCCAACACAACAATGGCGCAATTTGAACTCTGTGATAATTGTGCCAGTGAATATAGCGACCCATCCGATCGCCGTTTTCATGCCCAACCGATTGCCTGCCATATTTGTGGCCCAAAAGCCTGGCTTGAATATCTGGGCGAGGGCATTGTCACATTTGACATGCATTCAATGCTCGATGATGTCGATGCGGTCTGCTCACTTTTGCAAAAAGGCGAAATTGTCGCCATTCGCGGCGTTGGCGGATTTCATCTGGCCTGCGATGCAACAAATGAAAAGACCGTTCAGCTTTTGCGCCAGCGAAAAAAACGTGACGCAAAACCCTTCGCATTGATGGCCCGTGATCTTGGTATTATTGAGCGCTATTGCCAAATCGACGATATTGAGCGTGGCCTGCTTGAATGTGCCGAGGCACCAATTGTATTGCTGGAAAAGAGCGCAACTGAAGTACTTCCAGATGTGGTTGCACCGGGGTTGGATCGCATCGGCTTCATGCTGCCATATACGCCAATGCATGCATTAATTTTACGACGCATGGAACGACCGGTGGTAATGACAAGCGCAAATCTGTCCAATGCACCGCAGGTTACCACCAATGAAGCGGCGAAGGAAAAACTCTCAGATATTGCCGATTATGCGTTGTTTCACAATCGCGAAATAGCAAACCGGGTCGATGATTCCGTTGTACGTGTGGTGGATGGTATTCCACGCCTTCTGCGCCGTTCTCGCGGCTATGCGCCAGGAGCGATTTCAATGCCGGACGGGTTTCAAGATGCACCCGATATATTGGCCTATGGGGGCGAGTTGAAATCAACATTCTGCCTGTTGAAAGACGGCGCGGCCATTCTTTCTCAACATCAGGGCGATTTGGAAGATGCGGAAACATTTGACGAATACCAGGCCAATTTGAAATTGTATGAAAGTATCTACAATCACCGGCCAGAGGCTCTTGTTGCAGACCGGCATCCTGAATATTTATCGACCAAATTGGCGGAAGAAGAGGCCCAAAGCCGTAATCTGCCATTGGCAAAGGTGCAACATCATCACAGCCACATTGCCGCCTGCATGGTGGAAAATAGCGTGCCGCTAAACGCTGCCCCGGTGCTTGGCATCGCGCTTGACGGCGTGGGTTTCGGCGATGATGCCACTATCTGGGGCGGTGAATTTATGCTCGCCACCTATACCGGTTACCAGCGGGTCGGCACCTTCAAGCCCGTCGCGATGATCGGTGGCGCAAAGGCCATAAAAGAGCCGTGGCGCAATACCTATGCACATTTGATGGCTGAACTTGGCTGGGCCGAGTTTAAATTTAATTTCGATCAGCTCGAATTGTACAAATACCTCGAAGCCAAACCCCGTGCCACGATTGACCAAATGTTGAAAAACAACATCAATGTACCATTGGCCTCCTCTTGTGGGCGGTTGTTTGATGCGGTGGCCGCAGCCATTGGCCTGTGTGATGACCATGCGGCCTTTGAAGGCCAAGGGGCCATGTTGCTTGAGGCGGCGATCGACCATGATGTTTTGAGTTCGGGCAATGAAGAGAGCGCTTATCCGTTTTCCGTACCCGATCTGCAATCAACATTTATGCCGTATATTGAACCTCTTGCCATGTGGCAGGCCTTGCTGGGTGATTTGATATTGAATACGCCAGTGCCGATTATGGCGGCGCGTTTTCACAAGGGGCTTGCCAAGGCAATTGCCCTGCTGGCTGAAAAATGCGCGTCGAGGCAAAGTGAGCAGGTTTACCAGATTGCCCTTACAGGCGGGTGTTTTCAAAATGCCACATTGTTGAAACTGGTTGAAAATAAACTCTCCCAAATGAATTTTGAAGTGCTCACCCATTCACGCATTCCTGCCAATGATGGTGGGCTGGCTCTTGGCCAGGCTGCCATTGCTGCAGCAACTATTTTGAAAGACAGGAGTTAATTATGTGCCTTGGAATTCCGGGACAGGTTGTTGAAATATCAGATGCCACGCGCAAACTCGCGATGGTTGATGTGAGCGGTATCAAGCGCGAGGTCAATCTCGCCTGTATCGTCAATGAGGACCATACGCTGGACGAATGCATTGGCGACTGGGTTCTGGTTCATGTGGGATTTGCCATGAGCCGTATTGATGAAAAGGAAGCCGCCCTTACCATGGAAGTTCTGCGTGAACTGGGCGAGGCACAGGAAGAAATAGAGGCCATGCGACTTTCGGGCCAAAGATAGGACTGAGTTTATTCTAATGAGCAAAGAAGATCATCTTTCAGGGCTTTACCCTTTCCTTCATGGCAAAAAGCAGGATGCCACGTCGATGAATGATGCTTTGCTTGAATCTGTTCGGCAAAAGGCCGCCGACCATGTTTCTGTGTTTGAACGATATTTTGAAGAAAATCAGGCGCCGATTGTAAGGGCCGCCGAGGTCATTGCCGAAATGTACCGCAATGACGGTCGACTTTTTACCATGGGAAATGGCGGATCGAGCTGTGATGCTGCCCATGTTGCGGTAGAGTTTCTACACCCCGTTACGGCTGGGCGTCCGGCGCTAACCGCAATAAATTTAACCACCGACATCGCTATGATGACAGCTGTCAGCAATGATGTTGGCTATGACCATGTTTATGTGCGCCAGATTATTGCGCAGGGACGTAAGGGCGATTGTCTGATTGGAATGTCAACAAGTGGTAATTCGGAAAATCTCATCCGCGCGTTTTCCAAGGCGCGTGAAATGGGCCTGACAACAATCGGTCTTGCAGGCATGAGTGGCGGCGAAATGGCCAAGACTGGCCTTGATGCCTGCCTGGTGGTTGAAACCGACAGTATTCACCGCATTCAGGAATGCCACGTGGCGACCTACCATATTCTTTGGGATCTGGTGCACACTTTATTGGCTGACGATCGGGGCGGATCGGCAATTATGGGAGAGAACTCATGAAATATGTAGATGAATTCCGCGATCCGGAAAAAGCAAGATCACTGTTGAAAGAAATCAACAGACTGGTCACCGAAATCGACACCTGCAAGGATCGACCGATTTATATTATGGAGGTATGTGGCGGTCATACCCATTCGATATTTCGCTATGGCATTGAGGGGATGCTGCCCAAGGAGATTGAGCTGATTCATGGGCCCGGTTGCCCGGTTTGCGTTTTGCCAATGGGTCGGGTCGACGATTGTGTGGCACTTGCAGAAATGCCCGGCACGATATTTACCACTTTTGGCGATGCCATGCGGGTGCCAGGTTCGAAAAAAAGCCTGCTTCAGGCCAAGGCCGATGGGGCTGATGTTCGCATGGTTTATTCGCCACTTGATGCCCTGCAATTGGCCAAGGAAAATCCAGACAAGGAAGTTGTATTCTTCGGCCTTGGCTTTGAAACCACCATGCCAAGCACCGCCTTTACCGTGCTGCAGGCAAAAAAGGATGGCATCAATAATTTCTCTTTGTTCTGCAATCACATCACGATAATTCCAACTGTTAAAGCAATCTTAGACTCGCCCGACATGCAGATCGACGGGTTTTTGGGCCCCGGTCATGTGAGCATGGTAATTGGCACTCGTCCCTATGAATTTATCGCAAGTCACTACAAGCGCCCGCTGGTGGTCGCAGGTTTTGAGCCGCTTGATGTGCTGCATTCCGTGTGGATGGTGCTCATGCAAATTGTTGAGGGGCGGGCGGAAATCGAAAATCAATATGCCCGTATTGTGCCCGATGAAGGTAATGATGAGGCGCTCGCCGCAGTTGCCGAAGTATTTGAATTGCGCGAGTTTTTCGAATGGCGCGGGCTTGGCTCAATCGACCATTCAGGCGTGCGCATGCGCAAAGAATTCGTCGCCTTTGATGCGGAACGAAAATTCACTGTGCCGGATATAAAAATAGCTGATCCCAAATCCTGCCAGTGCGGTGAGGTTTTAAAGGGCGTCATTAAACCCTTCGATTGCAAGGTTTTTGGTAAAGCCTGCACGCCGGAAACACCGCTTGGTGCTCTGATGGTCTCTTCTGAAGGTGCTTGCGCTGCCTATTATCAATATGGCGATCCGGCCCGGATGCGGGAGCTTGAAAAGGCATGAACAAGCACGTCGTGATGAACAAACCGCCGAGAAAACGCGGAACATTGAGTGTTAAGAAAATATCGCTCGCCCATGGCGGCGGCGGTAAAGCCATGCGCGATTTGATCGATGATGTATTTGTAAATGCCTTTGATAATTCCCATCTCGCACCGCTTGAAGATCAGGCGCGATTTTCGCTGGACGATCTTGCAAAGCATGGCGACAGGCTGGCGTTCACCACGGATTCTTACGTGGTTGACCCGCTATTTTTCCCCGGTGGCGATATAGGCAAGCTGGCAATATGCGGCACCGTCAATGATCTGGCTGTTGGCGGCGCGACCCCGCTTTATCTTACCTGTTCGATGATAATTGAAGAGGGAATTGAAATTGATTTATTGCGCAGAATTGCCGCTTCAATGGCGGCGGAAGCAAAGATTGCCGGGGTTCAAATAGTAACCGGCGACACCAAGGTGGTTAATAGGGGCTGCTGTGACAAGGTCTTTATCAACACCGCCGGAATTGGTGTTATTCGTGAAAATTGCAATTTGGCAACAGGTGCGGCCGAGCCTGGAGACATTATTCTTGTTAATGGATTGCTCGGCGATCACGGGGCAACTATTTTGGCCGCGCGGGGCGATATGATACTTGATGCGCCGATCGAAAGTGATTGCGCTGCATTAAACGGATTGATTGATGCTTTGCTCGATGATTGCCCGGAAATCCGTTTTATCCGGGATGCAACGCGGGGCGGGTTGGCAACCGTGCTCAATGAGATTGCCGAAGCCTCAGGCGTCAGCATCGAAATTTCAGAAGACAAAACACCGCTTCGTGCCGAGGTAAAAGGTTTTTGCGAAATTCTTGGACTGGACCCGCTTTATCTCGCCAACGAGGGAAAACTGGTCATGGTCGTACCACCAGATAGCGCGGACAAGGCCTTGAAAATTATGCAGTCTCACCCCTTGGGCAAAGGAGCTGCTGCAATTGGCGAGGTTGGTGATTGGGATGCGGGCCGGGTTACCATGCTGACAAGTTTTGGCGGCAGACGCATTGTCGATATGTTGGTCGGCGAGCAATTACCGCGAATTTGTTGAAGGCAGGAAAGGGTCTCGTCATGCATGAAATGGGTATAACCCGCAATATTGTTTCAATTGTTGCCGAGCACGCAAAGAGCCAAAAAGTGCGCCGTGTGCGCCTCGAGGTGGGCAAGCTTTCAGCCGTGATGCCGGATGCATTGCAGTTTTGTTTTGATGTGGTTGCCAAGGGCACTGTGCTTGAGGGTGCCGTGTTGGAAATAGTTGAAGTTGTCGGCAGTGCGAAATGCCGCAAATGCCATGCGGATGTTGAATTGCATGATCTTGTTACCGCCTGCAAATGCGGGTCGCGCGACCTGCAACGCTTGAGCGGTGAAGAATTGAATATCAAGGAAATGGAATTGGAGGCAGCCTGATGTGTGGAACTTGTGGATGTTCTGATGGCAATAAAGCCACAATAATTGACCTGCAAACCGGTGCGCATACCCATATTGACGCGGATGGGAACGAAATTACCCATACTCACGATCACGATCACGATCACGATCACGATCACGATCACGATCACGATCACGATCACGAGCATGGCCATACCCATGAGCATTCGCACGATCATGATCACGCACAAGCGCATTCAAATGCCCACGGCACGACAATAGCGCTGGAACAGGCAATCATGCAGAAGAACGATGCGCTCGCAGACCGCAATCGGGCGTGGTTTTCTGGCCGGGAAATTCTGGCACTCAATCTGGTAAGTTCTCCAGGCTCCGGCAAAACCACGATACTTGAGCGCACCATTCGTGATCTTATTGGTAAAACCCCAATATGCGTTATTGAGGGAGACCAGCAAACCGCCAATGATGCCCAGCGCATCAAGGACAGCGGAGCACCGTCGGTGCAGATCAATACTGGTACTGGGTGCCATCTCGAGGCCGATATGGTCATGGTGGGCGTTAAAGCGCTTAAGCCTGCGAGTGGATCAATTGTGATGATTGAAAATGTCGGTAATCTTGTCTGTCCGGCTCTTTTTGATCTGGGTGAGGCGGCAAAAGTTGCAATCCTGTCGGTGACTGAAGGTGAAGACAAACCAATTAAATATCCACATATGTTCCAGGCTGCAGATTTGATGCTGCTAAACAAGACAGACCTTTTGCCATATTTAGATTTTGATGTTGAAGAGTGTCTTGCCTATGCGCGCAAGGTAAACCCAAAAATCAAGACCATCCAGCTTTCCGCAAAAACCGGAGAAGGTATGGAAGATTGGTACGCCTGGCTTGATGCCCAACGCATTGAAGCCAGCGAAAAGGCTTTCGCCTGAGGAAAATCTGAATGCTATCTATTTTGATTTTGGGTTTTTTACTGGGCATGCGCCACGCGGTCGAGGCTGATCATATCGCCGCCGTCGCCGCACTTTCCACCCGCAGCAATACGCTATGGCATGCTGTTAAACAGGGTGCCGCGTGGGGAATTGGTCATACATTGACGCTGTTTCTATTTGGCTCGATCGTTTTGTTTGTCGCCAATATAGTGCCTGAAAATATAGTTCACTGGATTGAGATTACCGTTGGCATCATGCTGGTGTTTTTGGGGGCGGATGTATTGTGGCGGGTTTGGCGTGAGCGCGTGCATTTTCACAGTCATTCACATGGCCCCAACAATCGCCATTTTCACGCCCATTCGCACAAGGGCGAGGACCGGCAGCAGCATGATAAGGCATCCCACAAGCACGAACACCCGCAAGGTTTTCCCGTACGGGCATTGCTGGTCGGATTAATTCACGGCATGGCAGGGTCGGCCGCACTGATATTGCTGACATTGCAAACTTTGACCTCTCCCTGGTTGGGACTGGTCTATATAGCCATATTTGGCGTTGGTTCAATCGCCGGGATGGGGCTGTTTTCACTTGTAATTGGAATTCCATTGCGGGCGGCGCGCCATTTGACATGGGTTTATAATGCGCTGCAATCAACGGTTGGAGTGGCGACCATAGGGCTTGGCCTGTTCACGGTCTTTCAGCTGAGCAGCGGATAATACATCAACTCACACACCGTATGGCGTCACTAATCAGCTGGTTTTAATGCGTTGAATTTCATCGGTAATCTGTGCTGCAATTTCCGCTGGCGGGCGCATGGCCGCATTTTCTGTGGTATTCACCACAACCCACGGGCCAAGCGTTTGATTGTCGGACAATGCTAAATATAAATTGCGAACTCTCGATTGAAGGTCATTGTCTTTCTCATGAACATCATATTCCAGATCGGTGTAATCTCGCTTGTTTTTCTTCGCCACATTGGACTTCGACACATTCAGGTCAGTATCCAGAAACACATTTAAGAATGGAACAGGCAACCCATACATGTTGATTTCAAGATTATAGATCCAGTCGATCATTGCTTTTGATTGTTCATCAGCAACCTTCGCCCCCTGATAAGCCAGGTTTGAGCCGATATAGCGATCGGAAATCAGAAAATCGTGCGTGTCCATGAGGGTTTTAATCTCGCCAATTGATTCAAATCTGTCCAATCCATAAAGAGTTGCCACAACACGCGGGTCGTCAGGGTTATTTGACCTTCCGGCAAGAAAATCGCCAAGCGCTTTACCGGCAATATTGGTGGCATATTTTGGGAAGGCAATTTTGGCAACGCTATAGCCAAGCCCAACTAATTGTTCGGCCAATTGATTGGTTACGGTATTTTTTCCAGCACCATCGCGGCCTTCAATGGCAATTAATTTTCCCACAGAGTTATGACCTTCTAATAGATATGAACCCGGCAATCAGAATTTTCAGCCGATTGTGCGCAAAATGAACAGGTGAGGCAATCTCTATATGAATAGCCGTGGGCTTTCTAGGCACTAGCTCACCTAATTTTGAACCGCCTGCAAAAGTTTAATTACTTAAAGGTTTGCTTTTTATACGGTGTTTGAGACAGGTCGTTGTCTGGTTTTGTTGGGTTTTATGGCGCTCGGGGACAGATTTTCAGAGTGATTTTGCAAACCCATTGGCAGCGCTTTTGATAAGAGCGGCATCGTGCCCTCCAATCAGCAGGTATTCATAGCCATCCTTCGACCATGATGCGGCCAGCATTCCGTGCATCTCGCTCACTACGATTTCGCGCGATTCCTGGTTGCCGGAACGAATGATACAAAGGGCAATGGGGTCGCCGATTTTGGAAAGAAAGGTCAGTTGCATCAACGGTCTGCCTTCAAATCCAAGAATTTGTGCACGTTTGTAGTCAAGCTGGCTTTGTTGGACCAATACCGACAGGTCAACTTTTTTGCCAATGGATTGTGAAACCTTGTCCAGCTCCAAAGTTGCCGCCTTGGGTTGCTGTTCAATTCCAGCCAGAGTGGCGTTGATATACAGGGTTTGGTATATTGCAACAAATTCACGCCAGTTTTTATCCTTGTGTTGCCCGGCAAAATACCCGGCAGATAAACCGCCAATGAGAAAAACAAATGAAAATGCCGCGATCAATCCGATGGATTTTGCAGTAATATTTGCCGCCTTGGCTGGTTTTATTTCCGGCAGGTCGGGCATCTCCGGGGCGGTGTAAAGTAACAGATCAAAGGCAGAATTAATCTGTGATTTATTCAAGGCCAAAGCTTTTATTCGGGTTTGAATTTCAGCACTATTTTCCAAGGCCCGTTGTATTTTTTCCGCGCGCGTATGTTCAAACTCACCATCAATGAACGCAGTAAGTTCCTCATCACTGAATGTTGGAGGGTTGGTCATCCGAATTCACTTTCATTGCTTTTAAACTTGTTTTTGAGTTTGACCCGAGCTGCCGCAAGACGGCTCATTATTGTCCCGACGGGAATTTCGAGAATATCAGCAGCTTGCTGGTAACTATATCCTTCTGCATAAACCAGAATAACTGTTATACGCTGTGCCTCCGGCAAAGCTCCTACCTGCAATAACACCTCCTTGAAGAATAAATTCGATTCCGGCCCCGGTTTAACATCAGCAATCTGATTTTCATCAAGAACTGTCATAGCGCCGCTCTGACGAACATTTGCCGCACGAAGTTCATTGAGCCAGATACGCTGGGCCATGCGAAAAATCCAGCTTTTAAGGTTACTTCCCGGTGTGTACAGGTGTGCTTTTTCCAGCGCACGCACACAGGTCGATTGCGACAGATCATCGGCGGTCTGGGCACTGCCCGTCAGAACAAGACAATACCTCCATAAATGTGGATATAGCGGTCTAAGCCCGCTTCTGACTTCATTAAAAGAACTTTTTTTTCCAAACATCCGAATAAATCTAGCTCAAGCGTGTTTCATCAGTACCACTATTTTAACAAGCTACAATAATCCGGGAGAAAATAAATGAATAAAATTACCACAATAGCACTTGCAGCACTTATCGGCCTGTCTGCCTCAACACTTGCCACAACGACATCTGCACTGGCTGAAGGCGCGCCATCAATGGCGGGTGCAAAACAGTATTTCGTAAATCTCAAGGATGGCGATACCGTTTCAAGCCCTGTAACAGTTATCTTTGGTCTGTCGGGTATGGGTGTTGCGCCTGCTGGCGTTGACAAGGAAAATACTGGCCACCACCATATTCTTCTCAACCGCCCGCCTCTGGGGCAGGGTGAAGATGGCGCTGATGAACTTACCAGTTCTATTCCTGCAGATGAAAAACATATTCATTTTGGTAAAGGCCAAACAGAAAAAACCCTTGAGCTTGCCCCTGGCAAATATACCATGCAGTTGGTACTGGGTGATAAAGACCATATCCCTCACAATCCGCCTATAACTTCGAAGGTGATTACGATTACGGTAAAATAACGCCGCATCTAAAATACAATATAGCCAGCAATTAAGCGGGAAGGGGTTTCACATCCCTTCCCGAATTTGTATGGGAAAGATGCTAATATACCTCGCAACTATATTCGCCGGACTAGGGCGTGCCTGTTTTTGAACGGTTTGGTGTCTAAAAGGCAGTGCATATTTGTCTAAAAAATCGCGCCGAGCTACTGTATCAGGAATAAACTGTAACCCATGTGTCCGGTATGGACCCTGAATTTTGTGGTGCCCGGGGGCGGATTTGAACCACCGACACGCGGATTTTCAGTCCGCTGCTCTACCCCTGAGCTACCCGGGCACTCTTGCTTTTGATGCACAATCATCTGAAGGTATCAGCCGACCAATGATTTTCACCAATGACAGACCGCAGATGATAAAGTTTTAGCGAAAAAATTGACCGCTAAAGGCACATAGCAAAAGCCAGCGGGTTATAGGCATTTCAACCTTCGCTGTCCAGCCTGTGAAGTCGCCAAATTGTAATTATTTTCAATGCCTGCCGAAATCCGCATTTGAGCAAATTGTTTGGCCTCATTTTATTGCTTTGAAAGGCAGGCACTGGCAGCCATTTCATCGAAATCAGCCTGCCGAAATCCAGTTGAAATGCACCGGATACCCTTCGCCTTGCAAAAGCGAACAGGTTTCATAAAGCGGAAGACCAACCACATTTGTATATGAGCCGATGAGTTTAACCACAAATGAGCCGGCAATTCCCTGAATTGCGTATCCACCAGCCTTGCCGCGCCATTCGCCGGATGCCAGATAGCTGTCTATTTCATCTAAGGACAGTTTTTTAAACCGCACCCTGGTCTCAACCAGTCGATGCCGGGCAGCGCCCTTTGGGGTAATCAGGGTCAGGCCCGTATATACCCGGTGTGCACGACCCGAGAGCAGTTGAAGGCACATAGAAGCCTGATCCAGCATTTCCGCCTTGGGCAAAATTCGTTTTCCCTGCGCAACCACCGTATCGGCTGCCAAAACAAACCCGCGGTCAAATTCCGGCACCCGCTTTAGTTTTTCCAAGGCAAGCTCAGCCTTTTCCCGTGCCAGCCGTTTGGCGAGCGATCGCGGCGCTTCGGCTTTATGCGGCACTTCATCTGCATCAGCAGGCATGAGGAGGTCGGGCTCGATACCAACCTGTCCCAGAAGGGCCAGGCGGCGAGGGGAGCCAGATGCAAGCACAAGTTGGGGCCTGACACTCATCAATTCTGCCTTTTAAGAATGGAGCGGACTATCGTTACTTAAAGCGATAGGTAATACGCCCCTTCGTCAAATCGTAGGGGGTCATTTCCACCAACACTTTATCACCGGCCAATACGCGAATGCGGTTTTTGCGCATGCGTCCAGCCGTATGGGCAATGATCTCATGATCATTTTCCAGTTTAACCCTGAATGTGGCGTTGGGGAGCAATTCGCTCACCACACCGGGAAATTCTAATACTTCTTCTTTCGCCATGCGACTAGATTAACCTTTCGAGACGTCTTGAGGTGCCTGCATGTCATTGAGACATTTGATAGCAGACCTTTAATTTATGTTGGTTCATGGTTGGAAAGTTACGTAAAAATAAAGTGGTCTAAACCGCTGAATCCAAATTCTGTTTCAAATTTACCGAACAATTTCCAATGCCCATGCACTGAACCAAAGCTTTATAATCAGTTTCTGCCGAATCGTGCAACAATTCTTGCAGTTAAATCATCCCTAACTTGACGATATGCATCAAGAATGATGCTGCGACGCCCCTGAATTTTGGTTGCATCGGCAATTGACCAGTTCTCAACGTCAATCGAAAGGCTGCGTTTTATATCCAAAGCAACCGCATGGGCAACCGGCGACAGGGTAATGATGAGGTCAAAATAGCTGTCATCAAGATCTTCAAATGCGCGGGGTTCATGGTCACTTATGTCGATGTTTTTCTCAGCCATAACCTCTACTGCAAACGGGTTGAACAATCCATCGCGAACGCCTGCCGATGAGAAGAATATGCTGCTCGGAAATTCCGCAATTGCAATTGCCGCCGCCATTGGTGAGCGCACAGCATTTTGCGCGCACATGAAAAGTACGGACCCTGGAAGCTCATGATCGGCTTTTGAAATCAATTAACCCCTCCAATGTAAAACGCAAACAAGGGTAAACAGTCGCCTTGCAGTATCAAAGTCAATTTCAATCTTGCCATCCAGTCGATCCATCAAGGTTTGCGATCCCTCATTGTGAAGCCCGCGCCTGCCCATATCTATGGCCTCAATCTGGCTTGGTGAGGATGATTTGATGGCCTCGTAATAGCTTTCGCAAATCATGTAATAGTCTTTTACGATGCGCCGAAACGGGGTGAGTGATAAAATATGCACGGCAATTTGCTCGCCCGCCTCGTTGGAAATATCAAACACCAACCGTTTTTCAACAACCGAGATTTTCAATCGAAAAGGCCCTTCATTGGCACCTGCCGGTTGAAAGGAATTTTCCTCAACCAAATCAAAAATGGCAACCGCGCGTTCATGTTCCACATCCGGCGTTGAGCGACCAATAGATGCATCATCCAGAACAACTTCCATCAGGCGCAGGTTTTTTGGATCCTTGCTCATGCCCGCCTCAAAGGTTCAATCTAGCAGCAACAGAGCGGCCGTGCGCATCCAGACCTTCGGCTTCTGCCAACGTGATCGCCGCAGGCCCGATCTGGCGCAATTGTTCGGGGCCACAGCGTAAAATGGATGTACGTTTTACAAAATCCAGCACCGATAGGCCAGATGAGAAGCGGGCCGAGCGCGCGGTTGGCAATACATGGTTCGAACCACCCACATAGTCGCCCACGGCCTCGGGCGTATAGCGACCAAGGAATACCGCACCTGCATTTCTGACCTTGGCGAATAGCGTATCCGGGTCATCAACCGCCAGCTCTAGATGTTCCGGCGCAATACGGTCGATCAGTTGCGGGGATTGCTCAATATTTTCGACGACAATAATTGCACCAAAATCCTGCCAGCTTGCCAGCGCAATGTCTTTTCTTGGTAGGGTTTTGAGCTGACTGGCAATGGCCGTTTCCACCTGATCGCCAAATTCGGCACTATCGGTAATCAAGATAGATTGGGCCGAAACATCGTGTTCTGCCTGCGATAACAGATCAACGGCTATCCAGTTTGGATCATTGCTTTTATCGGCAACCACAAGAATTTCAGACGGGCCGGCAATCATATCAATGCCAACCTTGCCAAATACCTGTCGTTTAGCTGCTGCAACAAAGGCGTTTCCGGGGCCGACGATTTTCGCAACCGGTTTAATCGTATCGGTTCCATGCGCAAGGGCCGCAACCGCCTGCGCCCCGCCTATACGGTAAATTTCTGAAACGCCGGCAAGATGGGCCGCCGCTAATACCAGAGGATTAAGCACCCCATCTGGAGAGGGAACCACCATGACAATGCGTTCAACCCCGGCGACCTTTGCCGGCACAGCGTTCATCAATACTGAACTTGGATAGCTGGCTGTGCCACCCGGCACATAGAGGCCAACGCTCTCAATCGCCGTCCAGCGCGAGCCAAGTTCAACCCCGATCGGGTCTATATAGCGATCATCTTTAGGCTTTTGGCGTTTGTGGTGGGCTTCAATCCGGTCGTGGGCAAGGGTTAGGGCGGCAAGTGTTTTCGCATCCACCTTTGAAAGTGCGGCTTCAACTTCATCCGCAGTAATTGCTAGCCTGTCCGGTGTCAGATCAAGCCGGTCAAAGCGGTTGGTATATTTAATAACCGCTTCATCTCCGCGCGAAACCACATTGGAAATGATGTCGCGGACAATCTGGTCAACGTCTTGCGACATTTCCCGCTTGGTCTCCAGCAGAAGACCAAATTTCTCATCAAAATCGCTTTGGCGAATATCCAGGCGAACGACCATTTTAATTTCTACTCGGATATTGAACTACGGGCTTAAGGCGTATCATTATCATCTTCGTGGTTTGGAAGCGAGGTGGTTTCCCAGGAAGCTGCCATATCGGTTAACTGTGCCTCGATACATTCAACATCAAGATGAATTGTAGCGCCACCAGCAAAAATCACTTCAATCACGCCCTCCGGGCCGGTTTCATCGCTGTTTTCATTAATATATTTAACCGTCAGCAGGCTCAGTACAGCATCCGGCTGCTTTTGATTAAGCCCCATGCTTTGAACCTTGTTTACCCGCTCAAAATGCATAATTGCCTTGCGTCGTTCGTAAGTTTTATCGGTAGAATTCCTGGCTGCCTGTTCCCAGACAAACCTGTTGAGTTCGATCACGAATTTCTTGCCCTTTGGGTCGAAATGTAAATCACCGACTTTCATTACAGCATCTTGAATATGGGCCGCAATTATCCCCAAATCCTGATCATCAAATGCAATGAGCTTTAATCTGTCCATAGTTTTGATATTCCGCCAAGGGTTGCAAATTTGAAATGGTTATAGGCAAAGATCAACACCCTGTCATCAACAATCAAATATGAACCAAAACGCCAATTTCCAAGGGTGCCCTTGGCGCAAGATCAACAGCTATTTACAGCTCTAATCGCGAATACGAACAATTTTCGCACCGCACTTGGAGAGTTTTTCTTCCAGCATCTCAAAACCCCTGTCCAGATGGTAAACACGGTTGACCGTGGTCTCTCCATCGGCCACCAGTGCCGCGATTACCAGCGATACGGATGCGCGCAGATCGGTTGCCATAACCTGAGCGCCATTCAGTCCATCTACCCCGTTAACTGTGGCTTTTTGCCCATCCAGCGAAATATCCGCCCCAAGTCTTGCCAGCTCCTGAACATGCATGAAGCGGTTTTCAAATATCGTTTCAGTGATTTCCGATGTTCCATTGGCCCGGGTCATCAACGCCATGAATTGCGCCTGAAGGTCGGTTGGGAACCCTGGAAACGGCTCGGTGGTCACATTTGCGGGTGAAAGCGCGCGGCCATTTCTGCGCACCATAATGCCGCCCTCATCGACTTCGATTTCCGCACCAACCTTTTCCAGTGTATCAAGTACGGTCTGGAACAGGTGTGGCTGAACGCCTTTCAAATATACCTCGCCGCCGGTCATGGTAACCGCCATAGCAAAGGTTCCAGCTTCAATGCGGTCAGCGACAACCCGGTGATGCGCACCATGCAGTTTTTCAACACCTTCGATTGTGATGGTAGGCGTACCGAGCCCTGAAATTTTGGCTCCCATCGCATTAAGGCAAGTGCCCAAATCAACAACTTCCGGCTCCTGCGCCGCATTTTCAATTATTGTTATGCCTTTTGCCAGACTGGCCGCCATCATCAGCACATGGGTTGCGCCAACCGATACCTTGGGAAAGCGGTAACGCGTGCCCGTAAGGCCGTTTGGAGCAGATGCATTGATATAGCCGTGGTCAATTGAAATATCGGCACCAAGGGCCGCAAGGCTGTCGATGAAAAGATCAACCGGACGGGTGCCAATGGCGCAGCCGCCGGGCAGAGATACGCGGGCTTCGCCCATTCTGGCAAGCAAAGGCCCAATAACCCAAAAGCTCGCCCGCATTTTCGAAACCAGCTCGTAGGGAGCGGTTGTATCGATGATTTCGGCCGCTGAGAAGTGGATTGTGCGCCCACTCATTTCTGAAGTGCCGCGACGTTTGCCTTCAACACGATAATCAATACCGTGATTTTCCAGAATTCGAATGAGCGAATCGACATCTGCAAGCCGGGGAACATTTTCCAGAACAAGGCTTTCTTCACTCAGCATTGATGCAATCATCAATGGAAGTGCTGCATTTTTTGCCCCGGAAATCGGGATTGTGCCGTTAAGAGGGCCATTGCCCGTGACAAGTATTTTATCCATGAAGGGAATTAAAGCCTGTATTGGTGTGTAGAGTAGTAATCAGAAAATGAGTACCGAGCGGGTATGAAATCTTATTCTTCAATGTTTTTGTCGAAACTACGTCTTTGCCTTGCTTGCGCCTTGCGGTTTTTAAGGTTTTGGCGCAATTGCTCAGCCAGGCGTTTTTTCTTAATCTCACTTTGAGTCAATTGTGCGTTGGGTTTTTGGGTTTTTGGCACGGCAATATCTTTTGTGTCGTTAGTCATTGAGCCTTAATAATGGAAAGCTGGCAGAAACAAAAGGCTTCGCTACGGTGAATTATACCCATCTGCGCTTGCACTAATTTCAATGCTGTGGCATGAGGCGGGCGATCTGCAGAATTGTCGATAATCTTCAAAGGCAACTCAGACTTTGCTGTCGTAGCTCAGTGGTAGAGCACTTCATTGGTAATGAAGAGGTCCCGAGTTCGAATCTCGGCGACAGCACCATTATAATTGTTCAAAGGGCCTTGGCTTTAAACAGTCTTGGAAAAAAGCGACCGGTGGTTCTTTTGTATTCCGCATAATCCTCTGCCATCGCAGTAGTGCTGAATTTCCCTTCTTCATCACGAGATGCAGCCCAGTATGTAGCGGCCATTCCGACTACTGGAACAATTGCCCAAATATTCCAGCATGCAATCGCCCATCCACCCCAAAGCAATAGGTATGAAGTATAAAATGGGTGACGAACATATCCATAAGGGCCGGTTTTCAACAGCCCATGAGGGTTTTTCTCATCAAACGCCGATAGTAGTTTGGCTTCAGAGGATTCGCCAATTGTCAGCCAATACAAACCATAACTGGCAAGAAGTACTAACAGTCCAATTATCTGGGCAAATGCGGGTTGTTGCAGGGTCCAGGTTAAAAAGCCAAACAAAGCTGCGCTGGCGATCACCAGAAACGAGATGATTCTGGTGCCGTTTGGCACTTCACCCGGCATATTGAAATGATTTCGCATCGCCCAGGCGTGGGTTGCAATAATTATTGCTGCCAACAATGTAACTGCTGCATCAAGTATCATCAAAAAGCCCTTTATAATTCAATTCAATTGAGCGGCAACATATCTATTTTTGAGGTTTAGTCCATAAAAACAATGTATAAAATTCAACGGGCTGAATTCAGACTATTTTAAGCCTGCTTTGTTACTGTGACTATCCACACCTTTGGATAACCGCAAATAAACTGGGCTGGTTTTGTTTGATAATGCCAACAAAAATTTTGAGCATATGCAACCTCTGTCTTTCATAGAGCGTGGCGGCAGCAATATGCCCATCATATTTCTGCATGGTTCTGGTTTCTCCAAAGAGGTATTTACCAGGCAGTTTGAATGCGAACAATTGAAGGACCATCATTTGATCGCGATTGACCTTCCCGGGCACGGGAATTCGCCTGACGCCAGTGATCCCAGGCTGACTTATTCATATTCTGGTCTGGCACAAGCGGTATTGCATCAATTGGCAATATTAAATATTGAGCGCTGCATTGTGGTTGGGTGGTCATTGGGGGGGCAGGTAGCCCTCGAAATGCTGAATAATGTTCATAATGTTGCCGGGGTCATGGCCTTTGGCGCGCCTCCAACAACGGGTGGTGCGCTTGGTTTGTTAAAGGCAATGATATTTTCCAAAGACCTGCTTTTGGCCGGCAAGGCAAAGCACACATTGGCAGACGCAATACGGTTTGAGAAGGCAGCATTAGGGGAATTTGCAACAGGCCGGTTTGTTGATGCAATTATGCGAACAGACCCAAAAATGCGTCCATTCTTATCCCGCAGCATACTGTTGAACACTGGAACAAATCAACGTCAACTGGTTGAAAAAACATCTGTTCCTTTGTGTCTATTGCAGGGGGAATACGATCCGTTTGTTCGTGCAAAATATATGCAATCGGTAACCGGAGATACATTGTTTGGCGGTGAAACGACTATTTTCAAAAACACCGCACACGCACCATTTTTGGAAAATCAAAAAGAGTTTGATTTGCTTTTGGCCAATTTTGCCGAGTCTGTCGAGTATGGTAAAAGTAGTGCCGCACCGGCCGCCCTATCTGGGTTGGAAAATCAAAGACTGGCATCCTGAGTGTTTAGTATGACTTATCGGTCGAACTCATTAGTAAAAAGCCCGACAAATATGCCGGGCTGATTGGTCTTAGTTTTATGACTACAAAGCCTTAGGCTTCTCCAGGCGATTATTTTGGAGAGAGTACCATCATCATTTGGCGGCCTTCAAGTTTAGGCTCTGCCTCAACTTTAGCAATTTCCTCCGTGTCTTCCTTTACCTTCTGCAGCAATTCCATGCCCAGATTAAGGTGAGCCATTTCACGGCCACGGAAGCGGAGGGTAACCTTGACCTTGTCGCCATCATCAAAGAAGCGGCGAACGGCACGCATTTTTACATCATAATCATGCGTGTCGATATTAGGACGCATTTTGATTTCTTTAATCTCGATGATTTTTTGCTTCTTGCGAGCTTCAGCGGCCTTTTTCTGGGCCGCGTATTTATACTTGCCAAAGTCAAGGATCTTACAAATCGGGGGTCTGTTTGTTGGCGAAATTTCCACCAGATCAAGGCCTGCATCCAGCGCCATTTCCAGCGCCTCTGCAAGAGGTACGGTGCCTCGATTTTCTCCTTCAGCATCAATCAGCTGAATTTCTACTGCGGTAATTTCCTTATTTGCGCGCGGGCCAGATTTCTGCGGCGCGGATGCTCTATGCGGACGACGAATGGTTGTATTCTCCTCTAGTGGATAACGGTATATTGTTACGCTATTTGAGCCAATAATCTATTGGACCCGAAATAGCTACTCTCGATAGCACGATTTCAAAATAAAATCACCCCTGCAGATGAATTCTAAATTTCAATGCTAACTTTGCGCTTACATTCGAATTTTGGTTCGGCGCCTGCAATGCTATTGTGTCCTATGCTGCCCCCGGTTCGGCTTTTTCTGCGACCTCACTGGCGGCTGCTGCGATCGCCTTTTTTTGATCGCCATTCAGCTCGGTGTGCTCATCAAGGCCGGGTATTTGAACCCGCACTTCCTTACGGGCAAATTCAATGCCGTTATCTTCGAAACATTTTTGCACGCGGGTAAAGACATCCTTGCGGATAATCCATTGGGTGCCGGGCTTGGCCATGAATTTCCCGCGGATTACAATGCCCACATCATCCACATCATACACACCTTGCGACTTGAATGTCTGGATCAGATCGTCCGCGTAGGGGGCCTCTTTCATCTCGGCGCCAATGACCTTGAACAGTTTTTTGATTTTATTGGTATCCGTCCCAAAGGGAACGGTAAACTTGATTTTCACAATTACCCAGTCGCGGGAATTATTGGTAACAAGTGGAATCTCTCCATAGGGGATTGTGTGAACCGGCCCTTTGTGATGGCGAAGCTGGAGAGAGCGAAGCGAGATTTTCTCAACTGTGCCAACCGTGCTGCCAATGACCAGATATTCGCCAACCCGAAATGCATCATCCACCAAAAAGAATATACCTGCGACCACGTCTTTGACCAAAGCTTGCGCGCCAAATCCAACAGCAAGGCCGACAATCCCGGCACCTGCAAGCAGCGGGGTTATGTCAACGCCAATATTGCCAAGTGCAATCAACAGGGTCATCGTCGCAATTACGGTCTGTAAGGTGAAACGCACCATAGGCAATACGGTTGACAGGCGCGACCCACCTTGCCCGCCACCTTCGCCACCACCAGGTTCATCAGCGTTGAGATCAAACCCTTCGGCTGTTTGTTCTGCGGCAAGTTTGCGGTTAAGCAATAGAGTGACTATTTCCCAGACCAGATAACCTACAGCTAATATCATCAGCATTTCCATGAAATGCCCGGCAAATTGTGCACCAACGCTTGCCGAGGCCATATTCTCCAGATTAAGGCCCCATAGGTTTGAAATGATAATAATAACACCGGTAAACATCAAAACACGTCCAATGCGAATGTAACTCCGTTTGGTCGAGTAATAGGCCTGCCGGGCAATAATTCCATCGCCCTGCATGGGCGGAACCAGATGGCGCACCAGACCCCGTATCATTGTGTCCATGGCAGGAGACATTACAACCAATGCCAATACTACATATTGGCGTCCACCAAGCAGATCAAATCGGCCCGATGCAGCTATACCTTCGATGACAAACCACATGAAGATTATGAAGCCAATGGCTAACCAGGGGTAGAGCCTGGCAATACGCATTTCAATCGGTGTTACTTCTTCCGGCCGAGAGCCAATCATGGTAAGTGTAATACCTTCTCGTCCTTTGTAAGCAGCGGAAATTAACCAGATGAATAGTGCAGCATTGAGCCAGTAACCCAGTCTGGTTTCCCCCACAGGGACACCGTTCAAGGCCTGAAACTGGATGATGAATGAAGTAAATCCTATCAGTATTACAAAACCGATCAGGTTGCGATGATAGAAATTGGCAACCTCATCATTGGCCGCCACCAAGCGGAGTTCCGGGTTTTTGGGTGCATTCAAAAACCGTGAAAATGCCCATGCCCAACGTGGTATAACAACAAGTTGAACCATGAATGCAGAAATTACAGGTGATAGCTCAGGGTCGATATACTTCTGGATGATTGTTCGGGTAATGGCAAAAAAGATAATCAGTCCAATAGTGTCCCAAAATAATCGTGAGCTCAGTATTTTTAGGATTTGTCCGATTGACTGGGAATCATTGAGTGCTGCCGCATTGTTGCGTCGATTGCGTATCAACCGGTTAACGAGTAACTCCGCCAAAAGGCCTGCCCCGATTGCAGAGATAACAATTCCGCCAACTTCCACAATTTCCCATGCGCCAAATGTTCCAAAGAAATTTGATGTACTGGTTTTCAATCCACCCCAGATACTAGGAATTTTAACGATTGCTGTTACAAAATTACTGGCAAAGCCATTTACCCAATATTCAGTCAGTTCAACGAACGAAGTTTCTTTTCCGGCTTTCTTGGCCTGCTCCTTTTGAGCAACCGCATCAAGCCGCTCGAGCAACAAAAAACGCACCTGTTCGTCGCTGAGTTTGGATACAAGCCCACGCACGGCTTCGGGTGTCAATGGATCAGGCAGGGTGACCTTTGTGGTTTCGGTGTCGCTACTACCGGTAGATGGCATAAGTTGTGCAAATGAGACGGAACTGATTAGTAGCAATAATGCGCTTGCAAACGCAAAAACACCGAGCGAATGCGCAATTGCGTAAAGTCAATTTATCATCTGTTTGTCCCAATGAAAATTTTGGTCATTACAAATTGTTTCCAGATCACAATCGGCGTTTTTGAACAATCACATTGCCGACCGAATAGCCCGCACCAAATGAGCAGATGACGCCAAGGTCACCATCTTTGAGGTCTTCGCTGTTTTGAGAAAAGGCGATAATTGATCCGGCAGATGATGTGTTTGCATATTCATGCAAAATGTTGGGCTGTTCGCCCGGTTCAGGCAGCCGGCCCAGAACTTTTCGCCCGATAAAATCATTCATCGCCTTGTTGGCCTGATGCAGCCAGAGCCGGGAAATGTCGCCAATATCGATATTTTCATCTTTAAGATGCGAAAGAATAAGCTCGGAAACAATAGGCACCACTTCGCGGAAAACCTTGCGGCCTTCCTGCATAAATTGCATGTCGCGCTGGTCGCTCAATCCATCAGGTAAGGAGCGACGCAAAAAACCGTGATTATTGCGAATATTATTGGAAAATTTGGTCAGGCATCGGGTGGAAAGAATTTCAAATTGATCGGCGGCGACAGCGAGATTTTTTTGTTCCAGCAATACAGCAGTACAAACATCGCCAAAGATGAAGTGACAATCGCGATCACGCCATTCCAGGTGGCCGGAACAAATTTCCGGATTGACCATCAATATGGCGCGCGCCGAACCAGCGCTGATCATATCGGCAGCTGATTGAATGCCAAAGGTCGCCGACGAGCAGGCCACATTCATGTCGAAGCCAAAACCTTCAATGCCAAGCGCTTGCTGAATTTCAACTGCAATGGCCGGATAAGCGCGCTCATGATTTGAGGCGGCAACGATCACCGCATCAATGTCTTCGGCTTTTCGGCCCGCCTGTTCCATGGCGATTTTGGCGGCTTCTACCGCCATTTCGGCCATTAGCGACAATTCATCGTCATCACGCTTTTCAAATATCGGATGCATGATTTCCGGGTTAAGAATGCCGCTCTTGTTTAATACATGCCGCCGCTCAATACCGGAAGCCTTGAAGATAAATTCTTCGCTGGAATAGGCGATTGCATCCCGCTCGCCCCTGGCAATTTCTTCAGCATATTTTTCGTTTTGCAGATCAGCATAGGCGTTAAAGGCGATAACCAGTTCTTCATTCGTGATCACTTCCTTGGGCGTAAAAACACCCGTGCCACTGATCACTACATTCGACATAAACTATTTCCCTTAATTGCCCGATGAAATTGAGGGTAGCCGCAATGGCGCGTTCTCACAAGTTACCGTAAAAACAATCCCAGTTTAATATTGTGGCTAAACGCAGCGCCCGCCATCAACTTCCAGCGCAACCCCGGTAATAAAGTCGGCCTCATCTGAAACCAGATAGAGCGCCGCATTGGCCATATCGCGTGGCTGGGAAAACCGACCCAATGGAATGACTGACTTGAATTTTGCCCGAATTTCCGGCGTGTCTTCGCCCATGAAGTCAGCCAGCATGCCGGTTTCGCCTGCAACCGGGCAAAGGCAATTCACCCGAATATTCTTTGGCGCAAGTTCAACAGCCATGCATTTTGTCGCATTGATCACCCAGGCTTTCGAGGCGTTATACCAAACAAGGCCAGGGCGTGGGCGAAGGCCAGCAGTGGAAGCGGTTGAAAGAATGTTGCCGCCGCCCTGTTTTTCCATGATAGGCACGGCAACCCTGGTCGCGTGATAGATGGCCTTCATGTTCACATTACTGATGAAATCATACATTTCCTCATCAACCTGATCGAGTGGCATGTTTCTATGGGTAACACCGGCATTATTGACCAGAATATCAAGGCTGCCAAAATGCTCGACGGCAGCACTGATCATCATTTCTGTATCAGCAAATTTGCTCACGTCAGCGGTTACTGCAATTGCTGATTCACCGATTTCCTGCGCAACCCGCTCAGCTTCAGGGCCATTAATGTCAGCGACCACAACACGGGCACCCTCCTTGGCAAAGCGTTTGGCCATGCCCTCTCCAAAGCCCGAACCGGCACCGGTTATCACCGCAGTTTTATTTTCCAAACGCATAGTTTTCTCCTCTTGGGTTGAATTAGAGTGCGTCAAACCAGTTGATGCGCTCAAGGTCGCAAACGCGGCCCGGCATTATTATGCCGCCCAAGCGGAGCGATGCGTATAGCGCATCTGGCGTGAGCGAAATAAATTTAGACTGATTCAGTCAAAGAATGAAACAGTCTAATTATGTTTGAACACGACGGTTTTTGTGGCCGACATATGAAACAGGCCGTCAAAGCCCTTTTCCCGCCCGTGGCCGGATTTTTTGAATCCGCCAAATGGCAATTCAATACCGCCACCCGCACCATAGGTATTGACGAAAACCTGACCGGCCCGCACCCGTTTTGCCATCCGCATTTGCCGTGCACCGTCGCGCGTCCAAATCGCTGCAACAAGCCCAAACTCTGTATTATTGGCAAGCATGAGGGCCTCATCTTCATCTATGAACGAGAATGCTGCGAGCACGGGCCCAAAGACCTCTTTTTGTGCAATGCTGGAATTGGCCTCGACATTGCCAAACAGAGCAGGGGCGCAATAATATCCTCCTTCTGGTGCATTGCCTGCGATAGAGCCTTGCGCCAGTAGTTCTGTGCCGGAAGCAATAGCTTCATCAATAAAGCCCTGCACCAGCGTGTGCTGTTTTTTGCTGATCAACGGTCCTAGATCGAGGTCGGCATCATGCGGCCCGGCGACCAGTTTGGCGAATTTTTCAGCCAGCCGTTTGGTAAACTCATCATAGATCGAGGCTTCGATCAAAACCCGGGATCCGGCCGAGCAGGTTTGCCCGCCATTTTGAATTATGGCGTTGACAACCAGCGGCAGGGCGGCATCAAGATCGGCATCGGCAAATATGATTTGCGGAGATTTACCACCAAGCTCCATGGTGACACCGCGATTGTTGATGGCGGCGGCCTGTTGAATGGCTGTGCCGGTAAGCGGGGAACCGGTAAAGGTCACGAAATCCACGTCAGGATGGGCGGAAAGGGGCGCTCCCGCATCTTTACCCGTGCCGCAAACCACATTGAAGGCACCGGCCGGAAGCCCCGCCTCAAGTGCAAGTTCGGCAATTCGAATAACAGACAGACAGGCATCTTCAGCCGGTTTTAATACAATTGAATTGCCCATGGCAAGCCCTGCACCGGCAACCCGTCCGAGAATTTGCGCCGGATAATTCCACGGAATAATGCCGGCAACTACACCGTGCGGCTCCCGCAATGTGAGTGCCAGAAAATCGCCGGCAATTGGGATAGTGTCGCCATGAATTTTATCCGCGGCCCCGCCATAAAATTCAAAATAACGCGCACAGCCAACAATATCGGCAATGCCCTGCTTGATCGGCTTGCCGGTATCACGCGATTCAAGCGCTGCCAATTCCTTGGCGTTGCCTGTGATCAGTTCTGATAATTTCAGCAAAATGCGCCCGCGATCAACCGCCGCCATCCTGCCCCATTCACCCTGCTCATAGGCATGGCGAGCGGAATGAACAGCCGCATCCACATCAGCCTCATTGCTGGCTGGTATAGAGCCAAACGCCAACCCATCCGAAGGGGCTACGACATCCATGCGCTCACCGGATTTAGCCTCGATCTGTTCGCCGCCGATGATATTCATGAATGCGCGGCCCTGCGCGACGGTTTTGCTTAAATTTTCGCCCATCATAAATCCTGCACTGCTCGTTATTATGGTTTGAATTATTCCTGCAACATTTTGATGGTACTCATCAAGCAAATATATTTTCACAGCAAAAAATATTGGTACTGATTGAAAGTTTACCAATTGGTAAAAAATCATTGACGGAATTCCAAATCCAGCGCATTTTAACGGAATCAAACAATTAAATCGCCAAGGCTTGAATGTGAAAACACGTGAGCGATGGACGATAGGGAGAAAATACGTGACGATAAATGCAAAATCTGAAACCGGAAGTGGTCGCTTGAGCGCAGATCAGTATGAAGATAATTTTTCAGATCTGCATCCGCTACTTTCCCGGCATGAGGCACTGGTTGAAGCGGATCGCTGTTATTTTTGCTATGATGCGCCCTGCATGAACGCCTGCCCAACCAGCATAGATATACCATTATTCATTCGCCAGATTTCCACCGGCAATCCGATAGGCTCGGCAAAAACCATTTTTGCTGAGAACATTCTTGGCGGCATGTGTGCTAGGGTTTGCCCGACCGAGACCTTGTGCGAAGAGGTCTGTGTTCGCGAGGAAGCGGAAGGCAAGCCGGTAAAAATTGGTCATTTGCAGCGCTATGCGACCGACAATTATATGCAGTCTGACAATCATCCATTTTCGCGGGCAGCCTCAACCGGCAAAAAAATCGCTGTTGTGGGCGCTGGCCCTGCCGGGCTTTCCTGCGCGCACCGGTTAGCCGTGCACGGCCACGATGTGAGCGTATTTGAAAGTCGTGAAAAAGCCGGTGGCCTGAATGAGTATGGCATTGCCTCCTATAAATCGGTTGGTAATTATGCCCAAAATGAAGTGCAATTCATTCAGCAGATTGGCGGCATAGTAATCGAAAACGGTAAGTCGCTCGGCGATGGATTAACACTGGATGAGCTTCGAGAAAATTTTGACGCAGTGTTTTTGAGCATCGGCCTTTCAGCCGTAAACTCCCTTGGTCTGGATGGTGAGAATGCGCCTGGGTGCATTGATGCGGTGGACTATATCGCAGAGCTGCGTCAGGCCGATGATCTATCCAAATTACCGGTCGGGAAAAACATTGTCGTAATCGGCGGTGGCATGACAGCCATTGATGTGGCGGTGCAAACCAAGCTGCTTGGCGCGCAGGATGTTACAATTGCCTATCGTCGCGGCGCTGAAAATATGGGCGCATCACAATTCGAGCAGGATCTGGCCCAAACCCACGGTGTGGCAATTCGCCATTGGTTGCAACCAAGTCAGCTTTTGCTGGATGATGCGGGCGAAATCGCCGGTATTGAACTTGAATATACCGAGTTGACTGATAGCGGGCTAACCGGCACCGGTGAAATGGTCAGCCTTGAGGCTGACATGGTATTTAAAGCCATTGGGCAGAAATTTTCTGCACCCTCATTGTCGGCAAGTGGCATTGAAACACAATCCGGCCGTATAAAGGTAAATGACGAGCGGCAAACATCGCTTGCCGGTGTTTGGGCCGGTGGCGATTGTGTGGCAGGCGGCGAAGACCTCACCGTTGTTGCGGTTGAAGATGGCAAAATTGCCGCTGAAAATATTCATAAAATTTTGAGCGCCTAGGGCGCGGGAGACGAGTTATGGCTGATCTATCAATCAATTTTCAGGGGATTAAGTCTCCAAATCCATTTTGGCTGGCATCCGCTCCACCAACCGACAAGGCCTATAATGTTGTGCGTGCCTATGAGGCCGGATGGGGTGGCGTAGTCTGGAAAACCCTTGGCGAAGAAGGCCCACCGGTGGTGAACGTCAACGGCCCGCGCTATGGCGCAATTTATGGGGCAGATCGGCGTTTGCTCGGCCTCAATAATATCGAATTGATCACCGACCGTTCGCTGGAAATTAATCTGGCTGAAATCAAGCAGGTCAAGCGTGACTGGCCCGACCGGGCGCTGGTGGTCTCCATTATGGTGCCGTGCGAGGAAGATGCGTGGAAAACCATTTTGCCAATGGTGGAAGATACCGGTGCCGATGGCATTGAGCTGAACTTTGGTTGCCCTCATGGCATGAGCGAGCGCGGCATGGGGTCATCCGTTGGCCAGGTGCCGGAATATATCGAGATGGTCACCCGCTGGTGTAAGGAGACCACCGATATGCCGGTGCTGGTAAAACTCACACCGAATATTTCCGATATTCGTTATCCGGCCCGCGCCGCTAAACAGGGTGGGGCAGATGCGGTCGCCCTGATCAATACAGTTTCTTCGATTATCAGCGTTGATCTGGATAATTTTGCCCCCGTGCCAACCATTGATGGCAAGGGATCGCATGGCGGCTATTGTGGCCCGGCGGTTAAGCCAATTGCGCTTAATATGGTGGCAGAAATTGCCCGTGATAGTGAGACCCGTGGTCTTGCCATGTCAGGCATTGGTGGCATTACCGACTGGCGCGATGCAGCCGAATTTATCGCACTTGGCTGTGGCTCTGTTCAAGTGTGCACGGCGGCCATGACCTATGGCTTTAAAATCGTCGAAGAGATGGTTGACGGTCTTTCCAACTGGATGGATGAAAAGGGCTTTGCCAGTATTTCAGACTTTCAGGGCAAGGCCGTTCCCAATGTGACGGATTGGCAATATCTCAACCTGAATTATGTGACCAAAGCCAAAATTGATCAGGATCTTTGCATCAAATGCGGTCGTTGCCATATTGTTTGCGAGGATACCTCCCATCAGGCGATCAGCCAGACAATTAATGGCGCGCGCGGTTTTGAGGTGATCGACGAAGAATGTGTAGGGTGTAATCTCTGCGTCAGCGTTTGCCCGGTTGAAGATTGTATATCAATGGAGCAGATCAGCGGAACTGATGCGCGAACCAAGGCACCAATCCCTGAAGAATATGCCAACTGGACGACCCATCCCAACAATCCGGCAGCCGCAAACAAGGCGGCAGAATAAGCCTGCGATGTGTAAATGATCCAAAATCTGTCTGTTTCGTCAATGTGCCGATCAGCACAGACAGATTATCTATTCCGGGCAATCCTGAGTTTTCATAAACTTGGAGATTGTTATGGATTTTTCAATGTCACGACAGTGCCTGTCAAAGCCGACAGCGGAAGGATTGGAAGAGGCCTTCAAATTGTTTGGTGTGGCGGGGGCACCTGCGCGCGCGCCATGTAATCGAATTAGAAACAATTGTGCGGTTCGAATGTGCGTGGCCTTAAGCCGTTCGATGAATGTGGATGTTTTAGGCGCCTATACGGGTGGCATGGTTCATTCGGGGCGGAATTGTATGGGGGCTGAAAAATTTCGCCACATATCAAGCTCTCAGGAATTATTCAATTATTTGAGAGGGTCTCTCGGATTTTCATTTGTCAGGCTTAATACTGATGGGCCATCTCCGAGCGGAAAAGGGATACTATTTTTTAGAAATTGTTTTCATCGCGCAAGAGATGCTGAAGGCGTCAACAGGGGGGATCACATAGATTACTGGAATGGTCAGGCATATACCAACGCTGCGACCGGAACCGGTGCGCCACGCGGTCGTTTGGATCTATTTGAAAGAGCCGATCGGGTTTATTTCTGTAGACTGTGAGCTGTGTCGGGATGCCGGTCGGCATCAAACTGTTGGCAATATGTTGAAACGCTGGTTTTGCAAGCCGGGCGGGTTTATGGATAGTTCAGGAAATCTTGCCGGGGCTATTTGAGGGGCCGTTGAATATGCAAAAACCCATCGTTTTGTTTGTAACTCTGCCACATGGTGCAGGGCTTGAGCTGCCATCATACGAAACCGCGCAGGCAGCTGGCATGGATATGCGGGCGGCAATTGGCGAAAACAAGCCTTTGCGCCTTGCGCCGGGAGAGCGCGCGCTGGTGCCAACCGGGCTTTCCATTGAATTGCCAAAAGATCATGAGGGGCAGATAAGACCGCGCTCCGGGCTGGCCTTTAAACAGGGCATTACCGTATTGAATTCACCGGGAACCATTGATGCTGATTATCGTGGTGAGGTTAAAATCCTGCTTATCAATCATGGTCAGGAAACCTTTGAAATTACGCGCGGTATGCGCATTGCGCAAATGATCGTAGCGCCGGTGGTGCAAGTTAAAATTTGCCAGGTAAGCGAGCTTGGTAATACAGATCGGGGCGAGGCCGGATATGGCTCAACCGGCACCAGTTGATAAGATGATCACGATTATAGGTGCAGGCATTGCCGGCCTTTCATTGGGTTGGAAATTGGCCGGTAACGGCCACCGCGTGACAATTCTTGAAAGAGGCATAATTGCCAGTGGTGCAAGCGGTGCGGCCGGTGCCTATCTGGAGCCACGCCCGGGAAAGGGCAAACTGCGCGCACTTGAATGGGCATCGCACAAGTTGTGGCCAGAATTTGCAAAAATACTGGAATTGGAGGCCGGTATCAATATAGGTTTTCACAACAATGGTGTGACCTATATCGCCTACCCGGAAGGGCTGGAAAAACTCAAAAAAACAGCCGAATTTCATCGCGCATCCAACTGGCAGGTTAATTGGATGGATGGGAAAGTTCTGCGTGAGTTCGAGCCGCAATTATCTAAAGAAATTGCCGCCGCCTATCATCTGCCCCAGGTCTGCCAGGTCGATGCGCGGTTGGTTTGCAAGGCGCTTGCGCTGGCTTTTAAACAATGCGGTGGTGAACTGATTGAATATTTTGAAGTCAGCGATGTTGAAAACACCGATGAAGGATTGGTCGTCAACGGCAAAAATCACGCGCCATTTTCAACAGATAAGCTGATTATCTCCGCTGGTCACGGTGCGAATAAAATTGCCGGATTACCCAATGATATTCCCGTATCAAGACCAGTTCGAGGCCTAATGCTGGAACTGGCGCAAGCCAAAGGACAGGCGCCGATTTGCCGCCCGATTAAGCGACCCGATGGGGTGATTTTACCGCTGCCGAACGGAAACCTGCTTGTAGGCTCCAGCCATGAGGAGGGCGAGGAGGCAATCATTGCGCCTGACCAAATCGTCAATTCAATGTTGGAAAGTGCGGCACGCGTCGTTCCGGGAATTGCCGACCTGCCTTTGGTGGAAACGCGCATTGGGGTGCGGGCTTTGGTGGGGGACGGACTGCTGCGGCTGGGGCGAAGCGGTGAAATGCGCAATGTCTATTATTCCCTTAGCCATGCGGGTGCAGGCTTTTTACGAGCGCCGATTATTTCCGAAAAGCTTGCGCATATTATCGTCAATCCCGATGCCGAGTGTAGTTTTATAGCACCATTTTATCAAAAATGAACTTTTGGAGAAAACCCCATGAAAACAGATTTCAAAAAGACCATGAAAGAGTTCTATCAGCCGAAATCAAAAGAGTTTCATTTGGTTGATGTGCCGGAAATGTCGTTTCTGATGATTGACGGCCGGGGCGATCCAGGTTCCGCGCCGGAATATATTCAGGCCCTGGAAACACTTTACCCTGTCGCATACAAAGCCAAGTTCCTGTCCAAGACGCAATTGCAGAAAGACTATGTGGTGCCGCCTTTGGAAGGGCTTTGGTGGGCGGAAGACATGTCAAATTATACCGAAAATTATGATCGTTCAAATTGGCTGTGGACGATGATGATCATGCAACCTGAATGGGTGACGGCGGCGTTGATTGATGAGGCTAAAGCGGCGGCTGCAAAAAAATGCTCGCAGGAAAACCTTGATAAAATTCGTTTTGAGCGCTTTCATGACGGGCAGTCTTTGCAGTGCTTGCATGTTGGCTCCTATGCGGATGAGGCGCCGACCCTTGCCCGTTTGCACAATGAAATTATGCCGGAGCGTAGATTTGAGTTTAATGGCAAGCACCATGAGATTTATCTCTCAGACCCGCGTCGGGTTGCACCGGAAAAACTGAAAACGGTTCTTCGTCAGCCGGTTAAAAAAGGAACATGATATGACCGTTGAGACTGCAGATATTGCTGCCGAAATTACCCGGTTGCATGACTTCTTTACCCGTTGGTTTGCCGGTACAATCGAAAATGATGATGGCCTGTTTGATACAGCGGTCAGCAATCATCTGGTCGAAGGCTTCGTCAATATTCAACCGGCTGGCACAATGCTGGAGCGCGATATTCTGCTTGAGCAAATCCGTTTCGGCTATGGCAAAAATCCAGCTTTTAATATCAGCGTTGAAAATGTCTGCCTGCACCATCACATGCCCGGCGATATATTGCTGGTAACCTATGAGGAATATCAAACCGGGGCGATGAATTCAGCCCCTGAAAATGGCCGCCTTTCCACCGCATTGTTGCGGCCGGTAAACGGAAAATTTGAATGGCTTTGGGTGCATGAAACAGCGCTACCGCCTAAGGGCAGCAAGCCTGAAATTTCAGCCGTTTAGTTTTTACATACTTTAATCAACGACCTGTAATTTTAGTTGCTCGCTTGTTGCATCGTCTTTGGTTTCAACCGGGTTCTCGCCGGTCGCGGCAAATTCAAGCGCCTCAATTCGTTCGCCGTGGCGGGTAACCTTGCCGGTTGAGATCAAAATATCATCAATGTCTTTTGCCGTAAGATTAA
>JALSIJ010000029.1 GCA_026981655.1 Rhizobiaceae bacterium | reverse complement strand
GCCAATGGTGCGCAGCAGATGTTCATCCACTGTATAATGGTGATACATATTGAACTGCATCATGGCGACAATCTTGCCAAACTCCGGTATAAAGCGGCCAAGCACACCGGCTTCATTCATTTTGCGCAATGTGGCTTCAGGGGTTTTCCGAGATGTTAGAACCTCAATAAACAGCCGGTTGGCCTCCTTGTTCTTGCGCAATTTTCCACCAATCAACTTCAGCGAGCGGGTCAATAGCCGCAAGGCTTCCGGGTGAAAATTCAGCCCTTCTTCTTCAGCCAAATGGAAAAGCCGGATTATATTGACCGGGTCGCGCTTGAAAACCTCATCATCAACCACATTGATGCGATTGTTGTGGTGGACGAAATCCGTGGTGCCTTTGATTTTTCGCGGCCGCTCGCCGATAGATCTGATTATTCGCGTCAGGCCGGGAGCGGCTTTCGCCTGCTGCTCTTCCAGACCAGAGCAAAAAATTCGAGTAAGATCACCCACAACCTTCGCATGCAGAAAATAGTGCTTCATAAAGCGCTCGACAGCGCTTTGCCCCGGCCTTGTCTGATAGCCAAGACGGGCGGCCAATTCCGGTTGAATATCGAATGATAGGCGTTCTTCGGCGCGCCTGGTCAAAAAGTGCATGTGGCAGCGAACTGACCAGAGGAACGATTGAGCTTTATTGAATTTATTTTGCTCCTTGCGGGTGAATACACCGGCCCTGACCAGCTCTTCTTGGGTGCGCACCCGGTAATAATATTTAGAAATCCAGTAAAGTGTATGCAGATCGCGCTGCCCGCCCTTGCCGTCCTTGACATTGGGTTCCACCAGATAACGCGAGCGGCCGCTTTTGATATGCCGGGCATCCTGTTCTTCCAGTTTTGCGGCGATAAATTCCTGTGCGGTTTTGGAGGCAATTTCGTCGTCAAAGCGGGTAATCAGTTCTTTGTAGAGCTTCTTGGAACCCCACAAATAGCGTGCCTCGAGAACCGCCGTGCGGATGGTCATATCCTCATGCGCCAATCGGATACATTCATCAATATTTCGCGTCGCATGGCCAACTTTGTAGCCCATATCCCACAACATATAGAGCATATATTCAACCACGCTCTCCCCCCAGGGGGTCTGTTTGTAGGGCAGTAAAAACAGCAAATCGAGGTCGGAGCCCGGTGCCAATGTACCGCGCCCATAGCCGCCGACAGCGACAACTGCCATGCGTTCTGCTTTGGAAGGATTGTTGACGCGGAACACGTGAGCCAGGGCGAAATCATAGATAACTCGAATAATTTCATCCTGAAATTTGGAAATTCTGCGGGCGCAGGTTCGTCCGCGCCCGTCTTCCATCAACAGTTGTTCAATATGTTTACGCCCGTCAATTGATACCTCTTTTAAACGGGCAAGTACCTTCGCACGAATTTCCGCTGAAGAACCATCGCCGTTATTTTCAGCCGTCATCGCGGTCAGTTCGGCCCGCAGGGCGGCTGAATCAATAAGATCTTTGATTTTGATGGAGTATTTTGTTTTTTTACTGGACATGTAAACGGACTTCGGCTCCCGCGCCTTTATGGAATTGCGGCTGCTCTATAGCATGGTTTGTAAAGGATGGCAGCCATCGCTGCCGATTCCAACTCAATCGCTCATTTTGAGTGCTGCAATAAAGGCTTCTTGCGGAATATTCACCCGGCCAAACTGGCGCATTTTTTTCTTACCGGCCTTTTGTTTGTCGAGCAATTTGCGTTTACGCGAGGCATCGCCACCATAGCATTTTGCCGTTACATCCTTGCGCATCGCCGAAATTGTTTCACGTGCGATAACATTGCCACCGATGGCCGCCTGAACTGGAATTTTAAACAGATGGCGCGGAATAAGCTCTTTCAGTTTTTCGCACATTTCACGGCCGCGCTTTTCAGCCGCTCCGCGATAAACCATCATCGAGAGCGCATCCACCGGTTCCGCATTGACCAATATGGCCATTTTTACGAGGTCTCCGGCCTTATAATCACCCAGTTGATAATCAAACGAGGCATAGCCCTTGGAGATGGATTTTAGCCGGTCATAGAAATCAAACACCACTTCGTTGAGCGGTAGTTCGTAATTCAGCATGGCGCGCTTGCCCACATAGGTAAGCTCTTTTTGTACGCCGCGCCGGTCCTGGCAAAGCTTGAGTATTCCGCCCAGATATTCATCCGGCGTGAGAATGGTTGCATTGATCCACGGTTCACGAATTTCTGCAATTTTCACCACATCGGGCATATCAGCAGGGTTGTGCAACTCGGTCTCGCTGCCATCATTCATGGTCATTTGATAAACCACGGAAGGTGCGGTTGCGATAAGATCAAGGTTAAATTCCCGCTCCAATCGTTCCTGAATGATTTCCAGATGCAATAGTCCCAAAAAGCCGCAGCGAAAGCCAAAGCCGAGCGCTGCAGATGATTCCATTTCGAAAGAGAAACTTGCATCATTAAGCCGTAATTTGCCCATGGCAGAGCGAAGGTCTTCAAAATCACCCGCATCGACTGGAAACAACCCGCAGAAAACCACCGGTTGCGCCGGTTTAAAACCGGGCAGCGCTTGCGCGGTCTCGCGTTTATCTTCGGTGATGGTATCACCCACCCGCGTGTCGGCAACTTCTTTGATCGAGGCGGTGATAAAACCAATTTCGCCCGGCCCAAGTGTGTCCACTGTAACCAGTTTGGGGGTAATCACCCCCGCCCGATCGACCAGGTATTTAGCGTCCGTGCCCATCATGCGGATGGTTTGGCCTCTTTTTATCTGGCCATCAATAACACGCACCAGCACGATAACGCCGAGATAGGTATCGTACCAACTATCCACCAACAGTGCTTTCAGTGGCGCATCAATGTCACCTTGATCGGGCGCAGGCAGATCATTTACAATCGCTTCCAGCACATTTTCAACGCCAAGCCCGGTTTTAGCCGAAATTTCCACTGCGTTAGAGGCATCAAGTCCGATCACCTCCTCAATTTGCGCTTTGATGCGCTCTGGTTCGGCTGCCGGCAGGTCGATTTTATTGAGGACTGTTACAATCTCGTGGTCATTATCAATCGCCTGATAAACATTAGCCAGCGTTTGAGCTTCCACGCCCTGGCTGGCATCCACCACCAGCAGCGAGCCTTCGCATGCGGATAGCGAGCGCGACACCTCATAGGCAAAATCCACATGGCCCGGTGTATCGATTAGATTTAGGATATAATCTTCGCCGTTTTTGGCCTTGTACTCGAGCCGAACGGTCTGCGCCTTAATGGTAATACCGCGCTCGCGCTCAATATCCATGCTGTCCAGCACTTGTTCTGACATTTCGCGCTTTTCCAGCCCTCCGGTCATTTGTATCAGCCGGTCGGCAAGCGTTGATTTGCCGTGATCGATATGGGCGACAATGGAAAAATTTCGAATATGGTCGAGTGATATGGTCATAAGAGCCGATTTAGCAGGAAATGGCGGGATTACAAGGTGTGAGCGCAGGTAGGGCTCCAATTCAAATCGCACGTGGTGAAGCCGCGCAAGATTTGGATTACTAAAGAAGCAATCGCACGTGGTGAAGCCGCGCAAGATTTGGATCACTAAAGAAGCAATCGCACGTGGTGAAGCCGCGCAAGATTTGGATCACTAAAGAAGCAAGCGAACGAAAATTAGAGAGAATTTTTCCTGTTATTTGTTTTCGCTCCCGGCCGTTTGGAGTTTTGCGCCGGCCCTCTGCGAGGGCGCCCTGTTCGGCGGCTCGCTGGTCAGCTCACCCTGTAGTGAGCGCACGTAGAGCGGAGCGATGCGAGCGCACTGAACTAGCCCTGGGCAAAAACTACCCCGGTCGCTTAAATTTCGCCCGCGCGGCCTCCACCTTTTCGCGGCAATAGCAGCCCTCTAGATGATCGTTGACAATGCCCATCGCTTGCATGAAGGCATAGACGGTGGTTGGGCCAACAAATGACCAGCCGCGTTTTTTCAAATCCTTGGAGATTTGGGTGGAAATATCAGTTTTACCGAGCGACATCAGCGTTGCATGATCGAAGGTTGTTGGTCGGTCTTTGATGCCCGGTTCAAAGCTCCAGAAATATGCACCGAGTGAGCCTTCCTGCTCCACCATTTCAAGCGCCTTAATGGCATTATTGATGGTTGAATTAATTTTGCCGCGATGGCGCACAATACCCGCGTCATTTACCAGACGCTCCACATCATCTTCATTGAATTTGGCGACTTTTTTGAAATCAAATCCAGCAAAGGCAGCGCGAAAATTCTCCCGCTTGCGCAATATTGTCAGCCATGAAAGGCCGGATTGAAAGCCTTCCAGGCAGATTTTTTCAAACAACTTTATGTCATCATCAACTGGCATGCCCCATTCTTCATCATGGTATTCTCGGTAATCATCTTTGTTGCTGTACCAGAAGCATCGTGTTTTTCCATCGTCATCGCGTATCAGGCCTTTTGCAACACCCTCTGTCATAATTTGTTACCAATCTCTATCAATATTAGTCGATTATTCGGCGTAATCGTCCAATGTCAGTACACAATCGCACTGCAATCGGGTAAACAATATTTTTTTCCAAGTTGCAAAACAGGGTCGAATCACCATTAGTTGACTATTATCAGGGTTTTTTCAAAAGTTGCACAAAATGAATAATGTTAGATTTGTTATATTCGGTTTTGGCATGCTGCTTTTAGGGTTGGTCAATAGTGATGCGGCGTCTGCTTTTTCTGACAAATCAATTATTTACGGCTTTAACAAAACTGTATTTGGCTCAGAGTTTTCCCCGGTTGGTGCCCAAAGCCGTTATATCCGGAAATTTCGTTCGCCGGTTCGATTCTATGTTCACAACCGGGCACGAAAAAATCGTCGTAAGGAAGCCAAGCAGTTCATTTTGAGTTTGAACCGCTCGATTCGCGGATTAAAAACCGAGATTGTTACCAATCCTGACCGGGCAAATTTTCACCTCTATATTGTTGATCGTTCGGATTATAACAATACAGTTCGCAATATTGTTTATGGACGTTCCACTGCCCCCGTGCGCGGCCGCTGCATGGTGCGTTCAATCTTTACCCGTTTCGGTATTAATCGTTCTGATGCGGTGGTTGTTTCTAATGAGGGTAAAAAGCTGTTTCGGCGTTGTTTGATTGAAGAAATTCTTCAGGGCCTCGGCCCATTGAACGAAGATACGAGCCTCAAACTTTCCATGTTTAATGATCGTACCCGCCATACTGTGTTTACCCGTTTTGATCAGTATATATTAAACATGCTTTACGACAAACGTCTGAAAACCGGCGATAGCCAAAAAAGTGTTCAGTCTTTACTGCCAAGCGTTCTGGGCGATGTGAAGCGTAGAATCAGGTAGTTATTTTATTAAAGAGCGCACGTTTTTATACTCAAGTCGCACGTAGAGCGAAGCGATGCGCATATTGAGTGATTCAAATCTTGCGCTTCGCGTTGCTCAACGTGCTACTTGAATTGACGCACAAGCGAATGATAATTAAGGCGCACGCGCAAACGGCATTTGCACAAAAAACAAATGGATGGTGGCCTGGAAGGAGAAACCTCGAGCCATCATGGCAGCACAAGTGCTGCCGGGCGGCCAGCCCGCGCAATCGCAGGCACGAACGAAGTGAGTTGCCGTGAGATCAAAAATGGTGGAGCCAGACGGAATCGAACCGACGACCTCTTGCATGCCATGCAAGCGCTCTCCCAACTGAGCTATGGCCCCATTTATTCACGATATAAAATTATTTTTTCTATATCGGCAGTTCAACATATTGATATACATCCGATAGGTGAATGCCGGACGTTCTAATAAGCATCACAACACAATACAAGACAAATAATCCGGATATTCAAACTTTGCGACTTATCAATATTAAATACAACAATTTATCGGCTAGTTTTCGTCACCATCATCTTTGGTAACGATTACCAATCCAGACATATCTCCATTTTCTTCGTCTTCATCCAGGAACACATCATCAACGTCGGAGTTGGTCTCTTCATCATCAACAGCGATTTCTGGAATATCAGCGGGAATATCTTCACCGTCGACCGTATCGCCGTCATCATCATCGGCATCTTCAAGTGAAATAGTATCTGGATCGGTGCTCAAAACGGTTACATCGTCATCATCTGGTTTCTTCGATGCAACCGGCTCTACCACGGGCGCAATTTTTTCCGGCACCTGCAATTCAAACACCTCACCGCATTTCGGGCAAACCGCCGGATCTTTGTTCAAATCGTAGAATTTTGTCTCACAGGAAAGGCAACGCCTTTTTTCACCAAGCTCTGGTCTGGCCAACTTCATAGTCCCTTGTTTGATTGGTTCAAATTTTATATTCAAACCACATGCAAATTATAGCAAATACACTAATTGCGCTCCAATTACCCGTGTTGAGTATATGTGTCAAAACTATTTCCGGGATAAGGGCAATAAATTTGAATAAACTTGGCCTACAACCAGATTTTTGACTCTTATTGCGAAAATTGAGCTGTTTTTATGGGTAAGGTTCAATTATTGTTAGAATCTGTCATTCTCTGATATTATTGTATCTTGCTGTTCTCGTATGAAATTAAAGCTATTAACCGCCAAAAATCAGATCCACAATTGACCTTTTTTCAACAGATTTTCTACGTTGCCCAATGCCGACAGAAGGAACGGGATGGTCGTCAGGGCTGGCTTTTACCCTGCGATTGCTAACCATTCGGACCAAGCGATTTGTTGAAACCGGCGGCCGTTTTTTCGGTACTGTAACAACCAGCGGAAGCTCAACATTTCGTTGATAGTCACCGGGCAAATCGGCAACCGGTACACTGTTGTGTGCAATCTTCATAAATCTTGCCCAGGTTTTGGCAGGCAATGAACCGCCTGTAATTTTTTTAGTTGACCGGCCATCATCGTTACCAAACCAAACACCTGTAGTAAGGTTAGTTGTGTAACCGATAAACCACCCGTCACGAAAATCCTGGCTCGTGCCGGTTTTTCCGCCGACGGGCCACCCTTTGAGCTGCGCAGCCTTGCCAGTACCATTGCGGACGACATCAATCATCATCGCGTTCATTGGTCCAATATGCCTGGCTAAAATAACACGGCGGCTTTCACCCGATTTGTGCCGATAAAGCACCCGGCCCCGTTTGGTTTTTATGCGTTTTATTACGTATGGGCGCGCCAAATATCCGCCATTAGATAATGGGGCATAAGCGCTAGTGAGCTCAAGCAATGAAACCTCAGAAGTTCCAAGCGAAATTGAGGCATTGGCAATTAACTTGGATTTGATGCCCAATCGGTGGGCCAAATTTACTACATTGCGCGGCCCGACTTCCATTGTCAGTTGGGCTGCAATTGTATTTAGCGATTTTGACAGGGCGGTTTTGAGTGTCACCGCACCACGATACTTGTTGTCGTAATTCTTTGGCTGCCATTTCCCTATTCTGATTGGAATGTCCTGCCGAACAGATGACGGCATGTTGCCATTTTCAAGGGCGGCAAGATATACTATTGGTTTAAAAGCAGAACCAGGTTGGCGCTTGGCATCTAGTGCCCGGTTGAACTGGCTTATTGCATAATCACGCCCACCAACCATTGCGCGGATTGCACCCGTACCATCGAGCGAAACCAATGCAGCCTGCGATACCTGCATCGACTTGCCAGCCCTGTTCAGTGCGGCGCGAATTTCAGCTTCCGCTGATTTCTGCAAGCCAAGATCCAGCGTTGTTTCGATTATAATATTTTCTGTAATCGGCCCAACAAGCTTTTCAAGATCATTCATAATCCAGTCGGCAACATAGTTTTCTGCGCCAGACCAGTAGCTCCTGGCTTTTGTCGACGGCATGGAAAGTGCTTTGGCCGCTTCCCTGTCAGTGATAAAATTGGCACGCCGCATCGCGGATAACACAACTTGCGCCCTTTTCTCCGCTTTTCTTGGATTGCGGGCCGGGGACAATCTGGAAGGTGCTTTCAACAGCCCCGCCAACAACGCGGCTTCTGCGAGATTTACATCTCGAGATGGCTTTGAAAAATAACGTCTGGAAGCGGCGTCCACCCCATAGGAACCGGACCCGAAATAGACCCTGTTTAAGTAGAGTTCCAGAATTTCATTTTTTGTGAACTTTGCCTCGAGCCAAAATGATAAGATGACCTCTTGAATTTTCCGTTTGAAAGTGCGCTCAGGCTTTAAGAAGAGATTTTTCGCCAATTGCTGGGTTATTGTCGAGCCGCCCTGAACCACACGGCCAGCAAAGAAGTTTTTGAAACTTGCTCGCACCAGTCCGAACGGGTCAACGCCAAAATGGCTGTGGAAACGTCGGTCTTCAATCGCGATCAGTGCTTTTGGAATATAGGGAGACATGTGAGCAAGAGCGACAGATTCCCCACCGGTTACGCCACGGTTTGCAAGCAGTTTTCCATTAACCGAGATAATTTTCACATTTGGTGGACGTTTAGGTACCGACCAGGACGAACTTTGCGGCAGCTGGACAGCATAAAATCCGATGATGGCAATGCTGGCGATACCACCCCATAATCCCATAACAAAACACCAATAGGCAAGTGACCCTAGCTTTGAGAATAGCTCGCCTTTAGATTTTGATCGCTTTGATGTTTGTTTTTTGTTTTTTCGGCGCGTTTTTGCCCCGCTCTTTTTACCCTTCGCATTCGATTTATCGAACCTGGGTTCAATACGCTGATAGGTGGATTTTTTTGCCAACGCTTAAGACCGAAATGTTATGAGAGACGGGTTTTTGTCAGCTACTGAAAATACCTTTAGCCTTGATTGAAAAATAGCTCGGATAATTTAAAACGAGGTAAATTTTTCTCACGCAAAATATTTACTTAAAAGATGTTTGGAAACGACTGTTTTCTGTCAGTCCTGTTTGTAGCCAACCTAAAGGTCTGAAAGCTCAACGAATTATCATATGACCAAGCCCATTCCAGCAATCATGCATTGATCAATTCATTAAGTTTCAGGCTCACGGGTTAACCATAATAATAAGATTTCGCCAATATTTTCTATGTTCTCAACTTCGTGAACGCCGTTAACCGTGGCTGTTAATCCATGGGTTTGTTAAATTTGATACTGTTATTCTACGTCGAAACTCCAATTGATAATATTGGCTAAAATAAACCGCCGACAGGTAGGATGACCATGGAACACATAAAATCACCCCTGGAATTGAAAAATACGCCGGATCGCTCAACCCACTCGCGTATTGATTGGGTCGACTATGCAAAGGGATTTTGTATCATTCTTGTGGTCATGATGCATTCGACCTTGCGGATGGGTGAAACCATGAGTGGCACCGGATGGCTACATTATGTGGTTGAATTTGCCCGTCCTTTCAGGATGCCGGATTTCTTTCTCATATCAGGGCTGTTTCTGGCTAATGTAATTAACCGGGACTGGCGGTTATATCTGGATCGAAAAGTCGTTCATTTCTTTTATTTCTACATTCTTTGGGTCGCCATTCAGTTTGTTTTCAAAGCTCCATTTTCCATCGCTGATGGCCATACTGTTAGCCATGTTGCCGGTTCCTGGGCGCTAACATTTGTGCAACCATTTGGAACTTTGTGGTTTATCTATTTGTTGCCGGTCTTCTTTGTAATTACCAAAATTCTAAGAAAACAGCCCTGGTATATTCTGATTGGCGGGGCCGCATTATTGCAGATTTTACCAATTCATACGGGTTGGGTAACAATTGATGAATTTGCCAGTCGCTATGTATATTTCGTTGCGGGCTATCTGTTTGCACCGCAAATTTTCCGCTTTGCCTCCTGGGCGATCAACAATATCAGCTGGTCTGTTTTTGGACTGGTCGGATGGGGATTGATCAATGGCGTATTGGTATTTAATGGTTACAGCGATTTACCCTTAATCTCGCTCATGCTTGGCGCATTGGGTGCCTGTGCAGTGGTATTGGCATCTTGCCTTTTATCGCGATTGAACTTTATGAAATTCTTGCGTTATCTGGGTGAAAATTCCATTGTAATCTATCTGGCATTCTTTTTACCGATGGGGATACTTCGTCTATCGCTGGCTCGTTTCTGGCCGGATCTGGATATTGGGACAATGTCAGCCATCGTCACGTTCTTTGGCGTGCTTGTGCCCGTTATCATGTATAAAACTGTTCAGATTACAGGCCTTGGCAAGTTTCTGTTCACAAGGCCCAACTGGGCCTACCTGAAATCAACAGAGCCAAAGCCAAAGGCGATACTTCACCCGGCTGAGTAAGCACAGATTGCAGCGCATACATTATTCAGCCAATGCGGCCAAAATACGCGCCCATGAGCGGGTGCCCTTATGAAAGCTGGAGAGTTCGTATTTCTCGTTGGGTGAATGAATACAATCGTTATCTAACCCAAATCCGACCATCAGTGAATCCATACCAAGCATGCGTTTGAACTCGCCAACAATGGGTACAGAACCACCCATGGCGATCATCGCAGCAGGTTTGCCCCACTCCTCTTCCAACACAGCGGCAGCTTTATTTAACTGCGGTAACGTGTGGTCAAGTTGAATTGCCGGTGATCCCTCATGGTGTTTGAATTCAACCGTGCAATCCTCCGGTAAATGCGATTCCACATGTTTGACGAATGCCACATGAACCTTTTCAGGATCCATATTGCTCACCAGACGAAATGAAACTTTTGCAGAGGCTTCTGCTGCAATTACTGTCTTAAACCCATCCCCCGTATAGCCGCCAATGATGCCATTAACTTCGGCGGTTGGGCGCGACCAGATTTGTTCCAACACAGATCGGTTGGCTTCACCTGCTGGCATGGAAAGGCCGATTTCGCCTAAAAAGTCACTGGCGCTGAAGCCAAGCCCGTCCCATTGCTTTCGAATATTCTCTGGCACATCCTCGACATCGTCATAAAATCCGTCAAGGGTAATTCGACCGGACTCGTCATGCAAATCAGCAAGGATTTTTGATAATATATGTATAGGATTTGCCGCCGCCCCACCGTAGTGGCCAGAATGAAGATCGCGGCTTGCAGCGCGAATAACAAAGTCTTCGGTTACCATACCGCGCAGGGCAATATTGACCGCAGGTGTTTCAATATCCCACATGCCCGTATCACACACCAGCGCCAGGTCGCAGGTAAGTTCTTCTCCATTTGCCTCGAAAAACGGCACCAAACTCGGCGAGCCGGATTCTTCTTCGCCTTCAAACAAAATGGTAATTTTACATGGCAGGCCGCCAGTTTCCTGTTTCCATGCGCGACAGGCTTCAACAAAGGTCATTAATTGGCCTTTGTCGTCAGCAGCGCCCCTTGCGTGAATTTGCTTTTGGCCACCTTCCAACTCCTTCAATACCGGCTCAAAGGGCGGTTGATGCCACAGTTCCAGTGGATCGACCGGTTGAACATCATAATGGCCATAAAAAAGCAGATGTGGCGCACCCTGCGGCCCATCATGATGACCGACCACCATGGGATGCCCATCGGTATCTCGAAGGCTTGCTTCAAAACCGATCTCGATTAACTGATCAACCAGCCAGGAGCCCGCCTTCCGGCAGTCTTCCTTAAAGGCTGGATCTGTTGAAATACTTTGAATGCGTAAAAGCTCAAAAAGGCGACCAAGAGCTTCGGGCAGCTGATTATCAATACGGGTGAGTACGGGCGAAATATCTGACATCAAATTACTTTTCATCTGGACGCGGGAGTTTGGTCAAAATCCTATCATAACGGGCCCGAACCGCAATTGAAAAGTACAAGTGAGCGCACGTGAGGCTTTGCCTCTCGCAAGTGAGCGGCCAAACAAGGTGAGCGCACGTGAGGCTTTGCCTCTCGCAAGTGAGCGGCCAAACAAGGTGAGCGCACGTGAGGCTTTGCCTCTCGCAAGCGAACGGCTAAGCAAGGTGAGCGCATATTTAGTGATTCAAATCTTGCGCTTCGCGTTGCTCAACGTGCGATTAGAATTGACGCGCAAGCGAACGGTTAAACAGTTCAAATTGCACATAGAGCGATACGCACAATTTGAACCATCAAAAATTAGCAAAAATAAAGGGTGGCTGCCGTGGAAAAATGAGGGCAAATCCACGGCAGCCGTTACGCTATTTGAAGGCACCCACGGAGAGAGCGGGTGCTTCTGGTTTAAGCCAATTGGGGGATATCTGGCTAAAACCACCGGAACATTTCCGGAATAATATTAATTTGGGGTTTAATATTAATGGCTTCAAGACACGGCCCAACACAGTGTCGTGATTAAAAATATTACTAGTGAGCGCACGTGAGGCTTTGCCACTCGCAAGCGAACGGCTAAACAAGGTGAGCGCACGTGAGGCTTTGCCACTCGCAAGCGAACGGCCAAACAAGGTGAGTGCATTTTAATTTCCGCTAGGCCATCTGCACAATTGCCGTGCGAGGGCTAGTAATATGGACAAACCAAATCTCGCCCTGCCACGGTGGGGGAACATAACAAAGAACTGTGGTCTTATTGTTGATTGCTTGCATTCGATACCGACCTCCGCCATCTTCGAAAAGTTCCCAATACAAGCGTCAAAACTAATTAGCGGCTGGAAAAGGTCTGGAATATGAAAAAAGGTGATCATCTGTTTCTGGTTGACGGTTCGGCCTATATATTTCGCGCCTACCATGCTTTGCCACCGCTAACCCGCAAATCTGACGGACTGCCAATGGGCGCTGTTTCCGGGTATTGCAATATGCTTTGGAAATTACTGCGAGAGGCGCGCGATACAAATGTCGGCGTTGTACCGACCCATTTTGCGGTGATTTTCGATCACTCCTCCAAGACTTTTAGAAATGAGATTTACCCGGAATATAAGGCCAATCGCGATGCGCCGCCAGAAGATCTGCGCCCGCAATTCGGCCTGATCCGCCAGGCAACCGAGGCTTTCAATGTGCCTTCGATTGATAAGGCCGGGTTTGAGGCTGATGACCTCATTGCCACCTATGCTCGAGAAGCCGTTGGCATTGGTGCAGATTGCACCATTATATCATCCGACAAGGACCTAATGCAGTTGGTTGGGCCGCAGGTCATTATGTATGACACCATGAAAGATCGCCGGGTTGGCCCTGATGAAGTGATTGAAAAATTTGGTGTCGGGCCGGAAAAGATGATCGATTTGCAGGCGCTTGCAGGCGATTCAACAGACAATATTCCAGGTATTCCGGGTATTGGACCAAAAACCGCAGCTCTTCTGCTAAATGAATTTGGTGATCTCGAAACCCTGCTTTCCCGCGCCGGTGAAATAAAACAAAACAAGCGCCGTGAAAACCTTATCGAATTTGCCGATCAGGCCAGAATTTCCAAAAGACTGGTGGAATTGGATCAACACGTACCGCTGGATGTGCAACTGGATGCGCTTTCTTTGCACGAGCCTAATGGTCCTAAACTGATTTCCTATCTAAAGGCAATGGAGCTTAATTCGCTGACCCGCCGGGTGGCGGCGGAAACAGATACGGATGCCGAGCAGGTTGAGCCGGTAATCATCGTAATCGACGGGTATGATGCCCAGCGCGGCCCAGACCTTGATGCGGGCACTGGCAGCGCGATTGACCGCCCGACCCCGCAGCAACAACAGCCGGGAGATGCGCATTTCTCCCCCGAAGAACTTGCAGCGGCCCGGCAAAAAGCTGGAATTTCCACCGAGATAAAAACCGATGGATACGAATGCGTTCGCACTCTAGAGGCGCTGGATCGCTGGATCAAAATGGCTATCAGCGCAGGCACAGTTGCCGTTGATACGGAAACTACGTCGTTGGATGCCATGCAAGCTGAACTGGTTGGCCTGTCGCTTGCGGTCGCCGGTGAAGATGGCAAACTTCAGGCCTGTTATATCCCTGTGGCGCACAAATCCGGTCAGGGAGACCTTTTGGGCGGTGGGTTTGTGGAAGACCAGATTTCAGAAAAAGAGGCATTGGCCAGGTTAAAGCCAATGTTGGAAAATCCATCCGTTTTGAAAATTGCCCAGAACATGAAATATGACTGGCTGCTGCTATCAAGACGCGGAATTAAAATTGCTCCTTTTGATGATACAATGCTGCTCTCTTATGTGCTTGATGCGGGGCGCAGACGCCACAATATGGATGAGCTTTGCCGTGTCTGGCTTGGCCATGAAACCATTCATTACAAAGATATTACCGGTTCTGGAAAATCCAAGATCACCTTCGATATGGTCGAACTGGATGTGGCCACCGCCTATGCGGCTGAAGATGCCGATGTCACCTTGAGACTGTGGCAGATATTGAAACCACGGCTGGTAGCCGAAGGCATGACGACCATTTATGAGCGGTTGGAGCGGCCCTTGGTCGACGTAATTTGCCAAATGGAAGCCCGCGGAATTATCGTGGACAGGCAAATTCTCTCCCGCCTTTCCGGCGAATTGGGTCAGGGTGCGGCCCGGCTTGAGGCTGAAATATACGAGGCCGCCGGTGAGCGGTTTAATATCGGGTCACCCAAACAATTGGGCGAAATCCTGTTTGATAAGCTTGGGCTGCCGGGCGGTAAGAAAACCAAATCCGGCCAGTATTCTACCGCCGTTGGCGTGCTGGAAAGCCTGGCGGCCGAGGGCCACGACCTGCCAAATAGAATCGTTGAATGGCGGCAACTGACCAAACTGAAATCAACCTATACAGATGCGCTGCCGGAATTCATCAATCCGACAACCAAACGGGTGCATACATCCTACGCGATGGCTTCGACCTCAACCGGCAGGCTTTCATCCTCTGATCCGAACTTGCAGAATATTCCCATTCGAAGCGAGGCAGGGCGCAAAATCCGCACGGCATTTGTAGCAGAACAAGGTAACAAGCTCTTATCTGCCGATTACAGCCAGATCGAATTGCGGGTGCTTGCCCATGTGGCTGATATTGGTCAATTAAAGCAGGCTTTCGCTGACGGGGTCGATATTCATGCGATGACGGCAAGTGAAATGTTCGACACACCGGTTGAAGGTATGGACCCAATGGTGCGCCGTCAGGCCAAGGCGATCAATTTCGGTATTATCTATGGAATTTCTGCCTTCGGTCTTGCGGCTCAATTGGGTATTTCGCGCGGTGAAGCATCCGACTATATCAAGATGTATTTTGAGCGCTTTCCCGGCATCAAGGACTATATGGAAGAGACCAAGGCATTTTGCCGTGACAAGGGCTATGTGGAAACCATATTTGGCCGCCGGGCGCATTATCCGGAGATCAATTCTAAAAACCCGCAGCACCGCGCTTTCAACGAACGCGCCGCCATTAACGCGCCCATTCAAGGCTCTGCTGCAGATATTATTCGCCGTGCCATGATCAAAATGGATGCCGCACTTAGTGATGCTAATTTGTCCGCTCGCATGCTGCTGCAGGTACATGACGAGTTGATTTTTGAATTACCCGAAGACGAGATTGAACAAACAATTTCGGTGGTCAAAAAAAACATGATCAATGCACCTATGCCGGCGCTTTCGCTCAATGTACCATTGGTTGTTGATGCACGTGCCGCCGATAACTGGGACGAAGCGCATTGATATATGTTTGGCTAAACCTCAGCGTAAATTTCCAGCAAATTACCGTCCGGATCTCTAAAAAACAGGGTTCTGTGCCCGAAATCTCGATTCGTAGGTGGTGACACCAGATCTATTCCTTGCTCAACAAGTTCGCTGGCGCACTGGTCTACTTCAGATGGTGATACCAAAAAAGCCAGCTGAATGGCAGCACTTCCATTTGGCAGTGGGACATCGTTTGCAGTGAGGCCCGGCTTTGAAAGCGCAAGGATATTATTCCCGATTTTATATTCTATCCAGTTTGGCGATAGCTCGCGCGAAAGGGTAAAGCCAAGCGTATCTTCATAAAATGCGCGCATTGCCCTCATTTCTCGAACCAATATTACAGTATAATCAATTGCCTTGATCGCTTTAAAGGCAGAGACCGTGCCCATGCTTTTCTTTGGAGCTTTATTCATCGTCACCCCCGCACCTTAAACATCCAATTGAGGATTAACCGCCAGTCGGTCATGCGAATGGGGGTGCCATGGGTTCCGGTATCAAAAAGCGAGAATTTTGTCGGATAATTGGATACCGTTTTCTTTATCCGTTTGAAGAATGCAAACTGTCTTTCCCAGGGTAAAACCGTATCCCATGTGCCGTGGCCAAAATAAATCGGCAAGCGGCGCTTTAATGCAGCTGACTTGAAAAAATCATCATCCCAGGTGGAACCGAATAAAAGCATGCCGCCCATTTTTGATAAAATCTCGCGGTCACGGGTTAATCGCCAGCAGATAAAGCCGCCCTTTGAACCGCAGGCAACGAACACTGGCGCACCCGGAGACGTTCGCGCATGGTGCAAGATCATCTGCTTGATCTGGTTGGTGCCCTTATTGCCATAGTCTGAAAAATCAGGCGATAAATAAAGCCCACCATTGCGAATTGTCAGATTTTGAATTCGGTTAAAATTGCCGCCAAATGTCCAGTTATTAACGCCCTGAAACCGGCTGCCGCCAGAACCATGCACATAGACCACAATGAACCTGGCCGGTTTTTTGATATTACCGACGGCAAAATATTTCATCAGGTAATTGTCGACTTTCAGCCGCATGGCATTTTTAGACCAGCGCGGTTTTTCCGATACATATTTGCGTTTCACTTCGCGCTCAAGAATGACATCGCGCTTGTGAATATCGATATATTTGTCATATTTGACTTTGACAAAATCACCCTTAAAACCGGTCTCTAATATGCCTGGATATTGAAACAGCTTGTCCTTAAATGGCGACAATTGCAGTGGTTCAGCATAAGCATTGGTGCCTACCATTAGCGCCAGAGAAAATATCAGCCAGTGAACAGCTCTCATCGGCCAAGCTCCTTCATCGCATCATCAATGCCAGCAAGGTTGAGCGGATACATCCGGTCTGAAAATATCTGACGTATCATGTCGGTTGAATGGGTATAGTCCCAGGCTTTACGCGGGACAGGATTTAGCCAGACTGTATTTGGCCACTGATCCAGCACCCGGCGCAACCACACATCACCTGCCTCCTTGTTCCAATGCTCGACGGCACCGCCCGGGTGGGCAATTTCATAGGGAGACATCGCCGCATCACCGACAAAGATCACCTTATAGTCCGGCCCGAATTTATGCAGCACATCCATAGTTGGGGTTTGCGCACCATAGCGGCGATGATTGTCTTTCCACACGCCCTCATAAAGGCAATTGTGGAAATAGAAATATTCCATATGTTTAAATTCGGCCCGTGCCGCAGAAAACAACTCCTCCACCACACGAATATAGCCATCCATTGAGCCGCCCACATCGAGAAACAAAAGCAATTTGACCGCATTACGCCGTTCGGGGCGGGTTTTGACATCGAGATAACCATTTTCAGCCGTTGCCCGAATGGTGCCGTTCAAATCAAATTCGTCATCGGCCCCTTCGCGCGCCCATCGGCGCAGGCGCTTCAGCGCAACTTTAATATTGCGCGTGCCCAACTCTATAGTGTCATCGAGGTTTTTGAAGGCGCGTTTGTCCCATACTTTCACTGCTCGGCGGTGGCGTGACTCCTTTTGCCCAATGCGAATGCCTTCGGGGTTATAACCATAGGCCCCAAATGGCGAAGTGCCAGCAGTGCCAATCCATTTATTGCCGCCCTGATGACGCTTTTCCTGTTCCTCAAGGCGCTTTTTTAAGGTTTCCATCAGTTTTTCAAAGCCGCCAAGCGCTTCAATCTCTGCTTTTTCTTCAGCACTCAAGTGTTTTTCGGCCATACGGCGCAGCCATTCCTCTGGTAGTTCCTGCGCTTGCGGGTTGTCGCCATCAGAAAGACTTTCAAGCCCTTTAAACACGGTAGAAAACACCTGATCGAAGCGGTCGAGATTGCGTTCGTCCTTTACCAGTGAAGTGCGGGCAAGATAATAAAAACCCTCCACATCATACATCACCAATTGCTTATCCATTGCCTCAAGCAAGGTTAAATACTCCCGGAGCGATACGGGAATTTTAGCGTCTTTCAGACCATAAAAAAGTTGGGTGAACATCAATCAATCCGTTTTTCAATTACATTAACGCGCAACCATTTATCCAGATTGTCCTTGGTGAAGGAACCGTTTTGCAATGAATTCAAGACAAATTTAGTGGTTTCGCTGGAACTGGCAGTCAACCAATAACCGTTTAGGCGAAGAAACACATAGGCGGCGGCAAATCCAATACGTTTGTTGCCATCCACAAAGCCATGATTCATGGTTAGACTTTCCCACAGAGCGGCCGCCTCTTCAAGAATGTCGTGGTAATAGCCTGTTTGCGGACGCAGAAGCGCTGCTTCGATCAGGCCTGCATCCCGGATGCCCGACATGCCACCGTATTTATCGATTTGCTGCTTATGAATACTAACCATGTTTTCCAGTGATAGATAACGGGTATCCAAGAGGCATCTCTTTCCCTATTTGGCTAGTTCAGTATAGAGATCATCATAGCGGGTCATGCTCTCTTCAAGGTATTTCTGGATCAAGTTATCCGAAGAATTATTTTGCATCTTGGATTGAAACTCTGACATTGAAACCAGAACAGCCACATCACGACCATTTTTTTGGATGATGACGGGCTCCGCCTGAGCATCATCAAGCAGTTGGCCGAATTGATTTTTCGCCTGGGTTGCATTGAATGTTTTCATAATGGCGCTCCAAAATAACTATTAAAGCCAAAATAGCCAATTTAGCTAAAATGTCAATTTCCAATCTTGTCCATATCAAACGGCGTGGTCTGGTAAATTGTATTGATCCAGTTGCCAAATAACAAATGCGCGTGCGAGCGCCAGCGATTTTGTGGCGGCATTTCGGGATTGTCATTGGGAAAATAATCCACCGGTACGGCGATTTTTTTACCCGCATTTTGATCGCGAAAAAATTCATCAGCAAGCGAACCTGAATCATATTCAATATGATTGAAAATATACAGCCGATTACCAGTATTCTCATGGATGAGACAGGGGCCGGTTTCACTGCTATCCATTAATATTTGCAATTCCGGGTGTTGATTTATATCGCCATTGCGAACCTCGGTCCAGCGGGAGACGGGAATTGAAAAATCGTCAGAAAAACCACTCAAATACGGAGATGTTGGATTGTTGTTTTGATGGCGAAATACCCCAAAGGCCTTTTCTTCCAGATCATATTTCGGCACCCCGTGAAAATGGTAAATGGCCGCCATCGCACCCCAGCAGATATTAAAGCTTGAATGAACATTGGTTTCGGTCCAGTCCAAAATCTTTTGCAACTTGGCCCAATAGGTCACTTCCTCAAATGGCAACAGCTCAATTGGCGCGCCGGTAATGATGAAGCCATCAAATTTGCGGTCTGCAATATCTTCCCAGGTGTGATAAAAATCGATCAAATGTTCATGCGATGTGTTCTTCGATTTATGTTCGCCAATCCGCACCAGCGTCAACTCCACCTGCAAGGGAGAGGCGCCCACAAGGCGTGCAATCTGGGTTTCTGTGCGAATTTTATCCGGCATGAGATTCAACAAACCGACCTGCAGTGGCCTGATGTCCTGGCGGATTGCTTCTCGCTCCGACATCACCTTTACGCCCTCGTGCTCCAGGGTTTGGCGGGCGGGCAGTTTGTTGGGTATTTTTATCGGCATTAACTCATTCTCTCAAACAAAAGCCGGTCGTGAAATCACCACCGGCCTAAATCTCAGACGGCCCTTTTAGCGACTTCTTTAACGTGGCTGCAAGCCGACCGGCCAAATCACCACAGGCTAAGAATGTAGGGGCTCATTGCGAATGGGTCAATGGGGGTTGCCTTAAGGGGATAAAACCCGGAGGGATAAAACTTGCCGCCTTGCTACCGATGGGTTAGGAACACCGCGATTTCCTGAAATTTTATCTGATCAAAATAACGGACCGGCGCCATGGCCAACAAGAAGAATAAAAAACACAAGTTGAAGGCCCGGTTGCCGCGCGGTTTTGGTGATCGCTCGGCCAGTGATATTCGTGCCACCGAAGAGATGATGGGTAAAATTCGTGGTGTTTATGAGCGCTATGGCTTTGACCCGGTTGAGACCCCGATGTTTGAATATACCGATGCGTTGGGCAAATTCCTACCCGATAGCGACCGGCCAAACGAAGGTGTGTTTTCTCTGCAGGACGACGATGAGCAGTGGATGAGCTTGCGCTATGATTTGACCGCGCCGTTGGCCCGCCATTTTGCCGAAAATTTCAACGATATTCAAACACCTTACCGTACTTACAGAGCCGGTTGGGTATTCCGCAATGAAAAACCCGGACCGGGACGCTTTCGACAATTCATGCAATTTGATGCGGATATTGTCGGCGCGCCGAATGTTTCGGCTGATGCGGAAATGTGCATGATGATGGCCGATACGATGGAAGCGCTTGGCATCGCGCGCGGTGATTATGTTATCCGCGTCAACAATCGCAAGGTGCTCGATGGTGTGATGGAAGCCATCGGCCTTGGCGGCGATGAAAACGCCGAAAAACGGCTGAATGTTATGCGGGCAATTGATAAGCTGGACCGCCTAGGCGTGGAAGGTGTGCGAGCGCTGCTCGGCAAAGGCCGCAAGGATGATAGTGGTGATTTTACCGATGGCGTTGGGTTAGATGATTGGCAATCTGCTGCAATTTTTGCCGTAATTAATTCAGAATCCATTCCGAGTCTACAAGATGTATTAAATCAGGTTACCGCCATAACCGGTGGAGTGCCAGATCAGTGGGGGGGAATGGCGCACTTGCCCTATGATGATGCTGTATTTGAGCTTACGGAGCAATTTGAACCATTAGTACGTTCTTGCGGTTACGATGTTGACCGTATTAAAATTGACCCTACCTGTGTCCGTGGTCTCGAATACTACACAGGCCCGGTTTACGAGGCGGAACTTTTGTTTGATGTCACCAATGAAAAGGGGCAAAAGGTACAATTTGGTTCGGTCGGCGGCGGTGGGCGCTATGACGGGCTGGTCTCACGGTTTCGCGGTGAACCGGTTCCGGCAACCGGATTTTCCATCGGCGTTTCGCGCCTGATGACCGCACTGAAAAACCTTGGCAAACTCGATACCAATCCACCGCCTGCTCCTGTGATCGTTTGCGTGATGGACCGCGATACCAAAAGCCTTGGCCGCTATCAGGCAATGACCCAAAAATTGCGCAATGCGGGTATTCGCGCCGAGATGTATCAGGGTAATCCGCGCCAGTTTGGCAAGCAGTTGCAATATGCGGATCGTCGCGGTTCTGGCATCGCCATTATTCAAGGGTCTGATGAGCGGGATGCTGGTGAAGTGCAAATCAAAGACCTGTTTGAGGGCAAACGCCTATCAGAAAACATCACTGATAATGAGGCATGGCGAGCTGAGCGCCCGGCGCAATTTTCAGTCAAGGAATATGATCTGGTGGATGCAGTTCGCAACCTGCTCGATGAGCAAGCAAATGATAAAGTTGCAGAAAAGCAAAAGAACGATGGCTGAGGTGGTGGTGAATTTAACCAATACTTGCCGCATCCAATCTCCCCCCTTGAGGGGGAGATGTGCTGGCGTAGCCAGGGCAGAGGGGGGTGCAAATATGCGCCATTCTCTGAACCAACAATCTTCCTCAATAGTTATGCCCCCCTCTGTCGCGTTGCGACATCTTCCCCTCAAGGGGGGAGATTGGATACGGCTATGACATTGACTTCAAAACTCATTGATTTTTTTGCTGAGCGCGGTTGCGTCGCGCCTGAAATTGCCATTTTGCAACCGGCCGACCCCTTTTTGGAAACCGCCGGTGAAGATTTGCGCCGCCGGGTTTTCATCACCGAGAACGAAGTGGGTGACGCCCTGTGCCTGCGGCCTGAATTCACCATTCCCGCGTGCCTGCATCATTTGGCCAGCCCGGAAAAACTGCCACGACGCTATGCCTATTGCGGCACGGTTTTTCGCCAACACCGGGAAGGGACGGTAGAGTTTTTGCAAGCTGGCATTGAAGATTTTGGCCGAAGTGATGTAGTTGCAGCCGATGTCGACTGTTTGGCCGATGCCCATGCAGCACTTGCTGCCTGTGGCGTTGACCAAACCCGCACCATCTTTGGCGATCAGGCTATATTTGAGGCCATTGTTGCGGCCCTTGGCCTGCCGCAGGGGTGGCAGACACGGCTTATTCGCGCCTTTGGTGATGACAAGCAATTAGCCGCCTATGTGGCGCGATTAACCGATGGGCCTGTAGGCGGTGGTAGCTCTATCGAGCATGAGCTTTTGCAACACGTCACGGATGGCGATATGGATCAGGTGGAAATGGCAGTTGCTGCTAAAATGAGCGAGGCCGGTTTGCCGCAACAGGGCGGGCGCACGGCCGTAGAAATTGCCCGGCGGGCCATCGTCAAAACCCGTCTGGCCAATACAAGACTGGATAAGGCGCAGGCGGCGGCATTGAGTGATTTCCTGGCGATTAATGTGACCGGCATTGATGCAGATGAGGCGCTGACCAAATTTGAGCGGGATCATGCACTGGATTTGGGACCCGCAAAACTGGGGCTTCTGGAACGGCTCGAGCTTTTAAAAATCCGCGGCCTGCCGCTTGAGACCTTCCGCTATAAGGCATCATTTGGGCGCAGGCTTGATTATTATTCCGGGCTTTTGTTTGAAATCTATGTGGGTAAAAGCACCCAACCGGCTATTGGTGGTGGTCGATACGACCGCTTAATGACCCTGCTTGGCAGCGCGACACCCATTCCGGCGGTCGGGTTTTCAATCTGGCCGGAACGGCTTGAGAATCCGGGGGATGTGCGATGACTTTGGTTATTGGCATTCCCTCCAAAGGGCGATTGAAAGATAAGGCGCTTGGTATTTTTGAAACTGCCGGATTGCCGATTACGCTTTCCAGCGACGCGCGCAATTATCGAGGCCGCGTCGAGAAACACCAGCGTGTGGAAGTGGCCTTGCTTTCCGCTTCAGAAATTGCCGGTGAACTGGCCAATGGTAAAATCCATCTTGGTATTACCGGCGAGGACCTTGTGCGTGAAAATATTCCTCATTTTGAGGACAAAGTTGAATTGGTTGCTGCGCTTGGGTTTGGCCACGCAGATGTGGTTGTAGGCTTGCCGGAAGCATGGATTGATGTTGAAACAATGGCAGATCTTGATGATGTGGCGGCCGAATTTCGCTTGCGCCATGGTCGCCGTTTGCGAATTGCCACCAAATATTGGCGATTGACGCAAGGTTTTTTTGCCAGGCACGGCATTGCCACCTACCGGATTATCGAAAGCCTTGGGGCAACCGAAGGCGCACCGGCAGCAGGGCAAGCCGACATTATTGTCGATATTACTTCAACCGGTTCGACGCTGAAGGCAAACCAACTGAAAATACCCGAAGACGGCGTTGTGCTGAAATCACAGGCCAATCTGGTATCATCTAAAACGGCGGTTAGAGATGCGGGTGCTTACTCGCTGGAAGCTGAAATTGTGTCTGCTGTTCAAAACAGTCTCTAATAGCTGTTGAAGTATTCATGGTTAATGCGATTATCTGGCTAAAAAACCTTTGATTAACTGCGTTGATGAACCCTTTCCTTACCAAGAAAACAGGTAAACAGACTGTAAACAGGAAAGCTAAAATTTGATTCACCATTCCGGTTGAGAGTGCCCCTATTGTTTTATCAAGATGACTTGTATGGAGTACAGCTTATGGAAAATCTATTGTCGAAATCCACTCTGGCGGCCCTCGCTTCGATGGTTGCCCTCGTTTTGTCTACTCCAAATGTTACAGCAGGTCAGCGCTATGCGACACCGCCACCACTGGTGCTTAGCCCTAATATTTCGGGACCATTAATGTTGCAGCTGCGCGGCAGCCCTGCCATTGTTCCGCGCGCCGCCCATCAGCGATTGTTGCGCAAGCAACGCTCCTATAATCGAAATGTTAATAGTACAAAACGCACGACCAAACGCTATAAACGCCGCACGGCAGCACTACGTACCGGCGTTGTATTACGGAAAAAGCAATCCCGCAAAACATCTGCATCTCGTCAATTTGATCCGGCACTTCTGCCGACAATGGTGAATTACTCAGGCCCCCACAAGGCAGGCACTGTAATTATCAACACGCCTGAACGCAGGCTTTATCTGGTGATGAAAAACGGTAAGGCGCGGCGATATGGTGTCGGTGTCGGCAAGCCGGGGTTTGAATGGGCAGGAACCCATAAGGTTACCCGAAAGGCAGAGTGGCCGAGTTGGCGACCGCCTGCAGAAATGATTGCTCGTGAAAAAGCTGAAGGGCGAAATATTCCAACCTTTATGGCAGGTGGGCCCAATAACCCACTTGGCTCGCGCGCTATGTATCTTGGCTCAACGCTATATCGAATACACGGATCAAACCAGCCTTGGAGCATTGGCAAAGCGGTTTCATCCGGGTGCATTAGAATGCGCAATCAGGATGCCATCGATTTATACGAACGGATAAAAGTTGGCACGAAAGTGGTTGTGTTATAAATTCTGACTTTGCTTGGTTGTTGGTTCCCGACACAGCGCATTGCCCAACCTCCCGATCAATGCACGTGCCAAATAGGGGTAAGTTGTTATAAATTTGCAACGCACCTCAAAAAACAAACCTTGAATAGACCAATCACATAAAACGTGATTGATTCAGACTGCAAACCGCAATCGACTCTTACCACACGATATGGTAGAGATTTCCAAGTAATTATATAAGATCATAAAGGTCGAGAACATGAATCTTCAACTTAGGCTTAGGTTGTTAAACAAGTTTTCAACTCTTGGAGTTGCATTTATTTTAGCACTTGGGGCCGGGGGGCCTCTGGGTGTTGAGAGTGCAAAAGCAGAAGCAACATTTTCAGTTTATGGTGGACATAATTCGTCGCCTCATTCCAAGGTTAAATACGACCTTAATCTTGGTGCAGGCCCACAAGATGTGACAGTTGGCTGGGATGGAAAATCCTTTGAAATGCCACCCTATTACGGCGTCCGTGGTACTTGGTGGCTTGAATCCAATCCACAATTCGGGTTTGCAATCGACTTTTCACATGCCAAAGTTTACGCTGATCCGCTACCTGCCGGATTGAGTATCCTTGAATTTACTGATGGCATAAATTTTCTGACGGCCAACGCGCTTTATCGTTTTCAAAACACGACCAGATTTACGCCCTATGGCGGCATCGGTGTCGGCGTTAGTATTCCCAGTGTCGAAGTTGCCAATGCAGCGGCAACCAGCAAAACGAAGAACTTTCAACTTGGTGGCGTAGCTGTACAGGGATTATTCGGGGTCGATGCGAGAATTAATGATAATTGGTCACTGTTTGGTGAACTAAAAAGTTCATACACCATGATTAATGCAGATTTAAACGGTGGCGGCTCAATCTCCACCAACATTATCAGCAATCAAATTATTTTCGGCGTGACGTATAAATTCTTCTAGACTGCGTCAAGTTTACATGGAAACAGTCAGGCTGCGAAGAGCGGCCCGATGCGAATGCATCGCTCCCGCGAAGGCTGGTGCGTAGCATCAAGTGGCCGTGAGCGAAAGACAATAGAGTAATTCCGTCAAAGACGGACACGCTCTGAGAGAATTTAGGGGCAGGACCCTTGCCTAAAGCATATCGAATTTAATCGTCCTCATCCGGTATGCTTTAGTTATTCATTATCGCATGTCTTTATTCCTAAAACCGGTGCCCACTTTTAGGAGACAAGCTTTAGCTCTTCCGGCTTTTCGCCACCCCATGCCCAATTGAGCAGTTTAACTGTGTGCACAATTGGTATTTTGGTGCCGCCGGCAATCTGGGTGATGCAGCCAATATTACCCGCAGCAATAATATCCGCGCCGGTTTTTTCTATATTTTTGACCTTGCGATTTCGTAACGTGGTCGCAATTTCGCTTTGCATCATATTGTAGGTGCCTGCCGAACCACAGCATAAATGGCCTTCCGGTACGTCTTTGACCACAAAGCCCGCTTTTATAAGCAGCTCTTTTGGTTGGCGGGTAATTTTTTGTCCATGCTGCATCGAGCAGGCTGAATGATAGGCAACAACCATATTGGAAGCAGTCGTTGGCTCGCCAAAATCAAGCGTTGCGAGATACTCGGTCGCATCCTTGGCAAGGGCTGAAATTTTTGCAGCCCTTTCCGCATATTCAGCATCATTGCGCAGCATATAGCCATAGTCTTTGATCGTCGTGCCGCAGCCTGATGTGGTGATAATGATCGCGTCCAGCCCGCTCTTTTCAACTTCGCGCATCCATGCATCAATGTTGTTCTTGGCTGAAGCCAGCGCATCGTTTTCGCGACCCATATGATGTACCAGCGCGCCACAGCATCCCTCACCCTCAGGCAGTACAACTTCAATGTTTTTGCGCAGTAACAGTTCAATTAATGCCCTGTTGATACCGGGGTCCAGCGCCGGTTGGGCACAGCCGGTCAAAACCGCGACCCGGCCATTTATTGTGTTTGCAGGCTTGAATTCACCGGGAGTGGAAAATTTATTCCTGGCGTGAACTATAGCTGGAGCAAGCTCCAGCATTGCTGCCATCGGCTTCATGCCCGGCAAGGCTTTGACCAGGCCCCTGAACGGTCGGGCAAATTTGGCGGCTTTCAGGGCCAGCCGAAACCGCCCCGGATAGGGCAGGATCATGGCCAGCATGGCACGCAGGCTTCGATCCACAATCGGGCGGTTATAGGTTTCTTCAATATGAGTGCGCGCGTGATCGACCAGATGCATATAGTGTACGCCGGAAGGACAGGTCGACATGCAGGAAAGGCAGGAAAGGCAACGGTCAATATGTTTGACAATGCCAGCATCTGCCGGGCGATCATTCTCCAGCATTTCCTTTATCAGATAAATTCGCCCGCGCGGGCTGTCGAGCTCATTGCCGAGCGTTACATAGGTCGGGCAGGTGGCAGTGCAAAAACCGCAATGCACGCAGTTGCGAAGGATTTTATCCGCCTCAGCAATATTCGGGTCAGCCAGTTGGGCAATGGAAAATGATGTTTGCAACTATAGGTCCTCCACCATGCGACCGGGGTTGAGAATGCCCTTTGGGTCAAAACTGTCTTTCAACCGCCTGCTCAATGCTGCAAGCGCAGGCTCCTGCGGTTGAAACACTGGTACAGATGTGCGGGTCTCACTATCAGCGCGCACAAGAGTTGCATGGCCGCCGCCATAGGCGTTGAGGGTAAAGCGTACAAGCTCCGCTTCCACCTCGCCCTGCATTTCAAGCCAGATTAGTCCGCCCTGCCAGTCGTAATAGGCATCGACCGAGGTTTGCATGCGGAGCGCCAGCAAAATCTCGTGGGCTCTGGATGGGGTGACCGACAATCGCCATACGGGCTTGTCAGAACCATTGGCAAAGGGGTGCACATCACGAATTTCACGCCATAAATGGCGCGATTGATCACGCTCCAGCACCGATGATTTGCCAAATGCTTTCAGTAGTTTCTGCAATGCCTTGCTTCGGTAGGTCACAGATTGAGAAATACCTTCAAGTCGCAAAAGAGTTGCGGCAGCGCCTCCAGCCGGTTTGTCTGAAAACCTTGCTGACACCCCTTCCGGCAAGTAGGCCGCACCTGAAACTTCAGCACTTGAACCCATAGCGATTGCCATTGCGGTTGATGCACCTTCATCAAGCAAGCCTTCCAGCACGACAGTAATTTCATCCGGGGCTTTCGGCAGCACCTTGAAGCTCACATCAGTAATTGCGGCAAGCGTTCCCCAACTACCGGCCATGCCCTTGGAAAGATCATAACCGGTGACATTCTTCATAACCCGACCGCCGGATTTAAAAGCCTCGCCACGGCCGGAAACCGCATTGATGCCTAAAATATGATCGCGCGCCGATCCTGATTTTATCCGCCGCGGACCGGAAAGATTGGTTGCAAGTACGCCACCAATAGTGCCTTTGTCCGGTTCCCCTCCCAGCAGAGGGCCATAGTCCATCGGTTCAAATTGCAATTCCTGACTGTTTTTTTCCAGTTCCGCTTCAATCTCGGCAATCGGGGTACCGGCACGGGCAGAAATCACCAGTTCTTCGGGCTCATACAGCGTAATACCAGAAAGCTTTGAGAGGTCCAGCGTATGGTCGACCTGCATTGGGCGGCCTAATACTTGCTTGGAACCTTGGCCGATAATTTCCAGCGGCTTTTGCTCGTTAACGGCCCAAAGAACCGCATCAACCACTTGCTGATTATTGTGTGGGACAAATCTGTCAGACATAATTACGCTCTAAAATCTCGGAATGTCAGGAAACGGCAGCTTGCCTTGATTAATGTGCATACGGCCAAGCTCTGCACAACGATGCAATTGGGGAAAGACCTTGCCGGGGTTTAGCAAATGTTGTTCATCAAAGGCACATTTTACCCGTTGTTGCTGTTTTAGATCCACCTCATTGAACATCACCGGCATAAGATCGCGTTTTTCAACACCAACCCCGTGCTCACCAGTCAGTACACCACCAACTTCGACGCACAATTTCAGAATATCAGCACCGAAATCCTCAGCTTTTTCCAACTCGCCTGGAACATTGGCGTCATAAAGTATGAGGGGATGCAGATTGCCATCGCCCGCATGAAACACATTAGCGACCCGAAGGCCATAATGATCAGACAGTTCACGCATGCGGGCCAGAACCTTGGGCAATTGGCGGCGTGGAATGGTGCCGTCCATACAATAATAATCAGGCGAAATGCGCCCGACCGCTGGGAAAGCCGCCTTGCGTCCGGCCCAAAAAAGCATACGTTCTTCATCATTTTCGGAAATACGCAAAGTGCTGGATTTGTTTTCGCGAGCAATTTTAGCAACAATTTCAATCAGCGTATCAACTTCTGCCTCCGGCCCGTCCAGTTCAACAATCAACAGCGCTTCAACATCAAGCGGATAGCCCGCGTGGACAAAATCTTCGGCTGCGTGAATGGCAAGGCGATCCATTAATTCCATACCGCCTGGAATAATGCCCTCACTGATTATATCTGCCACGCATTGGCCAGCGTCTTCACTCGAAGGAAACCCAACCAGCAGCGCCCGCGCTGTTTCCGGGCTTTGCAATATGCGAACGGTTACTTCGGTCACCACACCAAGCAGGCCTTCTGACCCGGTGATCAGCCCCAGTAAATCATAGCCTTCAGCATCGAGATGCTTACCGCCAAGTCGAATTTTCTCACCATTGATCAAAACCATTTCAACGCCGAGAACATTGGAGGCGGTCAAACCATATTTGAGCGAATGCACACCGCCTGAATTCTCTGCCACATTGCCGCCAATCGAGCAGGCAATCTGCGATGAAGGGTCGGGCGCATAATAAAACCCTTCGCCCTCTACAGCGCGCGTAATACCTAGATTGGTAACCCCAGGCTGCACCACCACACATCGGTTGGCATAGTCTATATCAAGCACCTTGTTGAATTTGGACAGCACCAGTAATACGCCGTCTTCAAGCGGGAGCGCTCCTCCAGATAAAGATGTGCCAGAACCGCGCGGCACCACATTGATACCTTCGTCATGGCAATATTTAAGTATTTTCACGACTTGCGCAGTGGTCTCCGGCAATACCACAACGAAGGGCAGCGCCTTATAGGCGGTCAAACCATCAGATTCAAAAACCCGCATTTCGTTTTCGCCAGAAACCACACTTTCACCCGGTAACATGGCTGATAGATCGGCCAATACCTGCTGGCGCCGTGCAAGCACTTCCTGATTGAGTTCTGGCATTTTTAAACCGGACAAATCAACTCCAATTATTTTACAAAAACATTCAATTGACACCCGAAGGCGGTTTCTGACTATTGTGATATTTCAAATAACAATTATTGTCGAGAAGTCATATTGATCCTGAACAGGAGCGGGCCCCGCACCAAAAAAGAATTTGGGCCTGGCTACCTCTTGAACCGAGAGTTGAAATTACACCAATGGCCCATAAAGTTGCCCTGTTTGTTACCTGCCTTGTTGATCTGTTTCGCCCGACAATTGGTTTTGCCGCGATTAAGCTGCTTGAGGATGCTGGCTGCGATGTGGTTGTACCACCGGCGCAAACCTGCTGTGGCCAGCCCGCCTATAATTCCGGTGACCGGGAGGATACGATTGCCATTGCCCAACAATTGATCAAGACCTTTGAGCCCTATGATTATGTTGTTGCGCCTTCCGGCTCGTGCGCCGCCATGATCAAAAAGCATTATCCAGGCCTTTTTGCTGATGATGAGGCGTGGCAAACGCGCGCGCAGGCATTGTCTGACAAAACTTTTGAACTGGTAAGTTTTTTGAGCGATGTTTTAAAAGTCGAAAATATCGATGCAGAACTTGATAAATATGTCACCTATCACGATTCCTGCTCTGGTCTGCGCGAACTTGGAATTTCTGAGCAACCGCGAAAGCTTTTGGCCGGTGTTGAAGGCCTGACACTGAATGAGATGAAAGACAGTGATGTCTGTTGCGGATTTGGTGGCACGTTTTGCGTTAAATATTCTGACATTTCCAATGCCATCGTTTCAAAGAAAACCGATAATATCGCAAATTCAGGCGCTGACATGTTGCTTGCCGGGGATCTGGGCTGTTTGATGAATATGGCCGGCAAGCTAAAGCGTCAGGGAAGCAATGTTGAGGTGCGTCATGTGGCCGAGGTGTTGGCCGACATGACAGACGGCCCCGCAATTGCCGAGGCGAAAAAATGACTCAAATTATAACCACGCCGGATTTCAAGTCGAATGCCAGAACAGCGCTGGTTGATAAAAACCTGCAAAAAGCTCTTACCCATGTGGAGCGTGGATTTATTGGCAAACGCCGGTCTGCAATGGATGCCCTGCCTGAATTTGACCAATTGCGCGATAATGCTCGTAACATCAAAAATCACACGCTTGAAAATCTAGATCTCTACCTTGAAGCCTATGAGGAAAAGGTAACAAAATCCGGTGGCAAGGTTCACTGGGCAGCAGATGCTGAAGAGGCCCGCAATCAGATATTGAAAATATGCCGGGATGTGGGCGCAAAGACCGTCACAAAGGGCAAATCAATGATTGCCGAAGAAATCGGCATTAATGATTTCCTGGAAGAAAATAAGATCGAGCCGATTGAAACCGACCTTGGCGAATATATTATTCAGTTGCGCGGTGAAACCCCGAGCCACATTATTGCACCCGCCGTTCACGTTTTAAAAGAACAGGTGGAAGAGGATTTTCGCCGGGTTCACACCCATCTGCCAGAGGCCAGAAATCTGGAAGAGCCTGAGAGCCTATTGGACGAAGCGCGCAAGGTTTTGCGGGAGAAATTCCTCAATGCGGATGTGGGCATTACCGGGGCTAATTTCCTGATCGCCGAAACCGGCACCTCGGTCATTGTTACCAATGAGGGCAATGGCGATCTCACACAGATATTGCCCAAGGTGCATATTGTGCTGGCCAGCATTGAAAAAATTACCCCGACGCTGGAAGATGTCAGCCAGATTTTACGGGTTTTGGCACGCTCTGCC
>JALSIJ010000028.1 GCA_026981655.1 Rhizobiaceae bacterium | reverse complement strand
TTCACGCGCAAGCGAACGACGAAACTAAAGTGAGCGCACGTGTTCACGCGCAAGCGAACGACAAAATAAAGCGATGCGCAAGATTTGAATCACGACAAAAGCAATCACACCTAGAGCAGCAATTCATATTGCACGTTGACCCCGGACTTGATCCGGGGGAAACGCAAAATATGAATATCAAAAAAGCAACGCGCAAGATTTGAAACACTGTAAATATTATCTCTCACGGCTGTTCGCAGCTAACGCTGCGGCCTACGAGGTGCGCTGCATAAGCAGCGGCTCGCTCGGCGCTCGCCATACGGTAAGTTAGGAATAACTGGATTAAAAGCTAAGTTGCCAACCTTAAACATATTTCGGTGTAGCGAGCCGCCCGAAAGCTCAAGTTGCACGTTGAGTGAAACGAAGCGCAAAACTTGAGTCACTATAAAGGGCGCCCTCGCGGAGCCATTGCGCAACGCGCATCTGCCGTGCGCGATTAAAAGTTCCCCACATCATTCAAACGATTGAAACCGCTGTCCCTATTCTCCAATGGATTTGCCTTTGCTATCAATAACAAACCACACCCCAACGGAGAATATAGATGAGCGAACATCTCGAAGATATTGCAATTGCCATGGTCGCCGAAGGCCAGGGAATTCTGGCAGCCGATGAATCCACCGGCACTATTGAAAAACGCTTCGACAGCATCAATACAAAAAACACCGAGGCCAACCGGCAAGCCTATCGCGAAATGCTTTTCCGCTCTAAAGATGCAATGGAAAGTTATATTTCCGGCGTTATCCTGTTTGAAGAAACCCTTCATCAAAAAGCCGCCGACGGCACTCCTTTTGTTGAGCTGATTAAGAAAGCCGGTGCTGTACCCGGTATCAAGGTCGATATGGGCGCCAAACCGCTTGCCGGCTATCCGGGCGAAACCGTCACCGAAGGGTTGGATGGGTTGCGCGAACGACTTCAGGCCTATCATGCGGCTGGCGCACGTTTTGCCAAATGGCGGGCGGTGATCAATATTTCCCACCATTCACCGCGCGCTGGTTCAATCAAAGCAAATGCCCATGCATTGGCCCGATATGCGGCTCTTTGTCAGGAGGTAGGCATTGTACCGATTGTTGAGCCGGAAGTTCAAATGGATGGCGAAAGTGCAACCCACAATCTCAGCCGTTGCGCTGATGTTTCCGCCCATGTGCTCAAATCTGTATTCAACGAATTGAAAGATGCACGGGTCAATCTTGAAGGCATGATACTGAAACCCAACATGGTGGTTCCGGCCACCAATTGCACGGATCAGTCATGCGTTGAAGAAGTTGCCGAAACCACCATGCGAATATTGATGGATCAGGTGCCCGCGAGCGTTCCGGGCATTGCATTTCTTTCCGGTGGCCAGTCAGATATTGCTGCAACCGCCCATCTCAGCGCCATGAATGCCATGTATGACACACCCTGGAAGCTAACCTTTTCCTATGGTCGGGCCTTGCAGGCATCAGCCCTAAAAGCCTGGCAGGGAAAGGCCGAAAATACAAAAGCCGCAAGCGATGCCTTTGCTCACCGGGCCAAAATGAACGGCCTGGCCGCTTTGGGCAAATGGAATCAGGATTTAGAACAGGGCTGAATTTGGTTTTTAATGCGGGTCAGCGAATTCCCAAAAGCACATCGCGTTCATTAGCATTCACCCAACAAGCTTTATCTAACTGTTTTAGCATGTCTTTATTCCTAAAACCGGTGCCTACTTTTAGGAGACAAGCTTTAAGGCTGGTGATGCATAAATTACCATCACCAGCTGCAAATTAATCTCAAATCAAAATAATTTTGGCAATTGTCACACCGATAATCTATATGAGGGCAGATTGATGACAATTTGAAATCACACACCAAAAAACATGACCGCTCTTATATCCATAATCACCTGGCTTCTTTATCCCTTCTATCTGATACAAGGGCTATGGCTGCGCGCGCAGGGCGAGCGAACTTTCCCGGCCGATGGGGTTGTCGAAGGCAGCGTTGAGGGCAAGGCGCCCTTTATCAATTTACTGGTGGTGGGAGATTCATCCGCCGCAAGTGTTGGCATTGCCAACCGAGCAGATGGTCTTGCCACCCAATTGGCCCGCAAGCTGAACGAAAAAACCGGTCGTGCCGTACAATATACCTCCAGTGGTCACCATGCGGCCGTCAGCGAAGAAATACGTGATTACGTGGTTCCCAACTTAAAACGGCAGAACTATTCACATATTGTCATTGCGCTCAGCACCAACGACATTAAAAATTTTCACACCATCGCCCGCTGGGAAAAAGGCTTTGGTGGCTTGTTATATGCCCTGCATGCCCGCTTTCCCCGCGCCCAAATCTGGTGGATGCAGCCGCTCGACTTCCGCTTCGTTCCCCGCCTTGCCCAGCCATTGATGACCATATTGAATTTGCGGGCTCGCCTGTTTGCAAAATCAGGGATCGAACTGTGCGAAGAGCGTGGCGTCTATTCCACCCCGCCACTTAAAAATATTTTACCGGAAGATTTTTGCAGCGATGGCTTTCACGCGGGCGAAAAAGGCTTTCAAAAATGGGCCGATCAATTATCCGGCTATATGGTCGAGAAGCTTTAACCAGATCAATTACTGGCAAAGATGCCGCAGTTTAAATTTGCTGAAAAATATTCGATATTATAGGCAGGTATCAGCTACTGACGAACAATCGAAAAAGGTGTTGGCTTGTCCTTCAAGGCACATAATCGACAACATATATTCACCCGCATCGCCTGCGTGATTGCCCTGTTGCTGTTGAGTTTTGCTCATCAACCCTTAGCCCTTGCAAAAAACAGTACAACCGATTTTTCAGCCTATCTGCTGCCGGATGGCACCCTCCCCGTATTTTGCCTGACGATTGATGCCAACACCGGTAAAGCCACCAAACCTAAAAAATGCGAAGCCTGCAGACTGTCTGCAAGCATTGCCATTCCTGATGCCCCAACACTGGCCAAAAGAATTTCCACCCCATTGCTGTTGAAGCGTACAATCGCCCTTTCCGCACCACTGGTTACCCAGAGTTTTCCACCCTCAGCCCCGCCACGGGCGCCACCCATTCCTGAATTCTCATAAATAGACCAATAGCAACCGGCAATAACCAATAATCATGCCGATGCCAGTTGCAATACAAATTCAATGAAACAGGAATAAACCCATGAAATTCAATACTATAATTGCGACCTCCGCACTCGTCCTATCACTTGGTTCAATTGCCAATGCAGAAGAAATCAAGATCGGCGATTTAACCATTGAACACCCTGCAATCCGCGCCACCGTACCAAATGCCAAAGTAGCCGGCGGGTTTATGATCATCAAAAATACCGGAAAAACGGCTGAGCGTCTGGTCGGCGGTACAGCAACATTTGCCGGCAAGGTCGAAATCCATGAAATGGCCGTTGATGACGGCATCATGAAAATGCGAAAACTGGGTGAAGGTCTGGAAATTCCAGCCGGTGGATCAGTCCAGCTAAAACCGGGTAGTTTTCACATCATGTTCATGAAGCTCAAAGAGCAGATGAAAGCTGGCGAAAAACGCAAAGCCATCGTCGAATTCAAAAATGCCGGTAAGGTTGAGGTTGAGTTCGATGTCGAAACCATCGCTGCAACCATGAAACATGGCAAGATGGGCAAGATGGACCACGGCAAAATGAAGAAGATGAAAATGCAAAGCGACTGATTGCTTTTACCAGCTTTCAGAACTCATAAGGGCCGGGTTTCAAACCTGGCCCAAATTTTATTCACCACAAAACACTCATATGTTTCCCTTTTGTTCACATATTACTGGCTATCATTTACCAAATTGTTTAAGGGTAAACCCATGCAGCAAACTATTCGCATTATCGGCATTGATCCGGGCCTGAGAAATACCGGTTGGGGCGTGATTGAAAGTCTGGGTTCCAGCCTTCGATTTATAGCCTCTGGCACCATTAAATCTGACGCAAAATTATCGCTGGCCTCGCGCCTTTGCCAATTGCATGACGGGCTGGAAGCCGCTTTACACGAATTTACACCGCATGAGGCAGCGGTTGAGGCAACCTTTGTCAACAAGGATGCAGGCGCAACCCTGAAACTCGGCCAGGCCCGCGGCATCGCTTTGGTGGTGCCGGCAAGGGCTGGATTGCCGGTTGCCGAATATGCGCCCAACAAGGTCAAAAAAGCCGTAATCGGCGTTGGCCACGGCGACAAGGAACAAATCAAACTGATGGTCAATATGCTGTTACCGAAAGCCACCTATGACAGCGATGATGCCGCCGACGCGCTGGCGATCGCCATTTGCCATGCCCATCACCGTGGCCCAACAAATGCGCGATTAGAGGCGGCTCTTGCCAACGAAAACATGGCGCGCGCATCATGATTGGTAAATTGAAAGGCATAATGGATTCATTCGGCGATGACTGGATCATCCTTGATGTGCAAGGCGTTGGCTATCAGGTGCACTGCTCATCGCGCACATTAGGATCCCTGCCGCAAGTTGGTGAAGCCTCAACGCTTTTTATCGAAACCCATGTCCGCGAAACCGAAATCAAGCTGTTTGGCTTTCTGGGTGAGGGCGAGCGCGACTGGTTTCGCCTGTTGCAAACTGTTCAGGGCATTGGCGCCAAGGTGGCGCTGGCCATATTGGGCACCCTCACCCCCGGTGATCTGGCCTCGGCAATCGCGCTTCAAGATAAAGCCGCCGTATCGCGCGCGCCGGGTGTCGGGCCAAAAGTTGCCCAACGTATTGTCAGCGAATTAAAAGACAAAGCCCCTGCTCTTTCCGGTGGTGCAGGCGAAACCATCGGCCTGCAACGCGATATTGGCGATGGAATTGCTTCAAATGCGGTCGTCGATGCAGTATCAGCCCTTTCCAACCTTGGCTATTCCTCCGAACAGGCAAGCAAGGCGGTATCAGCGGCCGTATCTTCGGCCGGGGATGACGCTGATTCCGGCACTTTAATCCGTTTGGGCTTGAAGGAATTGGCGCGCTAGACAATGCATATTGCTGATTTTTCAATTTGCGTGATAGATAGTTGCAATGAAAATAGATGGCATTCATTTTTGACACAAAAGCCGCACGCGCAATCCCCTCAATGGAACTTCTTGCATGAACGATGATGACCGCCTGATAGCGCCAGCACCAAAGCCTGAAGATGTGGATACAAATCTGCGTCCGCAGACCCTGGGCGAATTTGTCGGCCAAAAGCAGGCGCGTGCCAATCTTTCAATTTTCATTGAAGCTGCCAAAACCCGTAGCGAAGCGTTGGATCATGTATTGTTTGTTGGCCCACCAGGACTTGGCAAAACCACGCTGGCGCAGATCATGGCAAAGGAATTGGGGGTGAATTTCCGCTCAACCTCCGGCCCGGTGATCGCCAAGGCTGGAGATTTGGCCGCCCTTCTCACCAATCTCGATGATCGTGATGTGCTGTTTATCGACGAGATTCACCGGCTTAACCCGGCAGTTGAAGAAATCCTTTATCCGGCAATGGAAGATTATCAGCTTGATTTGATCATTGGCGAAGGCCCGGCGGCGCGTTCGGTCAAAATTGATCTGGCAAAATTTACCCTAGTGGCTGCAACCACCCGTCTTGGCCTGTTAACCACACCTTTGCGCGACCGTTTTGGCATTCCGGTGCGGCTAAATTTTTACACAGTTCCCGAATTAGAATTGATCGTCAAACGCGGCGCCCGCATCATGCAATTAAAGATCACCGATGATGGCGCGCTCGAAATTGCCCGCCGTGCCCGTGGCACACCCCGCATTGCCGGGCGGTTGCTGCGCCGGGTGCGCGACTTTACCATTGTTGCAGGCAGCGATGAAATCACCCGCAAAATTGCCGATAATTCGTTGAGCCAATTGGAAGTCGACCGCATTGGCCTCGATGATCTTGACCGCCGCTATCTCAATGTAATTGGGGTGAGTTTCGGTGGTGGCCCGGTGGGCATCGAAACCATCGCCGCCTCCCTGTCCGAACCCCGCGATGCGATTGAGGATATTATTGAGCCCTTCCTCATTCAGCAGGGCTTTATTCAACGCACCCCGCGTGGGCGGCTTTTAACCCCACTGGCATTTGAACATATGGGGCTTGCG
>JALSIJ010000027.1 GCA_026981655.1 Rhizobiaceae bacterium | reverse complement strand
CAACTAACCCCGGTTCAAATTGCGCAGCACGTAATGCAGGATGCCGCCATTACGGTAATAATCAAGCTCATCTTCCGTATCAATGCGTGAAAGCAAGGTAATGGTTTTGGTTGTGCCATCCTCATAGGTGATGTGAGCCTCAAGGTTTTGGCGCGGGGTTAAATCATCAAGGCCGGCAATCGATACCTGTTCCTTGCCTGTCATGCCAAGTGATTCCCAACTGTCATCGCCGGTAAAGACCAGCGGCAACACACCCATGCCCACCAGGTTGGAGCGATGAATGCGCTCAAAACTTCCGGCAATCACTGCCCGAACACCCAAAAGCCTTGTGCCTTTTGCTGCCCAGTCACGCGAAGAACCGGTACCATATTCCTTACCGGCAAATACAACCAGCGGCACGCCCTCTTCGGCATAACGCATGGCCACATCATAAATGGCACCCTGATCACCCGATGGCCAATGGCGCGAATAGCCACCTTCAACATCGTCCAGCATCTGGTTTTTAATACGTATATTAGCAAATGTGCCGCGCATCATCACCTGATGATTACCGCGACGCGAACCATAGGAATTGAAATCAACCGGACGTACCTGATGATCACGCAAATAATGCCCGGCCGGACTTTCGCCTTTTATCGCACCGGCTGGCGAAATATGATCGGTGGTGATTGAATCGGCAAACAGGCCTAAAATCCGTGCATTGGCGATATCTTCAATCGGCTCAATATCCATGCTCATACCATCAAAGTAAGGCGGATATTGAACATAGGTTGACTGATCATCCCATTCATAGGTTTGGCCACCACTGACCGATATGTCTTGCCAATCCTTATCACCGGTAAATACATTGCCATAACGATCACTGAACATTTTTTCCGTGATGGTATCACGGGTAATCGCAGCTATTTCCTGCGATGATGGCCAAATGTCTTTCAGATAAACATCATTACCATTCTGGTCCTGGCCCAATGGGTCCGTTGCCACATTGATTTTCAACGAACCGGCAATTGCATAGGCCACAACAAGCGGCGGTGAGGCCAGATAGTTGGCGCGAATATCCGGCGAAATACGCCCTTCAAAATTGCGGTTACCGGAAAGCACCGAACAGGCAACCAGACCATTATCGTTGATTGCAGCGGATATTTCTTCAGCCAGCGGGCCGGAATTACCGATACAGGTGGTGCAGCCATAGCCAACCAGATTAAAGCCCATCGCGTCCAGGTCTTTGGTCAAATCTGCCTTGTCGAGATAATCAGTCACCACTTGCGAACCGGGCGCCAGAGAGGTTTTCACCCAGGGCTTGGAAGAAAGACCCTTGGCCAACGCATTACGGGCCACAAGGCCAGCGGCGATCAAAACCGAAGGGTTGGATGTATTGGTGCAGGAGGTGATGGCTGCAACAACAACATCGCCATTACCCAGATCAAAATCACGCCCGGCAACTGCAACGCGGTCTTTACCATCTGCGTCAGAAAACTCAGAAGCCATCGATTTGGCAAAAGCCGTATCACCATCGCTGAGCGAGATGCGATCCTGAGGTCGTTTTGGACCAGAAATTGAAGGAACAACATCTGCAAGATTAAGCGACATTGTATCCGTGAAAACGGGGTCCGCCGTATTGGCATCGCGCCACATACCTTGTGCCTGCGCATAGGCCTTAACCAGCGCCACACGGTCCGCATCGCGGCTGGTGGCTGTGAGATAGGAAATAGTATCATCATCAACCGGGAAGAAACCACAGGTCGCGCCATATTCGGGCGCCATATTGGCTATTGTGGCCTGATCTTCAAGGGTGAGGTTTTCAAGCCCTGGACCAAAGAATTCCACAAACTTACCAACCACGCCAAGGCCGCGCAGCATTTCCACAATCACCAGCACCATATCGGTGGCAGTAATACCATCATTCAATTTGCCTTCAAGGCGAAAGCCAATCACTTCCGGCACCAGCATGGTAACCGGCTGGCCAAGCATGGCGGCTTCCGCTTCAATACCGCCAACACCCCAGCCAAGCACCGAAAGACCGTTGACCATTGTGGTGTGGCTATCGGTTCCAACCAGTGTATCCGGGTATGCAATTGTTTCGCCGTCAACCTCTTTGGTCCACACGGTCTGCGCCAGATATTCCAGATTTACCTGATGGCAGATACCGGTTCCCGGCGGCACAACACGGAAATTTTCAAAGGCCTGCTGGCCCCATTTCAGGAACGTATAGCGCTCGCCATTGCGATCATATTCACGTGTCACATTTTTTTCGAATGCATTGGCACCGCCAAAATAATCCACCATCACCGAATGGTCGATAACCAGATCAACCGGCACCTGCGGGTTGATGCTCGAGGTTTCGCCACCAAGATCTACGGTCGCATTGCGCATTGCAGCCAGATCGACAACGGCTGGAACGCCGGTAAAATCCTGCATCAATACGCGGGCCGGGCGATAAGCAATTTCGGTGCCCGCCGTTCCCTTATCCTTGGTCCAATTGGCGATAGCGCGAATATCATCGGAGGTGACCGAGCGGCCATCTTCAAAGCGCAGCAGATTTTCCAATAAAACCTTCAATGAATATGGCAGGTTTGAAGCGCCATCAAGGCCGTTCTTCTCAGCTTCCGTAAGGCTGAAATAAATATAGTCCTTGCCGTCAACACTTAGGGTTTTTCGGCATTTAAAGCTATCGAGAGATTGGGTCATGTTCATTTGATCCTGAATTTTGGGGTGTGTCACAGGGAAGATTTCAACGCCTTATAGGGCGAAACCACCATCCATGCCAAGTGCACTATTGGTATGACATTACGGTATATTGGCAAGCTAGAGTCCTTCACCGTTAAATGGAAGCAGTTTGGCCTCGCCCTTGGTGGCCCGACCACCTGATGGGCATCAAGCGCACTAAGTTCAGTGCCGGAGAATTTAGCACCCTTTGCTGCCACTATTTCAACCCCATGCAGTTGGCGTAGAAGGTAACGGTGGCGGGCCAGTCTGAAAATATACCCTTAATACCCACCTTCATGGCCAGAACGTCCAGCATTTGATACATATCGCCATCATTATCAATTACGCCACCGGCGGTTTTGTAATACCAGCCGCCGCCACTTATGAGCGGACCGGACCGCTCCAGCGTCCAGGTGATAATATCAAGCCCGGCCTTCTTCGCCTCCTTGGCATAGGCGGAAGGAACAAGCATTCCATCATCTCCGATTTTTACCAGCATCCACATCGGTGGCGCGATAAAACGCACGCCCCTTTCATAGAGTTCACCCATGCTCGGGCTGAATGTATCTGCATTATCTGAATTAAAACCGCCTGAGCGAAAACGTGCATCGAGCCACGCGGCCTGTTTGCCATATTCAGGATGGTTTTTGATCAGGTATAAAATATCCTCCAGATTGAAAGACTGAATATTCACATCACTGGCCGGAATATTGGCGGCCTTATATTCGCTAATCAGTTTTTCAATAAAATCGCTTTGTGAAAACCCGTCAAACGGCATTGATACGGATGGAGTTTTCAGTTCCGGGATAAACTTCGCACCGGCGCTTTTAATCAGCTCAATACTTTGCTTATGAGTGACAAGCGTTGCCTTGGCCGCATAAAGATCGGTGCGCCATTTAGCGGTTGCATCCATATATTCAGCCGCTGTGCTGGCCTTTTTGTTGGCCGCATCCATTTTACCGTTCAGGCTCATATATTCAGCCAATGTCAGATCGCTGGTGCAACATGTTGCCCCCGATCCCGCCGCAAACGGTTTGGAGCACTTGGCAGCCAATTCAGGCCGCGCCAGAATATCTGTTGTGGTTGCCAGATCACATTGCGAATGGCGACAGACAAGCTCTTTATCCTTGGTGAAGGTCACATCACATTCAACCCGTCCTGCCCCCATGCGCGCACCGGCCAGATAGCCTTGCTTCGTGTGTTCCGGAAATTGCAACGGCGCACCACGGTGAGAGATTGAAAACATTGTGCGGGATGCGGTAAAATCTGCCGCGCAGGCAGAGAGTTTTTCCTTCAACGGTCCCTCATCCATATCATCCACCAGATAAAAGGGGCGCGGCCCTAATTCCACTGATGGGCTTTTGGCCTGAGCGACGATTGTTTGGGCAGAGATTACGGCAAAAACAACCAAACCTGTCAACATTTTCAATGATTTAATCATTTCAAAATCCTTCCCGTTAATCGCCCCCGCTGAAATTACCCTTCACAGACAAGTCCAATGCAGTTAAACCGAATTTTATGTCACATACAATGCATCTTTCCGTTTCAAATCTTTCTGCCATTCGTGGCGGAGAAATGATATTTTCCGATCTTGGTTTTGAACTAAAAGAAACCGAAGCGCTGATTATCACCGGCCATAATGGCTCCGGTAAATCCACCCTGTTGCGGGTGGTTGCGGGCCTGCTTGCGCCCGCTTCCGGAGATGTCATCCTTACCGGCCACCCGGATGGCGCGAGCGATGATTTCAACGAACGGCCCTTTGGCGAGCATTGCCACTATCTTGGCCATGAAAACGCCATGAAACCCGCATTAAGCGTTACTGAAAATCTGGATTTCTGGCAAAAAATAAATGACGAGCCCCATCTGGAAATTGATGAAGCGCTGGAAATGGTCGGCCTGCCCGCCCTTGCCCATGTGCCTTTCGGTCATCTTTCCACCGGGCAAAAACGCCGCATTTCCATTGCAAAATTGTTGGTTTCATGGCGCCCCATCTGGCTGCTGGATGAACCAACCGCTGGCCTTGATACGCGCTCGGAAGCCCAATTTGCCGATTTGATGAAAGTCCATCTGGAAGATGGTGGTATTATTTTGGCCGCCACCCATATTCCGCTTGGATTAAAAAACACCAAATCACTGGTGATGGGACTTCCTGCAATTGAAACGGAGCAAAGCATATGATTGCGCTGTTTCTTCGAGATATTCGCTTATCCTGGCGGGCCGGTGGCGGCGCGCTAACCGGCGTTATGTTCTTTCTGGCCGTGGTTATGGTGGTGCCATTCGGGGTTGGGCCTGATCTCAACCTTTTAGCCCGCATAGGCCCGGCCATGTTATGGCTTGGCGCATTGCTTGCCGCCCTATTAGGCCTCGACCGCTTGTTTCAGGCCGACCGCGAGGATGGATCGCTCGATTTATTGATCATGAATGGTGCGCCAATGGCGGCCATCGTATTCATAAAATGTCTGGCGCACTGGGTCACCACCGGGTTGCCCTTGGTTATTGCCGTGCCGCTGTTTGGCCTGTTCATGAATATGGAGCCGCTTGGCATTCTTGCCACAATGGCAACCCTGATGGCGGGCACTCCGGCCATCACCTTTGTTGGCGCGGTGGGTGCAGCCGTTACCGTATCCCTGCCAAGAGGCGGGTTGTTGCTGGCCGTTCTTGTACTGCCCTGGACCATACCGGTGCTGATATTTGGCGTGAGTGCCGCCTATGGTGCAGTCGAAGACCCGGCACCCTTTACCGAGCCCTTTATTGTGCTTTGTGCCATCAGCCTGTTTTTTGCCGTCATCGGGTCACTAGGGGCGGGTGCAATACTGACACATTCAGATCACTAGAATCTGTCATGAAGTGCCTGCGGCAATCTTGACAAACAATTGTACTTACGCCGATTGATTGGGCAGCCCCGGAGGTCTATATAGCCAAAATGAGTGATATATCGACAAAAGTGTCCGCCCGGCCGAGCCTCAGCGATCTTGCAAACCCGACCCGGTTTTTGAACCTTGTCCGCATCATGCTGCCCTGGCTCACCATCATTACAATCTCTCTATTTGCTATTGGCATCTGGATGAGCTTTGCCGCCCCGGAAGATTATCAACAGGGCCGAACAGTGCGCATCATGTTCATTCATGTGCCGGCCGTATGGGTCGCGATGTTTGCCTATATGGTGATGGTCTCAAGCGCCCTTGGCGTGCTCGTCTGGCGGCACCCGCTGGCCGATGTGGCAGCGCGTGCCGCCGCCCCACTTGGTGCGGCATTCACCTTTATCGGGCTGATCACCGGTTCCATCTGGGGCAAACCGATGTGGGGCACCTGGTGGGTGTGGGATGCGCGGCTGACCTCATTTCTGGTGCTGTTCATCATCTATCTCGGCCTGATAGCCCTTTGGCGCG
>JALSIJ010000026.1 GCA_026981655.1 Rhizobiaceae bacterium | reverse complement strand
AATACCCAGGTTGGCCGCATCGACAGCAGAAAACCGCACGCAAAAATCAAGTGCCAGCCCAACGCAATAGACCCGTTCGAACCCGCGCTCGCGCAAATAGCCTGTTAGGCCGGTTGGCGTTTTGTGGTCATTTTCAAAAAAAGCCGAATAGGAATCGATTTCCTTACGGTAGCCCTTTCGCACAATCATCGCCGCATGGGGCAAATCAAGCCCTCTATGGAGATCCGCCCCACTGCTTGCCTGAATGCAATGGTCCGGCCAAAGGGTTTGCGCCCCGTAAGACATGGTAATTTCAGTAAACGGCTCCAGCCCCTTGTGGCTGGATGCAAAGGACGAATGCCCTTGCGGATGCCAATCCTGGGTGATCACCACATTGTCAAATTTTTGCCCCAACTGATTGATCAACGGCACCACTTCCTCGCCACCAGGAACCGCCAGATTGCCACCGGTGCAAAAGTCATTTTGTACATCAATCACCAAAAGCACATCGCTCGTACCGGGGGTAATTTCAATCATATGTTTTCTTTCCAAAATTCACCAACAAGTATCAGCATTGTGAATTATCAACACCAATTGTTCAAGCTCTAGCGCATGCCAACATTCAGCAATGGCCTAATTGGAATGGTTCAGTTAGATTCAATAAAACCCGTGACACAATAAAGGAAAATTCCATGACCGATAGCCGCCCCAATGGCGAAGACTGTATCAAAGCCCTCGGTGATCTGATTGCCTTTGATACGACCTCGGCAAATTCCAATCTGCAATTGATCGAATTTATCAAAACTCAACTAGAAGCACTTGGCATTGAAAGCCGCCTCACCTTCAACGAGGAAAAAACCAAGGCTAATCTATGGGCGACCATTGGACCGACAGAAAAAGGCGGCATCGTGCTTTCCGGCCACACTGATGTGGTGCCGGTTGCCGGCCAGGACTGGTCGAGCGACCCGTTCAAAATGGAACAGCGCGGTGACAAACTTTATGGTCGCGGCACATGCGATATGAAAGGCTTTGTTGCCTGTGCCCTTGCCCATGCGGGCGACATGGCTAAGCGAGATCTAAAAACCCCGATCCATTTTGCCTTTTCCTATGATGAAGAGGTTGGCTGTACCGGCGTTAAGGGTTTGATTGCCGACATTGTCGAAAACCAACCCCTGCCAATTGCAGTTATTGTTGGGGAGCCAACATCCATGCAGCTGATTGGCGGTAATAAGGGCGGGCGCAGTTTCAGAACCGTGGTGCGCGGCCTTGACGGTCATTCAAGCCGCCCGGAACTTGGTGCCAATGCAATAGTTGCAGCCGCCCGCATTATCACCTTTCTCGATGACCTGCACCAAAGACTGCGCGATGAGGCGGACCCGAATAACGGCTTCGCGCCGCCCAATACAACGCTCGATATTGGCGTTATCAATGGTGGCACGGCCAATAATATCATTCCCGCCCAATGCGCTTTTAATTGGGGCTTTCGCATGATCCCGACCGACGATATTGATGGTCTGGAAAAAGAGGTGATGGACTTTATCGCCCGTGAAATTGAACCGGCATTAAAGGCCATATCGCCAGAATGCGGCGTGACCTCCAGCAGATTATTTGATGTACCAGCCCTGTTGCCGAATGAAGATTCACCGGCTGAAACCCTGCTGCGCCACCTGACCGGCCTCAACCAGTCTTTGCGGGTGTCCTATGGAACAGAAGCCGGGCGTTTCCAAAAGGCCGGTATACCCGGCGTGATTTTTGGCCCCGGTAGTATCGGGCAAGCCCATTTGCCGGATGAGTTTATCGAAATATCCCAAATGAACGAGTGCAGCGATTTCATTGGCAAACTGGTTGATTGGGCAGAAGACAAGGGGTTTTGATGCCCCTTGCCTTTATTCAGTTATTATCGTCCGAATGCAGCTTCATCTTCCGCAGCCGGTGCTTCTTTCTTTGACTTAGAACGCGCCATCACCAATGCGCCAATGGCCACCAAAATCAATATTCCACCGATTAGTGGTCGATAAAATATCCAGGCAATAGCGATTGTGATGAGCGATAGAAACAGCGCCACCAAAAGGGCGATTAGGCTTGTACCACCGCTAACAATGCTACCAAATAGCGGAACAATATCAGCCAGTACAGACAATATCCGAACAATCATTTTCAGCCCGCTAAACATCATCATAAAGCCGACAAAACGCATGACCCAAGTGAGTGTTGTATTGGCGGCTTCTGCTGCTTGGAACATTTCTGCAGCAGATTTAACACCGGTACGAAGCATCGAAATAGATCCGCCAACTTTTGTCGCGTAAGGTGCAAAACTATTCCCCGATTGCGCTGCGATAATGCTCACATCACCGGGATAAACGACTTCCATTTGGACCCGCAAATCGCCAACCTTGTCTTGTGCTTTCGAGCCAATAAACATGACGCCGCCTACTACGCGCGCTTTACCTGCAATCTTTTTCTTAATTCGGTTTTCCTTGGTGAGGTCGTATTTCTCGGCACCACCAATATTGCCAATCTGGCTTGGCGTCAGTTTGAACGCACCAAGTGACACATTTTTAGCATTCCAGCTTTCCGTTTCAAAAATCATGAAGGCCGGGTTTTCGTGCCCATCAGCATATTCAAATTTATTGGAATCAATCAGGCTTTCCGACCAGTCCTTTTTATAGGAATAGGTGGATTTGGTTTCAGTGCCACCGCCCACCTTTTTGGTGGTCACTGATTTCTTGGTTTCCTGCCATTGCAGCATTTCCACCTTGCGGCGCAAAACAATCGCATTAAGGCTCACACCAAATATCGGGTCTTCCAACACATCATTTGTGCTGGTCTTTCCCGATACATGCACCAGTTTACCCGCATTTGCCGGATCAACTGTTGAACTCGAAATGGAGACAACTGCGCCTGCCCCTTCCTGCAACATTTTATGCGTATCAACAGCACGACCCTCATTCCAGAACAAAACCGCAAAGGCACTCAAGAATAACATGAGACCCGCAATCGTTCCAATGGCGCTGTTTTTTAACCGTGTAAACCAGGACGTACTGGAGGTTTGTGTAAAATTATCAGACATAGGTTCCCCATTTTTCAAATTTGCGTCTATAAAATATCACACGAGATCCAAGGTCAATGTGATAAAGCGCACCTGGCGAGACAAAACCTGATAGAGAAACCAATCGACACTTCATGCCAGAGATTTCATCCACTCATCAAGCGCAGCAATTTGGTCATCAGACATTTTAATGCCGAGCTTGCTACGTCGCCAAAGGACATCTTCTGCGGTTTGGGCCCATTCTTTTTCCCGCATGTAATTCACCTCTATCGCGTGAAGCCCGCAACCGAAATCCTTCCCCATATCGTCCAGAGATTCCGCACCATTCAACATTAATTTAGTATCGGAACCATAGGCTCGGCACATCCGCCGCACTTGTGGCTTTTCCAAAAACGGAAAACCTGCACGTGTTTCGGCCACAAGCTCATCAAAGCCCTCAACCGGGAAATAGCCACCGGGTAAAGTTGCACCCTCCGTCCACGCGGGTTTTTTAGGACCGATCAAGTTTTCAATATTTTCAACCACCGCCTCAGATAAAACCCGGTAGGTAGTAATTTTGCCGCCAAAAATGTTCAAAACCGGCGCCTGCCCCGCTTCACCATCCTGACGCAACACATAATCGCGGGTGGCTTCCTGTGCCATGCTTGCGCCATCATCATAGAGCGGGCGCACACCTGAAAAGGTCCAGACCACATTTTCCTCAAGCACCGGTTCTGCAAAATACTCGCTGGCACAATCGCATAGGTAGGATATTTCTTCCCGGCTGGCTTTCACATTGCCCGGGTCACCTTCATAATCGCGGTCAGTGGTGCCAATCAGCGTATAATCATCGCGGTAGGGAATGGCAAAAATGATACGATCATCTTTATTTTGAAAAAAGTAACTCCGGTCATGGTCAAACAGCTTTTTCACCACGATATGGCTGCCCTGCACCAAGCGCACATTGTGGCTGTCATTTTTACCCAATGAACTCGACAAAACATCATCAACCCAAGGGCCGGCCGCATTGACGATCAGGCTCGCGGTTACAATCTTTTCATCGCCATTATCTACATTCTCTAGTGTAATTTCCCAGTGATCACCTTTTTTTTTGGCCCGTTTGCAGCGCGTCCGTACCATAATATCAGCCCCTCGCTCGGCCGCATCGCGAGCATTCAGCATCACCAGTCGACTATCATCCACCCAACAATCTGAAAACTCGAAAGCCTTTTTAAACAAAGGCTTCAACGGCTTTCCTGTTTCATGGGTTGCAAGATTGATGGTTTTCGTCACCGGCAGTTTGTGCCGCCCTCCAATATAGTCATAGACAAACAGCCCAAGGCGCAACAGCCAGGCAGGACGAAGCCCCTTGTGATGGGGCAAAATCAACCGCACAGGCTCAACAATATGCGGGGCCATTGCCCAAAGAACTTCCCGCTCTTTCAAGGCTTTGCGAACCAGCATAAACTCGTAATGCTCAAGATAACGAAGGCCGCCATGTATAAGTTTGGTCGAACTCGACGACGTCGCCCAACCAAGGTCTTTCATTTCGCAAAGGCCGGTTGCAAACCCGCGTCCAACCGCATCGCGGGCAATTCCACACCCATTGACACCGCCACCGATGACAAATACGTCATAATCAACAGACACAGAAACACCTATAAAAAGCACAAAATATTGCTGTAACGGGTTTGAAATGAATATAAACGAAAGTCAATATGAAAGATACTGAACCCACGGAATCCCCGTTCTCGAAATGCCTGTTTTCCGGGCTGAATGTTGTTGTTACTGGCGCCGGGCGCGGCATTGGCGCAGCAATTGCCGAAGAGTTTGTCAGCCACGGGGCCAATCTTTTTGCTCATATGGGCGTATCGGAAAAATCGACCAGCGCCCACACATTTTCTGCCGATAAATATCAACAACAGTGCACGGCTGCCTATGCTGATCTTTCCACCGATCAAGGTATTGAAGGGCTTGTTACCGAAATTTCCGCAAAATTTCCCAAAATAGATGTTCTCGTCAACAATGCAGGCACCATGTTCGGCCGCGTAATGGCCGATGATATGAGCGGTGCGCATTATGATAAGGTTATGGATCTCAACGCCCGCTCGGTTGTGGTGCTCACTACTGCCTTGCTTCCACTGCTAAAAAGATCCGGCAGCGGGTCAATCATCAACACCACATCAATTTCAGCCACCACCGGCGGTAGCCCCGGCTCCTCTATTTATAGCGCCTCAAAGGCTTTTATCTCGACCTATACCAGAAGCCTTGCGCGCGAACTTGCACCGCATAATATCCGGGTTAATGCGCTTTCCCCCGGCACGATTGATACGGATTTTCACACACGGTATTCATCGAAAGAAAAACTTAAAGCGACAGCCAGGGCAATTCCACTCGGGCGGCTTGGCACCCCGCAGGATTGCGCGCCCGCCTGCCTGTTTTTCGCCTCCCACAAGTTAAGTGGCTATATCACCGGTCAGGTTTTGGAAATCAATGGCGGCCAATTGATGGGGTAAAGTCTATTACCCCATCAACCCCATTTTTCCCGCCAGAGCAGCAATCACTGCCACCCGCTCGGCATTATTTTCGGCAATTGAACCATCCGAATGCGAAAGGTTGTTTTCAAAACCCACCCGCACTTTACCACCCAGGGCTAATGCGGCGGCCAGTGAGCGGGTTTCGCCAACCCCAAAGGCGCAAATCGCCCAGTTGCAGCTTTCTCGCAGGCTCAAATCATCCAACTTTGCTAAAAAAGGCAATAAGGATGCCGGATCACTTTGCTGGTCTTTCGTGTAGCGCCCCAACGGAAATAGCAATTCATGGGCATCCCCCGGAACGATGCCGCGCTTTAAATAGTTTGCGAATTTTTCAATGCCGGCAACATCATAGATAATGTGCTGCACCGCCACATCATTTTTCAGCAATTCGGCATAAAGCGCTGCAGCATTTTTTTCTTCGCTTTTATCCGGGATCATCTCGTCCAGCGCAATACTGACTGCATTAGGCATCACCGCCCGTACCACGTCACGCTGTTGTTGCGGCGAATACCGACCAACCGCCTCGGTTGTGATCTGCACCAGCATTTGTCCGCCCGTCGC
>JALSIJ010000025.1 GCA_026981655.1 Rhizobiaceae bacterium | reverse complement strand
CCAGAACAATGGCGCGGCAAGGCAAAAGTTCAAAATGCCTCATTGAGCGTGAAGGAAACCATAAAGCAAACCCAGATGCTGTTGAACAAGCTTGGATATAAGGTTGGCGCTCCCGATGGGAAATTGGGTCCAAAAACCCGAAGGGCTATTGTGAGCTTCCAGCAAAAATCGGGGCTTTCGCCAACCGGTACAATTAATGCAGAACTGGTCAAGGCGCTTAAGGGCATGAATATCTAAAGCTTGTCTCCTAAAAGTGGACACAGGTTTAGGAATAAATACATGCGAAAACAGATAGATAAAGCTTATTGAGTGAATGCCAATGAACTCGATATGCTTTAGGATACTTGCCCCTGTAGTTCTTGTGGAGTGTTTGCCGGAATTATTGCGATTGGTTGTGACCCAAGGGGTATTGAGCCAAGGGTATTGAAAATGACCAATGAAATTAACGGCGCAATTACGGGTTCAGCTGAGAATTCAAATCAAAAGCTTGTTTGGATAATTGTAATTATTGGTGCGTTGCCGGTGATTGTTTTTACCGTAACCATTGTGCTCTTCGGTGGTCAATCGAGCATTTCAGACTCACTGATTGATGCCTACAAAGTTTACTCAGCAATCGTACTATCGTTCCTTGGTGGTATTCATTGGGGCATTGTTTTGGGGGCGGAGAATGAACGCCCGGCAAGCAAACCGCTTATAATGTCGTTGTTAGCGCCATTAATTGGATGGTCGGCTGTTTTTATTGCCGAACCCCTTTGCTTTGCCCTGCTTATTGTTGGCTTTGCCGGTCAGGGCGCATGGGACAATTTTTCTGCACATAATGGTAATTTGCCCCTCTGGTTTTCAAAAATCAGATTGACCTTAACGCTTGTGGTTATTCTGTTACTGGCAATCACCATGTATGTTACGGCTTGACCAAAGCTGATTCTTTGATCAGCATCCAGATTTAACAAGCCTAAAGCAATTCACCAAGGTAATCGCGATGAAAGAACCGGAATTCACCGGTGCCGCACCCGTATCGCGGCCATTTACCGTGTCATTTGCAGCCGTATTTGCAATCGCCTGGCCGATGACAATCGCTTATATGACAACCCCTTTGCTGGGGCTGGTCGATACAGCCGTTATTGGCCAATTGGGTATTGCCGCCGCCCTTGGTGGATTGGCAGTTGGTGCGGTGCTGTTTGATGTTATTTTGGCGACATTTAATTTTTTGCGCGCCAGCACCACCGGCCTGGTGGCGCAGGCATTGGGGCGCGATGATAAGGCTGAACAGCAAAAAATCTTCATCCGCGCAATGGCTGTTGCACTTGCCTGTGGTTTTGGGATTCTGTTTGTTGGCCCGCTGGTGCTGGATGTTGGGTTAAGCTGGATAAAACCATCCGCAGATGTGGAAAAAGCCACACGCACATATTTTCTAATTCGGCTTTATGCAACGCCGTTTGCCATGGCAAATTATGTTATTCTTGGCTGGTTGCTTGGTCTTGGCAAAGCCGGGCAGGGGCTTGTCATCCAGATTTTTCTCAATGGTATCAATATCGTATTTTCCATCTATCTGGGCCTTGTGCTTGAACTGGGCATTGAGGGTGTTGCCTGGGCAACCGTATTGGGCGAAGGGCTCGCGATAATTTTCGGGCTGTTTATTATCAATCATCATTTCAGTTTCAAAAACCTGCAAATCATTACGGCCTTAAAAGATAGGGCAAAATTGCTGGCGCTTATGTCGGTCAACCGTGATATTATGGTCCGTTCATTTTGCCTGCTGCTGGCCTTTGCTTGGTTTACCGGAGCCGGTGCGCGGCTGGGTGAACTAACGCTCGCATCCAATGCAATATTGATGCATTTTTTCTATATCAGCGGATACTTTCTTGATGGCTTTGCAACGGCCGCCGAGCAATTGGTTGGCCGGGCAATCGGCGCGCATTATCGCCCCGCCTTTAATCGCTCAGTTAAACTTGCTACCTTTAGCGGGTTTATTTTGGCTGGTGGACTGACGCTTGTGTTTTTGCTGGCAGGCCCGAGCCTTGTTGATTTATTGACGGTCAACGAGGCGGTGCGTGCAGAGGCGCGGATTTACCTGCCATGGGCGGCAATTACGGCTTTGGTTGGTGTGATGGCATTTCAGATGGATGGTGTTTTTATCGGCGCAACCTGGTCGGCCGATATGCGCAATATGATGTTGCTATCTTTGGCCGCCTTTCTTTTCACCATATGGATTGCCGTTCCCTATTGGGGCAATCATGGCCTATGGCTTGCGTTGCAAGTGTTTTTGGGCCTGCGCGGTATAACGCTCTGGTGGCGCATGAAAGTTAACCTGAAAAAAGTGTTTGGGTGAGACTGCTTGCCGTTCACTCCCACTCGACTATTTCCTTTTTGCATAAGCCTTCGAAATTACTGGCTTCATGGGGGCGGAAATTGGGGTTTAATTCCGCATCAGGGAGAATTTGCTCTCCCTTGATAATCCCCATCAGCCAACCACACGCCGTTTGGATGCCGTATAATATTTAGCCAGCAAGAATGAGCTCTGCCATTACATCAAGCTTAGATTTTGTAACCCGCCAATTTGGGTAACAGGTATCAAGCAATGCGTAATAATTTTTGCTGTGATTGTGCTCTCTCAGATGACAAAGTTCATGTGCAAGCACATAGCCAACACAATCACGAGGTGCTTTTATTAAATCGGGACTCAGATTGATCGCTCCAGTAGGAGAGCAACTTCCCCATTGTTTATTCATGCTGTCTGGCGTCAGCGCTTATGGGACAGATTAGCGGTATTGCATAAGAGAGTGTTTTTAGCTCATCGTAGCCATTAAGGAGCGAAGATGAGACAAAAACACGGGACACGCGGCACGGCCTCAGAAAAGACAATCAAATTCCGACATACCGTGCGGGTCATACGCTTGCCTGCTTGTTGCCGCTACAATCTCAATTCAGGGTTATTTTCCAGGTCCTCGAGAAGTTCGGTGATCTGCTGCCGCAACCATTTATGGGCCGGGTCGGCATTCATGCGTCGATGCCAGGCCATCATGATTATTGTAGCGGGTATGGCCACCGGCGAAAGAAAAATGTCTAGGCCGACTGTCGGCGCCACATGACGCGCAAGTGTGGCGGGCAGCAGGGCGATCAGGTCCGATCCGGCAACCACCCGGTAGACGCCGGAGAACACCGGTAACGTCATCACCACCCGACGCTGGCGCCCGATGCTTGCCAGGGCCACATCTCCTTGCGCCTGCCTCTTGCCGTCGGCTGAAAACAATACATGGCCGATATCGCAAAACAGATCGATGGGAATGACGCTGCCCGGTTTGACACCGGCGCTCGCAAGCCTTTGATGACCCGAGCGGGCAATGACGCAGAACTCGGAAGTAAGAACCCGTTGCTGTTTCGCCCAGTCGGGCAAATCCATTTCGGGGTTCAGTACCAGATCGACATCATAGTGTGTCAGAGCCTCAAAGGGTTTTCTGGGCACCAGGTTGACGAGATGGGTTCGCATGGACGGCGCCATTGCCTGCAATCGTTCCGTGAGGACAGGCATTAAAAGTTCAGCAAAGTAATCGGCCCCCGAGATGCGCAATCTGGCATCCGAAACCGCCGGATCAAAGGCATCAGGCCCAGAGATCAGCTCTTCCATTTGCCCCATCACGTCCCGCAGTGGTGCCTCTAGTGACAGCGCGAATTGCGTTGGCTCGAAGGCCTTGCCACTGCGAAAGAACAACTCGTCGCCGAGCGACAGGCGCAGGCGCGCCAGAGCCGCGGAAACCGCGGGTTGCGAAAGGCCGACCCGTTTGCCGGCTTTGACGGTCGAGCGCTCGCGTAAAAGTGCATCCAGCACCCGCAGCAGGTTCAGGTCGAAGGCATTTAAATTTGTCATGTAAATCCAAATAATACAAATAATCAATTTTTCATATACATTTTTTTCTGCAAATGTCGCGACAAAGTTGAGAGGCAACCAAAGATGCAAATGAATGAATTTTCACTTGGTCCAGGAGCAATCGAATGGAATGGGACCGCCTACAGGACCATTCTTGCCACATCGACAACCGGTGGCGTGATGTCGATTATCGATTCTGTTTCACCGCCCGGCAGTGGCCCGCCGCGCCATGTACACCGCGATGCGGACGAAGCCTTTGTGATCCTGACCGGCGATTGTGAATTCTGGATCGAGGGCAAGCAGTTGACCCGCGGTCCGGGGCAATCCGCATTCATCCCTCGCGGCAAGGAGCATACGTTTCGTGTTGTCAGCACGATTCCGAGCCGCCACCTGGTCATCCTGACCCCGGGCGGATTTGAGGGTTTTTTTGAGGAAATGGCCGCCAGAAATTACCGCATTCCTGACGATATGGCGAAAATCGATGAAATTGCCGACCGTTTCCAAATGAAATTTACCGGGCCGCCGCTTGGTGCGGCCGACAACAACACGAGGAAAAAAAGATGAAATCAGTACCAACCATGTTTTTTGCAACTGCGGCATTTTTTGTTCTTTTAGGGATGATCTGGGGTATCCAGATGTCTGCGACCGGGGACCATAGCCTGTCGCCGGCCCATGGCCACCTCAACCTTGTCGGCTTTGTCACCATGTCCATCATGGGGATCTACTATGCCCTGACCCCGGCTGCGGCGGCCAGCAAATGGGCCAGGCCGCACTATTTCCTGGCGGTCAGTTCTGTCGTCATCCTGGTGGTGGGGATCGTGATGGCACTTACCGAAAACGGAGAGACGCTGGCAAAGATAGGCTCGGTCCTTGCGGTGTTGTCGATACTGACCTTCCTCGTCATGATCCTGAAATTCGGCGTCGGCAACAAGGAGTAGGAGACAAACACGCACCGGGCAACTCGGGAATCCTGTCTGCTGTCCATTTCAGTATTTTTTGTAACGCAATTCATAGCACCGGGTCGCCGGTTGATTTCAGCCTTCGGGCATTTTGGCGCCGGCATCAATTTGGAAACAACAAACACCATGTGGAGAACAAGATGATTAAGAAAATTGACTGCAATGATTTCACAACATCAAAATCACTGACCCGTAACAATGCCGGCTGTTCCATCAGGATGGGTTCCCTCAATGGACCGGGGAAGCCAGAGGACACTGTCCAAGGCCTGAAACATTCATTTCTGCTTGTTGTTACTTCTTTTGTTGTGATGGTTCTGCTGTCTGTGTCGCCAGTCATGGCACAGAATCTGGGGTTGAGCGTCGATCAGCTCATCGAGCGGATTAGCAGGGCGGCAAATGCAGTCGGCAAACCGCTGAAATTTAGGAAACTGAACTGTCTGGAGAATGAAAAACCGGGCAGTCCGGATCAGAAGATTGTCAGTTGCAGCCATACGATGGGGAGTGGACGTCTGCTGATCAGCAATTCCGAACCTGAAGGGCCATTGATCGACATCGCGACACAGCCCTGGGACGGGGGCGAAAACGGCCCTGCTGCCATGATGATTGCCTGGATTTCCGCCGGGATCAATGATGGCAATCCCAATGAATACGGCCCGGCGGCAAATGCGCTGGTCAATGCAGTCACCGCTCGCGGCGACGGCAGTGCGAGCATCGGAAAGGTCAATTTTGTTGTTCTCGATCTGGGCGGAAAACTCACTATTACCGCCCATGCCCAATAGCAAATAACCCGATAATTTTATTTTGGAGGAAAAAATGGAACTGTTCATGACATTTGACGGGCGCATATCCCGAAAGGGATTCTGGATGGGGTTTCTGGGCCTGCTGGCGATCGTGTTCATTGCCGGATGGGCCATGATATCGATCCTGCCTGGCGGCATCGTGCTGACACTGGCACAAATCATCGTGTCTGTAGGGATCATCTATATATGGTCAGCCGTGGTGGTGAAGCGGTTGCATGACCGCGACAAACCGGCACTGCCCTGGGCGGTCATTTTTCTGGCCCCCGGCGTTCTCATGCAGATCATGAGCATTTTCAAGATCGGCTACAGGGCAGTCGAAGTGGCGGGGGTTCAGTTCATGGTTCCTGGAACCGGCGCAACAATGGTGATGTGGCTGTCCATGGCCGTGGCGTTGTGGATGTTCATCGAACTGGGATTTCTCAAGGGAACGCCAGGCGAAAACCGCTATGGCCCCGATCCTCTCGGATACACGGCCCCCCGCGAGAAGCAGGCGGAAGCATGAAACCATGGGGCAAACGGCACAGGAGGAAG
>JALSIJ010000024.1 GCA_026981655.1 Rhizobiaceae bacterium | reverse complement strand
CCTAGCGCATTATGATCATACTCGTAGCCTTCACCGTAACCTTCCGACTTCATAAGTTTTGTTGGCGCATTCATAATGTGTTTTGGCGGCGGCAATGAGCCGTGTTCTTTGGCTGAATTCATTGCAGCCTTATAGGCCACATAAACCGCATTGGATTTTGGTGCGGTGGCAAGATAGACACAGGCCTGCGCCAACGCCAACTCGCCCTCCGGTGAACCCAAATAGTCATAGGCATCCTTAGCAGCATTGGCCACTATCAAAGCCTGCGGATCGGCCATTCCAATATCTTCCGAGGCCATACGCACAAACCGCCGGCCAAGAAATAGCGGCGCCTCGCCCGCATCGAGCATACGAGCAAGATAGTAAAGTGCGGCATCCGGATCAGACCCGCGCACGGCCTTATGCAGAGCGGAAATCAAATTGTAATGACCATCCTGCGATTTGTCATAAATCGGGGCGCGACGTTGCAAAATTTGCTGTAGATCAGCCGCACCAAATATCTCGTCTGCTTTTGCCGCTCGCCAAAGCTCCTCCGCTAATGTCAGCACAGAACGGCCATCGCCGTCTGCCATCCTCAACAACGCCGCCCTGCCCGCCTCATCCACCGGCAAAATTTTCCCCTCTACTTCCTCTGCTCGGCTGAGCAAAGAACCAAGGCTTTCATCATCGTGCGATTTGAAAGTTAAAACACGAGACCGCGACAACAGGGCTGCGTTCAGTTCAAACGACGGGTTTTCGGTAGTCGCTCCCACCAAAATGATGGTGCCATCTTCCATGACAGGCAGGAACGAATCCTGTTGTGCGCGGTTAAAGCGATGAATTTCATCCACAAACAACAAGGTCGCCCGACCATTGCTTCGCCGCATTCGAGCGGCTTCAAAACATTTCTTTAGATCGGCAACACCGGAAAAAATTGCAGAAATCTGCTCAAAGGCCCAATTGGTCTCATCTGCCAGTAGTCTCGCAACGGTGGTTTTTCCAGTACCCGGCGGTCCCCAGAATATCATGCTGCCAAGCGTTTGCGCATCAATCATGCGGGATAAAATGCCATCCCTGCCAAGCAGGTGATCCTGACCGACCACTTCTCCAAGGTTTTTAGGTCGCAATCGATCAGCCAAAGGCCGATGCAAATTTGAAGCAGCCGTGTTTTCTGGGTTGTCCTTGGTTTCAAATAGGTCGCTCAATTATTTTCACCATTATAGGGTTAGCGAACAACCTGCCGAATCATTCGCCCACCACGATCAAGAGTGTAGCGCCAAACAGGCGCACCATTAGCGGCAATTTCATCCAATTGTTTGCTGGACCTGATTTTCTCATCATTGACCAGTCGAATAATATCGCGCGGCCTAAGCCCCAATCTGTTGGCGGTTGAGCCTCGGCGAATTCGGGTGACAATAACACCACGCGCACTGCCACGCAGGCCAATTTCACGCGCTAAAGCGGGAGAAAGATTAGCCACCGTCGCTCCAGAAAATGGCGACCGCCCCCTAATCAGCCGTTCATCACGCGGAACAGTTTCAGGGGCCTTGGCGAGCAGAATATTGATTTCTTTTCTTGATGATTGAGACAAAATTTCAAACCGGGCCTCGCGCCCAATACCAACTGTCGCCAACCTGTAGCCCAATGCATCAATATGCTGAACTGTGTCTCCATTGACCTTCAGCACCACATCACCCGGCCTCAATCCGGCTTTATCAGCAGGACTATTACGCGTAACACCAGCAACCAGAGCGCCACGTGGTTGACGCATTCCAAGGCTTTCAGCAATGTCGGAGGTCAGGTTTTGAAAGTCGGCACCAATCCAGGGGCGAACCAGCTTTTTATTACCAGCAGCAGCTGATCGCAATATCACTTCAACCATATTGGAGGGAATGGCAAAGCCAATACCATTTGAACCGCCCGAGCGTGAAAATATAGCCGTATTGATACCAACAAGACGACCATGCATATCAACCAGAGCACCACCGGAGTTCCCCGGATTGATCGATGCATCCGTTTGGATAAAGAACCCGAAATCTCCCTTGCCTAGGCTTGGCCGGGCAAGCGCAGAAACAATACCGCTGGTGACGGTTTGACCAACCCCAAACGGATTGCCTATTGCCAGCACAATATCGCCAACCTCAAGACCATCAGAATTACCAAGTTCGACTTTCGGGAAAGTCTCATTAGACAAAATCTGCAATATTGTCAGGTCGGACTTTTCATCGGCCAGCAAAATTTTAGACTCGTATTCACGCCCATTTGAAAGCGCCACCTTTATTTCGGTAGCACCTTTAATGACATGATAATTTGTCACCACAATACCGCGCGTCCCAACAATTACGCCAGACCCTAAAGAACGCTGCACCCGCTTTTTGGGGCGCCTTCCATCAATGCCGCCACGACCAAAAAACCGTTCAAAAAAAGGATCACCCTCAAAGGGAGAGCGCCGCTTGGTTTTACGCGCCGCATAAACATTCACAACCGCAGGAGCAACAGCTTTAACCAGGGGTGAGAACGAATATTGTTGAACTATAAGGTTTTCAGGCACCACACGTTTGGCGGATGGCGATTTTCTGCCCGCATTGGAAAACTCGCTTATTACGCCGCGAAATATTTTATCGAGGCTATCTTGCGCCTGTGTTACTGAAAGCGAACCGGCAACAAACACCAAAGCAATAACAATCTGAATTTTCCAGTTTCTCATTCTGCAACCCTGTCAGTTTTGTAACAATCAAGCATTGGAGCATCCGCTCCCAAACACTTTCCATTATTCAGCACAGTAACGTGGAATGAAAGTACATATAGTAACTTTTCATTTTCAACGCACCTGTTTTGAAAGCTATCACCTATCTCTACAAACAAAAAAAGGCGGCACAAACGCGCCGCCTCTCCCGAAATAATACATACCAACAATAGAACTAAGCAGATACCGCTTGTTCTTCTGTCTCACCGAGCGCGTCTTCTTCTTCCAAACGTGCGCGATCACCGGCACCCTTGGCTTCAGGATTACGATCAACCAGCTCAATCACAGCCAATGGCGCATTGTCACCATAGCGAAAACCAGCTTTCAATACGCGGGTATATCCGCCCTTGCGGTCCGCGTAACGCTCAGCAAGTTCGCTGAACAATTTTCCAACAACAGCAATATCGCGGATCTGGGAAATCGCCTGACGACGGGCATGCAAATCACCACGTTTACCGAGAGTGATCAGTTTATCAGCAATCGCCCGCATTTCTTTTGCCTTTGGCAAAGTGGTGACAATTTGCTCATGCAACAGCAATGATGCTGCCATATTAGCGAACATCGCCTTGCGATGGCTATGGGTCCGATTTAATTTACGGCCTTGTTTACGGTGGCGCATAGCGCTCTCCTTAACTCAATGGTCGGCAGTTCACCTGCCAGTTTTCTAATATTGATCTTCGTATCGCTTTGCCAGATCTTCGATATTCTCAGGCGGCCAGGCAGAAACTTCCATTCCCAAATGCAACCCCATGGAAGCCAGAACTTCCTTGATCTCGTTCAACGACTTACGGCCGAAGTTTGGTGTGCGAAGCATTTCTGCCTCTGTTTTCTGAATAAGATCACCAATATAGACGATGTTGTCATTTTTCAGGCAGTTTGCAGAACGAACCGACAATTCCAACTCGTCAACTTTCTTAAGCAAAGCAGGATTGAATGCAAGCTCGGCAACCTGTTCTTGAACAACCTCTTTTTCCGGCTCTTCAAAGTTAACGAATATGGTCAATTGATCCTGCAGAATTCGAGCAGCAAAAGCCACCGCATCTTCAGGAGAAACAGAGCCATCCGTTTCCAGTGTCATGGTCAGTTTGTCGTAATCCAGGACCTGACCTTCACGGGTTTTGTCAACCTTATAGGAGACCTTGCGAACCGGAGAAAACAGCGAATCAACCGGGATCATGCCAATCGGCGAATCTTCCGAGCGATTACGTTCAGCCGCCACATAGCCCTTGCCGGTTTCTACAGTAAACTCGATGCGGATTTCACTTTCCTCATCAAGCGTACACAGAACCAGATCAGGGTTGAGAATTTCAACATCGCCAACAGTTTGAATATCGCCTGCGGTAACAACGCCCGGGCCTTCTTTACGAACGACCATCCGCTTTGAGCCTTCGCTTTCCATGCGAAGTGCAATTTCCTTAATGTTCAGGATGATGTCTGTAACATCTTCACGAACACCAGGAATTGAAGAAAACTCGTGCAATACACCATCAATTTGCACAGCCGTCACAGCAGCGCCTTGAAGTGATGATAACAATACACGACGCAAAGCATTACCCAGTGTCAGGCCAAAACCTCTTTCCAGAGGCTCGGCCAAAACTTTACCAATGCTGCCTTCCGAAGAAACTTCTAGTTTGTTCGGCTTAATCAATTCTTGCCAATTTTTATGGATCATGAATTAAATCCTTTCGATACCTTCGCCACTATCCATTCGTGACAAAGTCTGTCGATATTCCGCTCTGAGCGGAACTGTAAGTTATACGCGACGGCGCTTACGCGGGCGACATCCGTTATGCGGAATAGAAGAAACATCGCGAATTGCTGTAATTATAAACCCGATAGATTGCAGCGCCCGCAAAGCAGATTCACGACCGGAACCCGGACCGCGAACCTCTACTTCCAGTGTTTTCATACCGTGTTCAGCAGCTTTCTGGCCGGCATCTTCCGCAGCCATTTGAGCTGCATAAGGTGTAGACTTCCGCGACCCCTTAAACCCTTGCGCACCAGCAGACGACCAGGAAATTGTATTTCCTTGTGCATCTGTGATTGTGATCATGGTATTGTTGAATGTGGAATGTACGTGGGCAACGCCCGACGAAATATTCTTACGTTCGCGACGTTTTACGCGACCGGCTTCTTTAGCCATTATTTTTCCTTCGATCTCTACACTGCCGTAAAACCGGCAGCTCCACCGGAATACAGACTAACACCTGCATTCCATTATTCTATTTTTACAAAGACGGCTTGCAAGACAAACATGCAAACACGAAAAAGCCGGCCCATAGGCCAGCCATGTTATTTCTTTTTGCCTGCAATTGCCCGTGCTGGGCCTTTGCGGGTACGCGCATTTGTATGGGTGCGCTGACCGCGAACAGGCAGACTACGGCGATGCCGCAAACCACGATAGCAACCAAGATCCATCAAACGTTTGATGTTCATTGATTTATCACGGCGAAGGTCACCCTCAACCATATAGTCGCGGTCAATAATTTCGCGAATCTGAAGTACTTCAGCATCCGACAGTGTATTTACACGGCGATCAAGCGGAATTCCCGCTTTCTCTATAATTTCTCCGGCAATTTTTTGGCCGATTCCGTGAATATACTGAAGCGCAATAACAGCGCGCTTGTTCGTCGGAATATTGACGCCAGCAATACGAGCCACGTCCACTCTCCTTATCATTCAGGGCAAAGCCTGATTGTCACCAGAACAACGCCACAATTAGCGCTATCCTTCTTTTCGTACCCAGAAGGTAAATGATGGTTTAATTCCAAACCTCAGCGACCGGGATCCGCATCTCTCTCGAAACCGACTCCGATCGCACATTTGATCTGAATTTTGATGGTATTAGCGGCAAACACCCTTCTTCGTCAACTACCCTGAAACAATATTTTCAAACTTTATACCTGTTCCAGTACTTTTTCTATTCCCTGCGATACATCGTTGATACTTCCCATGCCGTCAACACGTAACAATTTATGTCTGGCATAGTAATATCCAATCAATGGAGAGGTCTGTTTGTAGTAGGTAAACAACCGTACACGTACAGTATTTTCCACATCATCAGGACGTCTTTTAAAATCTGTTGACCCACAATTATCGCAAATACCATCGACGACAGGAAGCTTGTGGCGATCATGATAACCTTCACCACAACTGGCGCACAAAAAGCGGCCGGTTATCCGATCGATCAACGCATCGTCATCGACCCGTAATTCAACAACCGCATCTAGAATTATATCCTTATCAGCAAAGATTTCATCGACAGAATCAGCTTGAGCCAGAGTGCGAGGATACCCATCCAGAATAAAACCGTTTGCACAATCGTCCCTGTCTATCCGGTCAGAAACGATCTTATTGACCATATCGTCAGATACAAGCTTACCCGCATTCATTATTACTTGTGCACGTTTACCAACGTCGGAGCCCTCTGCAATAGCAGCTCGCAACATATCACCTGTAGAAAGGTGAGGAATTTTGTGACTGTCCGCCAGGCGCGTAGCCTGGGTCCCCTTACCCGCTCCAGGCGGGCCAATGAGGATTAATCTCATCTCTTGCGCTTTCCACCGCGCAACTTGGATTTTTTCACCAAACCTTCATATTGCTGGGCAAAAAGATGGCCTTGTACTTGCGAAACCGTATCCATAGTCACACTCACCATAATCAAAAGTGATGTTCCCCCAAGGAACACTGATATCCCCATATTCGACATGAACATTTCCGGGATAAGACATACAAACACAAGATATAGCGCACCTGCAAGAGTAATTCGAGTTAGCACATAGTCGATATAGCTAGCAGTTCGCTCACCAGGACGAATACCCGGAATAAACCCGCCATGCTTCTTTAGATTATCGGCCGTATCTTTAGGGCTGAAAACAATCGCGGTATAGAAGAACGCAAAGAACATGATCAAACTGGCATAGATAAACAAATAGAGCGGTTGCCCTCGACCAAGCGATGCAATGATCAACCCGAGCCAGCCAGGCACATCCGATGAGGCGGCAAAGTTAGCCACAGTCACTGGAAGCAATAACAAGGATGAGGCAAAGATTGGTGGAATAACACCGGCCGTGTTCAGTTTAAGCGGCAGATGGGATGCATCGCCCTGAAACATTTTATTACCAACCTGACGTTTTGGATATTGGATCAGAAGTTTACGCTGTGCCCGTTCAATGAACACAACGATCCCGATGAGAGCCAAAGCAGAAACCAGCACCACCAGCAAAATAATTGTAGTAATTGCACCGGTTCGCGCAGCTTCTAACAATTGCGCAATAGCCGTTGGAAGTGCCGCAACAATGCCTGAGAAAATGATCAGGGAAATACCATTGCCGATACCACGTGCGGTAATCTGCTCACCAAGCCACATCAGGAACATCGTGCCGCCCACAAGCGTAATCACCGCAGACATGGTGAAAAACCAGCCTGGATCATTTACAATGTTTCCCGACCCCGAAAGCCCGGCTGCAATGCCATAGGCCTGCAGGGTTGCAAGAATTACAGTGCCATAGCGGGTATATTGATTGATTGTTTTGCGGCCCTGCTCACCATCTTTCTTGAGTTGCTCAAGAGTTGGCACAACTGAAGTCATCAGCTGAATAATAATGGACGCAGAAATATAAGGCATAATGCCCAGTGCAAAAATGGCTAATCGTTCAACCGCACCACCCGAAAACATATTAAACAAGCCAAGGACGCCCTGGCTTTGCTGTTCAAATGCACGGGCAAAAGCGTCCGCATTAATTCCCGGTAGCGGGATATATGTCCCAAGACGATAAATAACCAACGCACCCAGTGTAAACCAAATGCGCTTCTTAAGTTCCGTCGCTTTTGAAAAAGAGGCAAAATTTAGATTCGCTGCAAGTTGTTCTGCTGCCGATGCCATCAATCTCTCCGGTAATAATAAAGCTGTATTGTATTAATTAAGCGTCCGCATTTTCTTTTTCAACCGGCAAGTTCACCTTACCGCCAGCTTTTTCGATTTTTTCAATTGCGGCTTTAGAAGCGCCAGCAATATCAAAGGTCAGTTTATTTTTGGTCTCACCATCAGAAAGCAAACGTACACCGTCTTTTACCCGACGAATTACACCGGCCTCCTTGAGGCTTTCAGCAGTAATAGCAGATTTAACGTCCAGCTTTCCCGCGTCAATTGCCTGCTCAATGCGAGCAATCGAAACAATGTTGAGTTTCTTGGCAAAAATATTGTTAAATCCACGTTTAGGCAGGCGACGATAGAGGGGCATTTGCCCGCCTTCAAAACCTTTGATTGCCACACCTGAACGAGACTTCTGGCCTTTTACGCCACGTCCGCCAGTCTTGCCCTTACCGGAACCAATACCGCGACCTACGCGCTTACGAGAATGAACAGCACCTTCATTGTCGTTGATTTCATTGAGTTTCATTGTTCAATACCTCTGTAAGCCGCTAATCAGGCTTCGTCGACCACCCGCACCATGTGCGAGACTTTGCGGATCATGCCACGAACAGCTGGAGTATCTTCCAGAGTACGGCGGCGGTTCATTTTGTTCAAGCCAAGACCAATCAGCGTAGCGCGCTGATCTGACCGGCGACGAAGCGGGCTACCGGTCTGTTGAACGGTAACCGTTTTGCCTGATTTTTTGTCAGCCATTTTGAAATCCAGCTAGGCTGGCTCCCTGATCATGTTGTTTTGCGCATAATTTGAATTCAAATATAAGCGCAAATTATAGAATTCAAAGTAACGGTTAAGGCACCGCTACGTGATTTAGTCTTCGCTGCCAACCAGATCGCGACGACGCGCCTGAAGAGTGGCAAATTTAAGCCCTCTCTGGGTCGCAATATCCCGCGGATGCATCTGGCGCTTCAGCGCATCAAATGTAGCACGAACCATGTTGTATGGGTTCGATGTACCAATAGATTTGGCAACAACGTCAGACATTCCAACAGTTTCAAACACCGCACGCATTGGACCACCGGCAATAATACCGGTTCCTGGAGGTGCCGCACGCAGCACAACCTTACCTGCTCCGTGGCGGCCTTTAACATCATGGTGCAAAGTGCGGCCATCACGCAAAGGTACAAATATCATATCGCGTTTTGCAGCCTCAGAAGCTTTGCGAATAGCCTCAGGCACTTCGCGCGCTTTACCGTGGCCAAAACCAACCCGGCCTTTTTGATCACCAACAACCACAAGTGCAGCAAAGCCAAAGCGTCGACCGCCTTTTACAACTTTTGCCACACGGTTGATGTGTACCAGTTTATCAACAAACTCGCTGTCACGCTCATCACGATCATTTCGCTGTTGTCTCGGTGCCATATCCTTAAACCTTTATTCTTTTCCGGAGCACCAAAGGCCTTCTTATCGGTGAATGCCCTTGAGAAATTTCAAACTAGAAGTTTAACCCGCCTTCGCGAGCAGCTTCCGCCAATGCTTTAACACGACCGTGATAAAGATAAGAACCGCGATCAAAAACCACATCTTTGATACCGGCTTTTGATGCACGTTCAGCAATCATTTTACCAACCACCGCAGCAGCAGCGACGTTTCCGCCTTTGCCGTCCTTTGTCGCATCTTTTTCCAAAGTGGAAGCAGCAGCAACTGTGTGGCCATTTAAATCGTCAATCACCTGCGCATAAATATTCTGCGCAGAACGATAAACGCTCAAACGGGCGCGGCCATTGGCCACTTTCTTAAGATCGCGACGAACACGCTCTGCGCGCCGCTGTTTTGTTTTAGAAGAACTTGCCATTTGTTCAGTGCCTTACTTCTTTTTGCCTTCCTTACGGAAGATAAATTCATCAGCGTATTTAACACCCTTGCCTTTATAAGGCTCTGGTGGGCGATATTTACGAATTTCTGCAGCAACCTGGCCAACTTTTTGCTTGTCAAAGCCTGAAACAATAATTTCAGTTGGTTTGGTCACTTTTACATCGACACCTTCGGGGATGTCATAAAGCACTTCATGAGAAAAACCGAGCTGCAATTGCAACTTGTTTCCCTGCATGGCAGCACGATAGCCAACGCCATTGATTTCAAGAGTTTTGGAAAAACCCTCTTTAACACCATTAAAGATGTTAGAAATCATCGTCCGCGACATACCCCATTGAGAGCGCGCATTCTTCGAGTTGTTCTTCGGATCAACCTTGAACGCCCCATCTTCCATTTTCACCAGAACGTCATCGTTCACAACAAAGCTCAATTCGCCCATAGGGCCCTTTGCAGTGACCGTTTGGCCATCCAGTGTTGCCGTAATCCCCTCAGGGATGGCGATTGCTTTTTTACCTATCCGCGACATAATTTTCTGCCTGTTCGGTTATTGCGTTTCACCCGGTCGATCAGAAGATCTGACAGAGAACCTCGCCGCCTACATTCTGTTCCCGTGCGTCATGATCGGCCATAACACCTTTTGGAGTGGAAAGTATCGAAACTCCCAATCCATTCGCAACACGCGGAATCGATTTGACCGACGAATACACCCGACGACCAGGTTTGGAAATACGAGTAATTTCACGAATTACAGGTGCTCCCTCGAAATATTTCAGTTCAATGTCCAACTCGGCTTTGCCATTGTTAAAATCAACGCGGGTATAACCGCGGATGTAACCTTCGGCCTGGAGCACATCAAGAACATTTGCCCGCAATGATGATGCCGGGCTCGAAACTTTAGATTTACCGCGCATCAAAGCATTACGAATGCGGGTAAGCATATCCCCCAAGGGGTCTGTCATAGACATATCTGATTTTCCTTACCAGCTGGATTTTACAATGCCAGGTATTTTGCCCTGGGAACCAAGTTCACGCAGCGCGATACGAGACATCTTCATTTTGCGGTAAAATGCACGGGGCCTGCCTGAAATTTCACAACGGTTACGAATACGAACCTTGCTGGAACTGCGTGGCAGTTCATTAAGTTTCAACTGAGCCTTGAAGCGTTCATCCATTGGCAATGTCTTGTCATTGATGATTGCTTTAAGCACCGCACGTTTAGCAGCAAACTTTGCCACTGTCCTGCGGACTCTTTTTCCTTTTTCGATCGCGCTAACTTTCGCCATCTTTTATTCCTTCCAAACGGATGCCGTTACAGGTGAATTTAATCCAAAGCCCTATTCGGGAAATGGGAAATTAAAAGCTTTGAGCAATGCTCTCGCCTCGTCATTCGTATCAGCTGTCGTACAAACGATAACGTCCATGCCCCAGATCTCATCGACTTTATCATAGTCAATTTCAGGGAACACAATGTGTTCTTTGATGCCCATGGCAAAGTTGCCATTTCCATCGAAGCTTTTCGGGTTCAAACCACGAAAGTCTCTCACGCGCGGTAGCGCAATATTGATGAGACGATCAAGGAATTCATACATTCTTGCGCCGCGCAGGGTAACTTTTGCGCCAAGCGGCATATCTTCACGTACCTTAAAAGTCGCTATCGACTTCTTGGCGCGTGTCACAACAGCTTTCTGACCAGCAATAAGTGACAGATCTGCAGCTGCGATGCGTGCTTTCTTTGAATCATTGGTGGATTCACCAATGCCCATATTGAGCACAATTTTATCTATGCGTGGCATTTGCATAGGGTTTTTATAGCCAAACTGTTCAAGCATTTTAGGCTGCACAACTGCGGCATAATGCTTTTTCAGGCGTGGCTCATAAGTTGCCTCAGCCATCGATTACGTCTCCAGAACGTTTTGCAAAACGAACCTTGCGGCCATCGTCTGCTGATTTAAATCCAACCCGGGTGGGCTTGCCATCTTTAGGGTCTGCAATTGCAATATTTGACAATTGAATTGCAGCTTCCTTCGAAAAAATACCGGCCTCCTGCGACGCACTTTGTTTTGTGTGCCGCTTGACCATATTAATTCCGGAAACAAATGCCTTTCCCTCTTTGGGATTAACACTCATCACATTACCTTTGCGGCCTTTGTCTTTGCCGGTCAGCACGACGACTTCATCGCCCTTGCGTATCTTTTGCATCTCAATAAATCCTTACAGCACTTCAGGTGCCAAAGAGATAATCTTCATGTGTCTTTTAGCGCGAAGCTCACGAGGCACAGGTCCAAAAATTCGAGTACCAATTGGCTCTTTTTTAGCATCAACCAGTACAGCCGCATTGCCATCAAAACGAATGACACTGCCATCAGCACGCTGAATATCCTTGCGGGTGCGGACCACGACGGCCTTTGCAACATCACCCTTTTTAACACGACCCCGTGGAATAGCTTCCTTGATCGAAACAACGATGGTATCGCCAACTGAAGCATATTTACGCTTGGAACCACCAAGCACCTTGATGCACATAACGCGCTTGGCACCGGAATTATCGGCGACTTCAAGATTTGATTGCATCTGAATCATGTCTGTTCTTCTCTATTCATGCGGCAATCAAATTAATTGCCTCAAATTACTATCCGGCATAAGCCAATCGGCCAAACCGGTATTCTTAAACGAGGATCAGGCGCTTTTTGCGTCTTCAACAACAACCCAGCATTTGTCCTTTGAAATCGGACGGCTTTCCTCGATTGAAACCAGATCGCCAACTTTCTTGGCATTGGCCTCATCATGCGCCTTGTAGTTTTTAGAGCGGCGCACAGTTTTCTTATACAATGGATGTGTAAAGCGGCGTTCCACTTTAACAACCACGGTTTTATCATTTTTGTCACTGACGACAGTGCCCTGCAAAATGCGTTTCGGCATAGTGTTTTCCTTAAATCCCGCCAGGCGTTACGCCTGAGCAGCCTCTGCCTGCTTCACGCGGGCTATTGTCTGAATGCGTGCTATATCACGGCGAACCTGGCGTACCCGAGAAGTATTCTCAAGCTGACCTGTGGCGCGCTGAAAACGCAAATTAAACTGTTCTTTTTTCAACTTAATCAGCTCATCTCTAAGCTGATCATCTGTCATTGCACGAATGTCGCTGGGCTTCATTGCCTCAACCTTTCTCGTCACTTAAATTGGTTATCAGTCAGCAACACGCTGAACGAAACGGGTTTTAATGGGCAATTTACGAGCTCCAAGGCGAAGCGCCTCGCGAGCAATCGTTTCATTCACACCATCAATCTCAAACATGATCCGGCCAGGCGCCACACGAGCGGCCCAATATTCCGGAGAACCCTTACCTTTACCCATACGGACTTCGGTAGGCTTCTTGGAAATCGGCACATCCGGAAAAATCCGGATCCACACACGACCGGCACGTTTCATGTGACGGGTGATGGCACGACGTGTTGCTTCGATTTGCCGGGCGGTAATCCGCTCGGGCTCCATGGCTTTCAAGCCATAAGCACCAAATGTCAAAGATGTACCACCTTTGGCATTGCCGTGAATACGACCCTTGTGTTGCTTACGAAATTTTGTGCGCTTTGGTTGCAGCATCTTATCTCAATCCTCAAATTACCGGCGCGGCGCGCCAGAACGACGGCCTCCGCCAGAACCTTGTTCCTGACTTTCAACACTGCGGCGTTCAGAAGCCATTGGATCATGCTCAAGAATTTCACCCTTGAAGATCCAGACCTTCACACCACAAATGCCATAGGCAGTCGCAGCTTCAGCTGTTCCATAATCAATATCGGCACGCAACGTATGAAGCGGCACACGACCCTCGCGATACCATTCCATGCGTGCAATTTCTGCACCACCAAGACGGCCACCGCAGTTAATACGAATTCCGCCAGCACCAAGACGCATGGCAGATTGAACCGCCCGCTTCATTGCACGACGAAAGGCGACCCGGCGCTCAAGCTGTTGCGCAATAGACTGGGCAACAATCGTTGCATCCATCTCAGGCTTGCGAATTTCAACAATATTCAGATGAACTTCTGAATCTGTCATGGTTGAAATTTTGCGCTTCAGTTTTTCAATATCAGCACCTTTTTTACCAATAATAATGCCTGGACGGGCAGAATGAATAGTAATTCGGCATTTTTTGTGCGGGCGCTCAATTACAACTTTTGCAATTGAAGCGGCCTTAAGTTCTTTCTGCAGGTAATTACGGATTTTAATATCCTGATGAAGCAGATTTCCATATTCACCCTTGCTGGCAAACCAACGTGAATCCCACGTACGATTGATACCCAGGCGAAAGCTGATTGGATTAATTTTTTGACCCATTATGCAGCCTCCCCAACGGAATCATCATTTGTAGTCTCTTCAACTTCACGAACAATAATCGTGAGATGGGAAAACGGCTTCAATATCCGGCTGGATTTACCGCGACCGCGCGCCATAAAGCGTTTCATCACCAAGGCTTTGCCCACATGAGCTTCTGCAACAATCAAATTGTCCACATCAAGATCATGGTTGTTCTCAGCATTGGCAATTGCAGACAAGAGGCACTTCTTAACTGTCTCAGCAATACGCTTGCGCGAGAAAGTCAAATCAGCCAAAGCCGCATTTGCTTTTTTGCCACGTATCATCTGGGCAACCAGGTTGAGCTTCTGCGGGCTCACACGAATTGTGCGATGAACCGCTTTGGCCTCATTCTCTTTGAGCGCGCGTTCGCGCTTTGGCTTGCTCATAATTATTTCCTCTTTGCCTTTTTGTCGGCAGCATGGCCGTAATAAGTTCTGGTTGGTGAAAACTCACCAAACTTGTGACCAACCATATCTTCCGATACAGAAACAGGCACATGCTTGTGGCCGTTATAAACACCAAAGGTCAACCCGACGAATTGGGGAAGAATGGTGGAACGACGGCTCCAGATCTTAATCACTTCATTGCGTCCAGATTCACGAACCTTCTCAGCTTTCTTGAGAAGATAACCGTCAACAAATGGACCTTTCCAAACAGAACGTGACACGAATTGCTTTCCTTACTTCTTGCGCTGATGGCGCGAACGCATAATAAATTTATCGGTGGTTTTGTTAGACCGTGTCCGCTTACCCTTGGTGGGTTTACCCCAAGGAGAAACCGGATGACGACCACCGGATGTACGACCTTCACCACCACCATGCGGGTGATCTACCGGGTTCATGGCAACACCACGAACACTTGGACGACGACCCAACCAGCGTGAACGGCCGGCTTTACCAAGGTTGATGTTAGAGTTATCAGGATTGGAAACTGCACCAATTGAAGCCATGCACGTAGACAGGATCAATCGTTGCTCACCAGACTTCAAACGAAGAATGGAATATGTTCCATCACGACCAACAAGCTGGGCATATGTACCAGCAGAGCGAGCAATCTGACCACCCTTGCCTGGCTTCATTTCCACATTATGTATAATAGTTCCAACCGGAATTGCAGAAAGTGGCATCGCATTGCCAGGTTTCACATCCGCGGAATTCGCAGCAATTACCTTGTCGCCGGCAGCCAAACGCTGAGGTGCAAGGATATAGGTCTGCTCGCCATCCTCGTAGGTCAACAAAGCGATATAAGCGGTCCGGTTTGGATCGTATTCAATACGTTCCACAGTCGCCCAAATATCAAACTTCGTACGTTTGAAGTCGATCTTGCGGTATGTTCTCTTATGACCACCACCGCGATTGAATGCAGTAATGCGACCACGGTTATTACGACCACCACTTTGGGAAAGACCCTCTGTCAATTTCTTGACAGGCTTGCCTTTCCAAAGACCGGTACGATCAACGATTACCAGCTGACGCTGGCTCGGTGTCGTTGGATTAAACTTCTTTAACGCCATTGTTCTTTTTCCTGTAAACCACGAAGGTCACACAATTCAAATTCTACAGACCTGTTGTAATATCAATCGACTGACCGTCAACCAACCTGACAACTGCCTTTTTCACATTGCTTTGACGACCTAGGTGGCCGCGAAAACGCTTTACTTTGCCCTTGCGAACCAGCGTATTGACGCTTTTTACTTTCACACCAAACAGGCCTTCAACAGCGCGCTTGATTTCAGGCTTAGTCGCATCGGCAGCCACATTGAAAATGATCTGATCATTTTCCGAAGCCATCGTTGCTTTCTCGGTGATCGCAGGTGAGCGGATCACGTCATAATTATTAATCTCGCTCATTTAAAACGCTCCTCAAGGGCTTCAACAGCCGTTTTGGTCAAAACAAGTTTCTCACGGCGCAGAATGTCATACACATTGATGCCCTGAATTGGCAGAACATCGAGATTAGGTATATTTCTGGCTGCGAGGCCAAAATTCTTATCGACCTCCTTGCCGCTGATTACCAGAGCATTGGTCCAACCAAGCTTTTCAAGCTGACTACGCAATGCAGAAGTTTTTGGATCTTTTGAAGCCGCATCATCAACAACAACAATCGCATCATCTTTCAGTTTGCTTGAAAGAGCATGCCGAAGCGCCAAAGCACGAAATTTTTTGTTCAAATTATGTGCATGGTCACGTGATTGTGGGCCATGGGCCTTACCGCCGCCACGAAACTGTGGAGCAGAAGCCGCATGGTGACGTGCATTACCAGTACCTTTTTGACGGTACAATCTCGCCCCGGTACGATTAACATCAGAACGACCCTGAACCTGGTGAGTACCAGCCCGGCGCTTGGCCAGTTGATAACGAACCATGCGTTGCAGAATATCGGCTCGAGGGTCAAGTCCAAAAATTGCATCCGACAAAGATACTTTTCCAGAGGCTTTGCCATCAAGTGTGGTGACTTTAATGTCCATTATGCGTCTCCCTCACCTGCAGTCTCGTTACCGTTGACTGCCGTTCTAATTGCTGCTGGCATTGGAGCATTATCAGGACGCGCTTTTTTAACCGCATCACGCACCAATATCCATGCACCTTTAGAACCAGGAACCGCACCTTTAATAAGGATAAGTCCGCGCTCAACATCGGTACGAACAACTTCAACATTTTGTGTAGTTACCCGGGTTGAACCCATGTGGCCAGCCATCCGCTTGCCCTTGAATACTTTACCAGGATCTTGACACTGACCGGTTGAACCATGCGAACGGTGAGAGACGGAAACACCATGTGATGCCCGCAACCCGCCGAAGTTATGGCGTTTCATCGCACCGGCAAAACCTTTACCGATCGACGTACCCGTCACATCAACTTTTTGGCCAGGTACAAAATGATCTGCAGTAATCTCGGCACCAATATCAACCATGTTTTCAGGAGCAACCCGAAATTCAGCCAGTTTACGTTTAGGCTCAACCTTCGCAACAGCAAAGTGACCACGCATTGGCTTGGTTACATTTTTGACTTTAGCGGCACCAACACCCAGCTGCAAAGCTGTGTAACCGTTTTTATCTTCTGTTTTGTGAGAAACAACCTGACAATTCTCCATTCGGAGCACTGTCACCGGCACATTAACACCTTCATCGGTGAATACGCGGGTCATTCCCACTTTCTGAGCAATCACGCCTGAACGCATTGGTTCAATCCTCATTGAGGTTATTACTGCACCAAATGCAGCTTTGCCTCGTTTGTTTCAATTCTTAAATCCGAAATCATTCCGGATTAATTATTCATCTGAACAATCAGATTTACAACTTAATCTCGACGTCCACACCGGCAGCAAGATCAAGCTTCATCAACGCATCAACAGTTTGCGGTGTAGGATCTACGATATCCAACAGGCGCTTATGTGTACGCATTTCAAACTGTTCACGCGACTTTTTGTCGATATGTGGCGAACGGTTTACCGTATACTTTTCAATTCTGGTCGGCAGTGGAACAGGTCCACGTACCTGAGCACCGGTTCTTTTTGCAGTCGAAACAATCTCTTTAGTCGACGCATCAAGAATACGATGATCAAACGCTTTAAGGCGTATCCGGATATTCTGGCCGTTCATGGGAATTCCCTCTTGTCAGCAAAAGGCGCAGCAATTACTGCCACGCCCCCTACTATTCAATTACTCAACAATCTTGCTTACGATACCTGACCCGACGGTACGGCCACCTTCGCGAATAGCGAAGCGAAGACGATCTTCCATGGCGATCGGTACGATCAACTCAACTGACATTTCAACATTGTCACCAGGCATAACCATTTCCGTACCTTCAGGAAGGCTCACAACACCTGTCACATCAGTTGTACGGAAGTAGAACTGTGGACGATAGTTAGTGAAGAATGGAGTATGGCGGCCACCCTCTTCCTTGGTAAGAATATAGGCTTCAGCAGTAAACTTGGTATGCGGTGTAACCGATCCAGGCTTACAAAGAACTTGGCCACGCTCAACTTTATCGCGCTCAATACCACGAATAAGAGCACCAATGTTATCACCAGCTTCACCGCGATCAAGCAGCTTGCGGAACATTTCTACACCAGTACAAGTGGTTTTCTGAGTGTCTTTGATACCAACGATTTCAATATCATCACCAATATTAATCACGCCACGCTCAACACGACCGGTTACAACAGTACCACGACCGGAAATCGAGAACACATCTTCGATTGGCAGTAGGAATGGCAGGTCAACAGGACGCTCGGGCTGTGGAATATAGGAATCAACAGCTTCCATAAGTTCGCGAATTGAATTTTCACCAATTTCAGGATCACGACCTTCCAAAGCAGCAAGAGCAGAACCCTTGATGATAGGAATATCATCACCAGGAAAATCGTAATCTGAAAGCAATTCACGAACTTCCATTTCGACCAGTTCAAGCAACTCTTCATCATCAACCTGATCAACTTTGTTGAGGTAGACAACGAGGGCAGGAACACCAACCTGGCGAGCAAGCAAAATATGCTCACGAGTCTGTGGCATTGGGCCATCAGCCGCTGAACAAACCAGAATACCGCCATCCATTTGCGCAGCACCGGTGATCATGTTTTTCACATAGTCAGCATGGCCCGGGCAATCAACGTGAGCATAGTGACGATTATCAGTTTCATATTCAACATGAGCGGTAGAAATTGTAATGCCGCGCGCTTTTTCTTCTGGCGCACCATCAATTTCATCATAAGCTTTAAAGTCACCAAAATACTTGGTGATCGCAGCAGTCAAAGTAGTTTTGCCGTGGTCAACATGGCCAATTGTACCGATGTTGCAATGCGGTTTATTACGTTCAAATTTCTCTTTTGCCATTTTGGCTCTCCATCATTCGCCGGTCATATGCGACAGTTTTGGTTAATTCTTTACGCGTATTTTTCGATAACTTCTTCAGCAACCGCTTGAGGCACCTGCTCGTAGTGATCAAAAGTCATGGTGTACTGGGCGCGCCCCTGACTCATAGAGCGCAGGTTATTTACATAACCAAACATATTGGCAAGTGGCACCATCGCATTCACGATCTGGTCGATACCACGAACCTCTGTACCGGAAATCTGACCACGACGTGAATTCAAATCACCAATAACATCGCCCATATAATCTTCAGGCGTCACCACTTCAACCTTCATTATAGGCTCCAGTAGCTTCGCGCCCGCTTCCTTTGCACCCTGACGGAATGCGGCACGAGCAGCAATTTCAAATGCAAGGACGGAACTATCTACATCATGATAAGAACCATCATACAAAGTCGCTTTCACACCCAGCATCGGGAAGCCGGCAACCGGGCCAGCATCCATAACTGATTTGATGCCTTTTTCAACGCCCGGGATGTATTCTTTTGGCACGTTACCGCCAACAATTTTGCTGACAAACTCGAAATCTTCGCTTTCTTCATTAGGCGAAAAGATGATTTTCACACGAGCAAACTGGCCTGAACCACCGGACTGCTTCTTGTGGGTATAATCAATATCTGCTTCACGGGTAATGGTTTCACGATAAGCAACCTGCGGCGCACCGATATTGGCTTCAACACCAAATTCACGCTTCATGCGATCAACAAGAATATCGAGATGCAACTCACCCATGCCGGCAATAATTGTCTGACCAGATTCTTCATCTGATTTAACCCGGAAAGAAGGATCCTCAGCAGCCAGGCGATTAAGCGCAACGCCCATTTTTTCCTGGTCAACCTTGGTTTTAGGTTCAATAGCAATCTCGATTACCGGATCAGGGAATTCCATACGCTCAAGAATAACCGGCTTCAGCGGATCGCAAAGCGTGTCCCCCGTAGTGGTTTCTTTAAGGCCTGCAATCGCCACAATATCACCAGCATACGCTTCTTTAATATCCTCACGCGAGTTAGAGTGCATTTCCAACATACGACCGACGCGCTCTTTCTTGCCCTTGACTGAATTCAGCACAGAAGTTCCGGTTGCCAGCGTGCCGGAATAAATGCGGCAGAAAGTAAGAGAACCAACGAATGGGTCATTCATGATTTTGAATGCGAGAATTGAAAGAGGCTCATCATCAGATGAAGCACGCGTTGTATCGCTGTCATCCTTAGGGTCAATGCCTTTAATCGCAGGCACTTCCAACGGGCTGGGCAAATAATCAACCACGGCATCAAGAAGCGGCTGCACGCCCTTGTTCTTAAAAGCTGTACCGCAAAGAATTGGGAAGAACTGAACAGAAATCGTACCCTTACGGATCAACACACGCAGCGTATCATTATCAGGCATTTCACCTTCAAGATAAGCTTCCATTGCGGTATCGTCAGCTTCAACAGCACCCTCAATCAAAAGCTCACGGTATTCTTCGGCTTTTTCCTGCATGTCAGCAGGAATATCAACCACATCCCACTCTGCACCCAGATTTTCTGACCGCCAGACAAGCGCCTTCATTTCGATGAGATCAACAACACCGGCAAATTCATTTTCAGCACCGATTGGAAGCTGCACAACCAAAGGAATAGCACCGAGGCGCTCTTTGATCATTTCTACAGAGCGATAAAAATCGGCACCGATCTTGTCCATCTTGTTGATGAAAACCATACGAGGCACGTTGTAACGGTTCGCTTGACGCCAAACTGTTTCTGTCTGCGGCTCAACACCGGCATTTGCATCAAGCAATGCAATTGCACCATCAAGCACGCGCAGTGAGCGCTCAACTTCAATTGTGAAATCCACATGACCTGGTGTGTCAATGATATTGAAACGACGCATCTTGCCATCACGGCCAGCCCAAAAAGTAGTGGTCGCAGCAGATGTAATGGTTATACCACGCTCCTGCTCCTGCTCCATCCAGTCCATTGTTGCAGCGCCATCGTGCACTTCACCAATCTTGTGGCTTTTACCGGTATAATAGAGAATGCGCTCAGTAGTCGTAGTCTTACCTGCATCAATGTGAGCCATGATGCCGAAGTTACGATAATCTTCGAGTTTATATTCGCGTGCCATATTCTTGTCTTCCGACCTTCAGGTCAAATTCTATCAATTGTTACCAGCGATAATGAGAAAACGCTTTGTTAGCGTCAGCCATACGGTGTGTGTCTTCGCGCTTTTTAACAGCAGCGCCACGATTGTTTGAGGCATCAAGGATTTCACCCGACAAGCGCTCAATCATTGTAGTCTCATTGCGATTACGCGCAGCTGTGATCAACCATCGAATTGCCAAAGCCTGACGGCGCTCTGTGCGCACTTCAACCGGCACCTGATAGGTTGCACCACCAACACGGCGCGAACGCACTTCCAGTGAAGGCTTAATGTTTTCAAGCGCCTCATGAAACAAAGGAACAGGTTCTTTATGAGCCTTGTTTTCAACTATATCCAAAGCGCCATACACAATGCGCTCTGCAACAGATTTTTTGCCATCAAGCATGATGGAGTTCATGAACTTGCTCAATACAAGATCGCCAAATTTGGGATCCGGGTTGATTTCGCGTTTTTCTGCGCGGTGACGACGTGACATCTAATAAATCTCTTTCTTCAACGCTTACTTAGGACGCTTGGCGCCATATTTGGAACGACGTTGTCTACGGTCTTTAACACCCTGGGTATCCAACACACCACGAATAACGTGATAACGAACACCAGGAAGGTCTTTCACACGGCCGCCGCGGATCATCACAACAGAGTGCTCTTGCAGGTTATGCCCCTCACCCGGAATATAGCCAATGACCTCAAAGCCATTGGTAAGTCTGATCTTGGCAACCTTACGAAGCGCCGAGTTAGGTTTTTTAGGTGTGGTCGTATAAACACGTGTGCAAACACCACGTTTTTGCGGGCAAGCTTCCATCGCAGGAACCTTATTACGCTTTACCGGTGCCTTGCGCGGCTTGCGAACCAATTGATTGATGGTTGGCATAGATTACAAACCTCTTTCATGCGCCTGATTTCCGCTGGCATACCCAACAAAATCCAGACCAAATTCTATCCTGAACCCAAGAAAACCGACCAACTGGCCCAATCTTTATGATGTCCATGCACGAAAGGCTCCATCCCACAAACGCTAATCCTTGCGGAGGAAACCTTAACAAACGCAGAGGACTGGATCCCAGTCATGCTTCACATTGCTTAATTCTATAATATCCAACCTTGTTTGAGACCTGTATCCAAAGCGTGTCGCTTCGAAAAAAACTGGCTCACATCGGTCCTGATGGGCGGTATCTACTTCGTTGCTATAAAATCGTCAACCCCAAAGTGATAGAAAATTGAACGAATTCAGTTTTCGGCAATTTTGCTGGGCCTTCATTACGAGTCACAATTGACCATAGCGCCTATTTCGGTAATTTTTCATCATAACCGAACTCCGCAAAGTCCTTATCGTATGTTTTGAGCACCAATCGAATCAAATCCTCATTGTAATAGTCAGAATTTTGTCTCGGATCAGGTGCAGAATTCAATCGTGACGGAAATGACGGGTGATTCTCTGGAGCTATTCCAATTGCATTCAATATACTGCTCAAATCTGCCCGATAATTCTCCAGCTTGCCCAGAGAATCATATTTACAAAGGTCTGGCCGTAGCCGATCATATTGTGGCACCCAATGTTGATCGCCATAAAGATGGTCTCCGCAAACCCCTTTGGCAAACTGCTCAAAAGATATGCGGGCTTTTAGTTCACGCTGGAAATATTTCTTAGATTTATCACCATCCCCCTGCCCCAGTTTTTCTACCAACGCAGCTTCAGCAATTTCAGCATAGCGTTTCAGCTTGTCATTATAGGCAGACTTCAATCGGGTATATGGATTACGGGTAAAGCTAAAGGTGAAGTAACCCGGCCAGTTTTTAAAGAACGCCTGGCAATCCCCGTGCGCAACATCAGCCGCAATCAGCCCGTGCCGGTCGAGCAGCGGCAAATCTCGCGAAACCTGATGAGGATTACCAATAATTTCATCACGCATCCCGGCAAGCCGGTAAAGCATATTGAGAGTGGTGTTTGACCCAACCTTGGGGTTCATATGATAAATATATCTATGGGTTTCAGAAATCAGAACGCGCATTGAATTACTCTCACTTACAAACACCCGTATGGGTTATGGCCGCGCCTGACATTTGACAAGAGGGAATTAAACAATTCAGACTAACATTCCCCTCAATCAGAATAAATTACGAGTACGAAATTGAAAACTAATATGAGAACGCTGGGTGGCAATGAAAGCCCAAACGAACATTTCGCCGATGGTATTGTCCATCTTTTAGGTGTTATCGGTAGTCTGATTGCGGCTGGAAGCCTATTATTCTATGCCCATTCCAATCTGGATGATGCCACGGTCCCGCCCTTGATCATTTATTGCATTGGCCTGATTGCAACATTTGTATTTTCTGCCGCATATAACATGACCAGACATCCCGGTGCCAAAGCAATATTTCAACGCCTCGATCATTCAGCCATATTCATTATGATTGCCGGAACCTATACCCCGCTTGCGCTCATTGGCATTGGTGGCGGATGGGGCAATTTCCTCGCCATCAGCGTTTGGCTCATCGCAGCACTCGGCGTGTTCATCAAACTTTTCTACTGCGAAGAAGCCAGACGGGTTTCGCTTTTTTTGTATCTTGGGCAAGGCTGGTTGGCAATCATCGCCATCAAGCCAATGTTTGAGGCGCTGTCACTCTATTCATTCTCGCTGATTGCCATCGGCGGGTTGATCTACACCACAGGCGTCATTTTCTATAAGCGCGATGACTGGCGCTACAATCGAGCCATCTGGCACGCATTTGTTCTCACCGCCGCATCCGTCCACTATGTGGCCGTGTTGGATATTGTCGATATTGCATAACTATTCCCTTGAGCGACCAACAATATCTTCCAGAAGGGCATATTCGTTTTCGCGGAAGTTTTGAATAATCGTTGTAGATAAGTCGCTACCGATACCGGAAGAATTCAGGACGATTGCGCCGAGCTGAAGGCTGGCTTCTGCGGTCTCTGGCACGATGGCCGTTGCCCCCTTTGTCTCAAGCTTGCGAAGATGTTTCATATCGCGGGCGCGGACAAAAATCTGTGCATCCGGGTAATTTTTGTGCAATTCGGCTACAATCGCATTGGCTACTTCCACTTGATCCAGGGTGATTACAATGGAAGCAGCATTCTGCGCACCAGCAGCATTGAGAACCGCAACCTTGCTGGCATCGCCATAATAAACCGGCATGCCCCTTGCCCTGCATTCCCGAATACGACCGTGGTCAAGATCAATAGCCACATAAGGCAGTCCACCATCGCTCAACACCTTGGCGATCGTCTGGCCAACGCGGCCGAAACCCGCGATCACTACGTGTTGGCCAATACCCTTATATTCAATATCATCAGTGACGGCGGCACCCTTTTTTGTCTGAAAATTAGAAACCCAATTACCGATGTAAAAGAGGCCGGGTGTTGCAACCATGCTAAGAACAATAATAGCCAACAACAGCTGAACGGTGTCCATTGCAATAAGATTGAGAACACCCGCAACGCCAAAAATGACAAAACCAAATTCTCCACCCTGCGACAGAGCCAGTCCGACCTTGGCCGAAACCCCGGCTGGCACTTTGAATAAACGGCACAAAAGAGCAATTATAACAGTCTTGCCAATCAATAAAGACAGAACCAGAACGACTATAACTCCCAGGTGCTCAAATATAAACCTCGGGTCAATCGTCATACCAATTGTCATAAAAAACAACCCGAGCAGCAAACCCCGAAATGGCATAATGTCGGCTTCAACCTGGTGCCGATATTCTGTTTCAGCCAGCAACAGGCCTGCCAAAAAAGCTCCCAGCGCCATGGAGAGGCCAGCAAGCGACAATAACCATGCCATACCCAACACAGTCAGCAATGTCATGGCGACAAACAATTCAGCGCTACGCGATTCCGATATCAACTGGAAGAAAGGTCGTAATATCAACCTGCCGACCCAGACAACCACAAAAAACGCCACAACAGACTGCAGCAACGCCGTGAAAAAGGCGGGAATGAACGACACTCCCTCCTGGGAGAATATTGTTACCATCATCAACAACGGTACAACAGCAAGGTCTTGCATCAGAAGGATGGCGAAAGATACCTGGCCAAATTCCGTTGCCCTTTCTCCCCTTTCATTGAGTAATTGAAGAACAAAAGCCGTGGATGAAAGTGATAGCGCACCGCCAATTATTACCGCTTCCAAGGCGCCCAGCCCAATGGAAAATCCCGCTGCAGTTATTACCAGACCAACCACAAGAATCTGCAGCAGGCCAAGTCCGAAAACATGGCGCCCCATGGCTACGAGACGTTCGATCGAGAGATCAAGCCCGATCATAAAAAGCAGAAATACTACACCAAATTCGGCAAGGGCATGGGCGCTTTTTGAGTCTTCGATTATCGCAAGACTGTGCGGGCCAATTAATACCCCGGCAGCAAGATAGCCAAGAATAGGGCTAACCTTTATTCGGTGAAACAATGGAACTACGACCACCGCCGCCAGTAAAAACACCAAAACATCACGAATAATGCCCGAATGATCCAAATCAGCCTCCTTAATTAGGAGACACTGTATACCGATTCTTGCAGGCTATAGAAACTTTCATTTCCAAACGAGGGCAGACTTCGAGGGTGTTGGCCCAGCCAAAACAAAAAAGGGCCGCCCAAATTGAGCGGCCCTTTTAAAGTTATTACCAACGACACTGCCTATTCAGCAGGCTCCCCTTCGGGTGCTTCTTCCGTTGGCTCCTGATTCCTCATATCGGCAAGCAGAGCATCATTGCGCGCTGCTTCCTGCGCCTTGCGGCGTTCTTCGATAATCAGATCGTCGCGCGCATTGGCGATACGACGAACCTGGCTCATCACCCCGCCAGTACCGGCAGGAATGAGGCGACCAACAATCACGTTCTCTTTCAGGCCTTCCAACGTATCTGATTTGCCGGCAACGGCCGCTTCAGTCAACACGCGGGTAGTTTCCTGGAACGATGCAGCTGAGATGAACGAACGGGTCTGCAGGCTTGCCTTGGTAATACCCAGTAGAACCGGCGTGCCAACAGCGGGCTTGCGGCCCTCTTCCACGAGCTTCTCGTTCATGATCTCCATTTCAATACGGTCCATATTCTCACCACGAACAAGACCGGATTCACCTGGATCAGTCAACTCTACCTTCTGCAGCATCTGACGGACAATCACTTCAATATGCTTGTCGTTGATACCCACACCCTGCAGACGGTAGACTTCCTGAATTTCATTCACGAGGTAAGAAGCAAGCGCTTCAACACCCTTAATTGCCAGAATGTCATGCGGCGCCGGATTACCATCGAGAATATATTCACCCTGTTCAATCGGGTCGCCATCCTGCCAATGGAAAGGCTTGCCTTTTGGAATGAGATATTCGGCTGGTTCCAGCGTATTGTCATCAGGTTCAATGCTGATGCGACGCTTGTTCTTGTAATCACGACCAAAACGAATTGTTCCGTCAATTTCAGCAATGACCGCACAATCCTTGGGACGCCGCGCTTCAAACAATTCAGCCACCCGTGGCAGACCACCGGTAATATCCTTGGTTTTAGCACTTTCCATCGGAATACGCGCAAGCACGTCACCCGCTTTAACGGTTGAACCAGGTTCAACAGAAAGGATCGCATGAACAGAAATCTGGAAGTTGGCATCACCACCTTTTGCCTGTTTCGCAGTTTCACCTTTTTTATCCTTGATCACCATCGCAGGCTTAAGATCGCCACCGCGCGGATGCGCGCGCCAATCAATCACGATACGCTTGGTAATGCCGGTAGACTCGTCCGCAGATTCTGAAACAGAAACGCCTTCAACCATGTCTTCAAACTCAACGACACCACCAACCGAGGTGAGAATAGGACGTGTATAGGGATCCCATTCAGCAAGACGCTGGCCCTGTTTAACCTCATCACCATCATCCACATGAATACGTGAACCATAGGAGACACGGTGAACAGCACGCTCATTATCCTGTTCATCCATAATGAGAATGGACATGTTACGGCCCATAACAATCATCTGGCCATCAGAGTTGCGAACAATATTGCGGTTACGAATTGCTATCTTGCCTTCATAGGCGGCTTCGATGAAAGAGGAGTCGACCACCTGTGCCGTACCACCAATATGGAAAGTACGCATGGTAAGCTGAGTTCCTGGTTCACCAATTGACTGGGCTGCAATAACACCAACCGCTTCGCCAAGGTTGACAGGTGTACCACGCGCCAGATCGCGACCATAACAGGTGCCGCAAATGCCGGTACGGGTTTCACAAGTCAACGCCGAACGGATTTTAACCTGCTGAATACCGGCCGCATCAATGGCTTCCACGTGTTCATTTTCGATGGACTCACCAGAAGCAACAATTAATTCGCCTGTTTCAGGATTGGTAACATCGCCGGCTGCCGCACGGCCAACAATACGTTCGCCAAGTGAGGCAACAACTTGCCCCGCATCAACAACCGCCTGCATGGTCAAGCCATTTTCAGTTCCACAATCGACCACATTGATGATGCAATCTTGCGCAACATCAACCAGCCTGCGGGTCAGGTAGCCGGAGTTAGCAGTTTTCAGCGCTGTGTCAGCCAACCCCTTACGGGCACCGTGGGTGGAGTTGAAATACTCCATCACAGTCAGGCCTTCCTTAAAGTTCGAAATAATCGGGGTTTCGATAATTTCACCTGAAGGCTTGGCCATCAGACCACGCATACCGGCCAACTGCTTCATTTGAGCAGGAGAACCACGCGCCCCGGAACGAGACATCATGTAGATGGAGTTCATCTGTTTTTGACGTCCGTCATCGTCGATCTGCACAGCACGAATGCCCTGCATCATTTCATCGGCAACCTTGTCACCACATTTCGCCCATGCATCAACAACCTTGTTGTATTTCTCGCCCTGAGTAATCAAACCATCATTGAACTGTTGTTCAAATTCTTTCGCCTGAGTCTGGGTATCAGCAATCATTCCAGCTTTCGTATCAGGAATAACCATGTCATCCATACCGAATGAAATGCCGGCCTTACAAGCATGCGAGAATCCAAGCGCCATGATCTGGTCACAGAAAATAACGGTCTCTTTTTGACCACAGTTTCTGTAAACCCGGTCAATCATCGCCGAAATATTTTTCTTGGTCATTTCACCATTACAAACATCGAAAGGCACTTTGTGATTACGCGGCAGCAATTCGCCCATAATCATGCGGCCCGGTGTTGTATCATGCAGTTCCCATACAGGATTGCCTTCCGCATCCACCGTTTTAAAACGGCCTTTAATCTTGGTGTGATAGGTCACAACCTTGTTTTCCAATGCGTGGTGCAATTCGCCCATATCAGCAAATACCATACCCTGGCCCGGCTCGTTTTCTGCAACAATCGACAGATAATAGAGACCAAGAACAATATCTTGCGATGGCACAATAATCGGCTGGCCATTGGCCGGATGCAGAATATTATTGGTGGACATCATCAACACACGGGCTTCAAGCTGCGCTTCCAGGGAAAGCGGTACGTGAACCGCCATTTGGTCACCATCAAAGTCGGCATTAAACGCGGTACAAACCAGCGGATGCAAATGAATGGCCTTGCCTTCAATCAGCACAGGCTCAAACGCCTGAATGCCCAATCTGTGTAAGGTCGGCGCGCGGTTTAAGAGAACCGGATGCTCGCGAATAACCTCATCGAGAATATCCCAAACTTCCGGCTTGGCTTTTTCAACCAGCTTCTTCGCCTGTTTAACCGTCGAGGAATAGCCTTTTGCCTCCAACCGTGAATAGATGAACGGCTTGAACAGTTCCAGGGCCATCTTCTTTGGCAAACCACACTGATGCAGTTTCAATTCCGGACCCACAACGATAACCGAACGGCCGGAATAGTCGACGCGTTTACCGAGCAGGTTCTGACGGAAACGACCCTGCTTGCCTTTAAGCATGTCTGAAAGCGATTTCAGCGGACGCTTGTTTGCACCAGTAATGGTACGGCCACGACGACCATTGTCAAACAGCGCATCAACAGATTCCTGCAACATACGCTTTTCGTTACGCACGATAATATCAGGCGCACGCAGTTCAATCAGCCGCTTCAAACGGTTGTTACGGTTGATCACCCGACGATAAAGATCGTTCAGGTCCGAGGTCGCAAACCGGCCGCCATCAAGCGGCACAAGCGGGCGCAAATCCGGTGGAATAACCGGAATGGTTTTCATGATCATCCATTCAGGACGATTGGTGGATTCCAAAAATGCTTCCGCAGTTTTAAGCCGCTTCGACAGTTTTTTGTGCTTCAACTCTGATGAGGTCTCGGCAATATCGACCCGCAACTGATCAACAACTTTAGTAAGGTTAAGCGATGAGAGCATTTCGTGAATGGCTTCAGCACCAATCATGGCGGTAAATGCATCTTCACCAAATTCCTCAACCGCAATCATATGCTCTTCTTCAGAAAGCAGCTGATATTCGGTCAGTGTGGTAAGGCCGGGCTCGGTCACCACGAAGTTTTCAAAATAAAGAACCCGCTCAAGGTCTTTCAATGTCATATCAAGCAGCAAGCCAATGCGCGAAGGCAAAGACTTCAAAAACCAGATATGAGCAACCGGAGAAGCAAGCTCGATATGCCCCATCCGTTCACGACGAACACGGGAAAGCGTTACTTCAACCCCACATTTTTCACAGATAATACCTTTGTATTTCATCCGCTTATATTTGCCACAAAGGCATTCGTAATCTTTGATCGGGCCAAAAATACGGGCGCAGAACAAGCCATCGCGTTCTGGCTTGAATGTACGGTAGTTGATGGTTTCCGGCTTCTTGATTTCACCGAATGACCAGGAGAGAATTTTCTCGGGTGCCGCGATCGAAATTCGAATAGAATCGAATGTCTGCGATTGTGCCTGTGGGCTGAAAAGATTCATGACCTCATGGTTCATGGATAGTCTCCTTCGGGTCTTTGACCCTTGCGTTGTGACAGTAAGCGCAAAAATTGTCGGCCTAACTGTCTAAATACTCTGCTTCGTTCCGCCTGTTGCGGTTACTCACAAAATTGGGTGCGCGGAAAGCCTGTTTTCCAGACTTCCCGTCAATACTCATTATTCAGCAGCGTCGGTGAAATCCACATCAGCATCTTCGTCATCATGATCAATCGCCAGCTTGGAATTGTTCAATTCGACGCTCAAACCAAGCGATCTCATTTCCTTGACCAAAACATTGAAGCTTTCAGGAATACCGGCCTCAAAAGTGTCATCACCGCGCACAATAGCCTCATAAACCTTGGTACGACCTGCAACGTCATCGGATTTAACCGTCAACATTTCCTGCAAGGTATATGCTGCACCATAAGCCTCAAGCGCCCAAACCTCCATTTCACCAAACCGCTGGCCACCAAATTGCGCTTTACCGCCCAATGGCTGCTGGGTAACAAGTGAATAAGGTCCAATAGAACGGGCATGGATCTTGTCGTCGACCAAATGGTGCAATTTGAGCATATAAATATAACCCATTGTCACCTGACGGTCGAAAGCCTCACCCGTACGTCCATCGTACAAGGTCGATTGGCCGCTGGTTTTCAAACCCGCATCAGCCAGCATCTCAACGATGTCTGGTTCATGCGCACCGTCAAACACAGGCGTTGCAATACGAACACCGGTTTTCAGCTGATCGGCAAGACGTATAATACTATCCTCGTCATAACGACGAACCGGCTCATTGCGATCATTGTCCGGATAGATTCTCTCCAGCTGATCACGCAGAGGCTGAATGTTTTTGTCCTTTTCATAGACTTTCAACATTTCACCGATTTTTGTACCCATACCGGCACAGGCCCACCCCAGATGGGTTTCAAGAATTTGCCCCACATTCATTCGGCTTGGCACCCCAAGCGGGTTAAGCACGATGTCTGCATGTGTTCCATCTTCAAGGAATGGCATATCCTCCACCGGCAGAATGCGAGAAACCACACCCTTGTTGCCGTGACGGCCAGCCATTTTATCGCCCGGTTGAAGTTTACGCTTGATGGCCACAAATACCTTGACCATTTTCATCACGCCCGGCAGCAGCTCATCACCACGCTGGATTTTCTCAACCTTGTCCATGAAGCGGCCTTCCAGCATCGACTTGGATTCGTCATACTGGTTGCGCAATGCTTCAATCTGGCCCTGCATTTTTTCGTCGTCAACGGCAAACTGCCACCACTGACTGCGCGGGTACTCCTGCATACCTTCTTCAGTAATCTTGTCGCCGCTGTTGAAACCTTTCGGTCCAGCCACAGACATCTTGCCTTTCAGCATATCGACCAAACGACCATAAACGTTACGATCAAGGATCGCCTGTTCATCATCACGGTCTTTCGCAAGGCTTTCAATTTCCTCACGCTCAATGGCCATTGCACGTTCGTCTTTTTCAATGCCGTGGCGATTGAAAACCCGAACTTCAACAACAGTACCAAAAGCACCTGGCGACATACGCAAAGATGTATCACGCACATCGGAGGCTTTTTCACCAAAGATCGCCCGAAGAAGCTTTTCTTCCGGTGTCATTGGGCTTTCACCCTTTGGCGTAATTTTACCGACCAGAATATCGCCCGGACCAACTTCAGCACCAATATAGGTGATACCGGCCTCATCGAGGTTCCGCAGTGCTTCTTCCGAAACATTAGGAATATCGCGGGTTATTTCTTCCGGACCAAGCTTGGTATCGCGCGCCATGACCTCGAATTCTTCAATATGAATTGAAGTAAACACGTCATCACGAACAATCCGCTCGGAAAGCAGAATGGAGTCTTCGAAGTTATAACCATTCCACGGCATAAACGCGACAAGCACGTTCCGGCCAAGCGCCAGATCACCCAGATCAGTCGATGGGCCATCGGCCAGAATATCAGCCTTGTTGACCCGGTCACCAACCCGAACAAGCGGGCGTTGGTTGATACAGGTTGATTGGTTGGAGCGCTGGAACTTCTGCAAACGATAGATGTCCACACCGGATTTGGATGGATCAAGATCTTCGGTAGCGCGCACCACAATACGTGTTGCATCCACCTGATCAACCACACCGCCGCGACGTGCACCAATGGCAGCACCTGAATCGCGCGCAACAATTGGCTCCATTCCAGTGCCGACAAATGGCGCCTCTGCGCGTACCAATGGCACGGCCTGACGCATCATGTTGGACCCCATAAGGGCGCGGTTCGCATCATCGTTTTCGAGGAATGGAATAAGCGCTGCCGCAACTGATACCAGCTGTTTTGGCGAAACGTCCATCAAATCAACG
>JALSIJ010000023.1 GCA_026981655.1 Rhizobiaceae bacterium | reverse complement strand
GGTGGCAGGCCCGGCATTGATTGAACTTGGGCTTCAGCCCTTGCAGGCGCATTTGTTTGTGTTCTGGTTTGCGCTTTTAAGTACGATTACTCCGCCGGTTTGCGGGGCGGTATTTATTGCCGCCGGGATGGTGGAAGAAAACTGGCTCAAGGTTGCCGGCAGCGCTATGGCCCTTGGGCTGGGGTTATACCTCATTCCACTGGGCATGATTGCTAATCCGCATATAATTGACCTCTCTTCGCAACCGGTATTGGCGCTATTTGCAGCGCTCAAAACCGGCATTGGCCTGACATTGGTATCTTTTGGCGTAATTGCACCCTATCGGGTTTTAATGCGTTTTGGCTTGATCGCCGGAGGGCTTTTGGTTTTATTGTTTCCACTATAATTTGGGGCAGAAAAATGAATATCATTGATAAAAGCCTGCTCTCCATTGGTGAATGTATGGTGGAATTATCACCTGACGGTATGGGCAAGCTCGATCTTGGCTTTGCTGGCGATACATTCAACACCGTCTGGTATATGCGGCAATTGTTGCCTCCTTCGTTTGAAATTTCCTATTTAAGTGCGGTTGGCGATGGTGAATTATCCGATCAGATGATCGCTTTTATAGATGATGCGGGCATTCTCACCGACAGAATTTCGCGCATTGAAGGGCTCAATGTTGGTCTGTATATGATCCATACGCACAAAGGCGAGCGCAGATTTTCCTATTGGCGGGAAAATTCAGCGGCACGAAAACTTGCTGTCGATATTGATCATCTGAATGCGGCGATGGACGGTTTCGGGCTGGTATTTTTCTCGAGTATCACCATTGCGATTCTTGCACCAAATGACCGTCAAAATCTCTATGAGGCTTTAACCCTGGCGCGAGGTAATGGCAGCAAAATAATTTTCGACCCCAATCTTCGCCCCGCACTTTGGCAGAACAATCAGACCATGTGCGAGGAAGTGATACGCTTTGCCGAATGCGCCAATATTGTTCTGCCTTCCTATGATGATGAAGCTCAATATTTTGGTGATGAAAGCCCGAATGAAACGCTTGCGCGCTATTTGGCCTATGGTGCGGAGCTTGTTGTGGTCAAAAATGGTGCAAATAAAATTTTTGCCGGGGGTGCATCGCAGCCGATTATTGAATTTACACCTGAGCGGCTTGATAATCCGGTGGATACAACGGCTGCAGGGGACGGGTTTAATGCGGGCTTTTTATCAGAGTTTATAAAAACCGATAATTTTGAATTGGCAATTGGGGCTGGCGCGGAGCTTTCCGCCAAAGTTATTGGCAAACGAGGCGCATTGGTAAGTTTGAATTAGCTGCCGCTTTCTAAATAGCGCTTTAGCGAACATTCCCCATCCACATAAGGTTCCTGACGGGCAACGCTCCAATATTTCAGTTCGTCCAGCGGAATTTTTTCACCGCTGACTGCGCAAATAACAAAGGCACCCGGCTCCACAACCTGAAAATCAGCATCCAGATAGCGGATTTTTGCTTCGCCATTGTTTTCTGCACTAAATCTATTCAGCATATTCAAACTCCTTACCTCAATATTACCGCCGTCCGAACAGGCGTTCAATGTCTTTCAGTTTTAATTCCACATAGGTTGGTCGGCCATGGTTACATTGGCCCGAATTCGGAGTGGCTTCCATTTGACGTAACAGCGCATCCATTTCCTCGGCCCGCAAAATCCGGCCCGAACGCACCGAGCCATGACAGGCCATAGTTGCCGCCACATAATCCAGCCGATCTTTTAAGGTGTCGGCTGTGCCCCATTCGGCTATATCATCAACCAGATTGCGCACAAGATCAGTCGCATTGATTTCACCCAACATGGAAGGGGTTTCGCGAATGGCAATAGCGCCCGGGCCAAACCGCTCCAGCTTCAGGCCCAACTGATCGAATGAACCTGCATGGGCCATGAGCCGGTCAATGTCTTCGTCGGGCATATCAACAATTTCAGGAATTAGAAGCATCTGGCTGGGAATGGCTTTGGATGAAAGCGCCTGTTTCAAGGCTTCATAAACCAGCCGTTCATGGGCCGCGTGTTGATCGACGATCACCAGACCATCTTTGGTTTGGGAAACGATATAGTTTTTGTGCAGCTGCGCCCGCGGGCTGCCAAGCGGTAGGGCCTCATTTTCACTTGTGTGATTTTGGAAATTTGTCCGAAGGTCAGTGGATTGAACCGGCATATCGGCTATATCAGGTTGAGCTTGCTCGCCAAATCCACCATTGGCAGTGCCTGGATGATTGGGTGATGTTTGCCAATTATAATCGGCATTTCCCGAACCCTGATAGGCGGAAGATGGAGAATAGGGTGGTTGATATTGGGCCTGATTATCGGTCGGGCTTGCATATTCAGGCCTGTTGAATGCGCCCATCATATCGGTAGCATTATGGGTGGAAGCGCGATGGCCACTATTGTTGATCGCCTCTTTTAACGCACCGACAATCAATCCACGCACCAGACCCGGATCGCGGAAACGTACATCTGCTTTTGCCGGGTGTACATTGACATCGACATAATGCGGATCAACTTCCAGAAACAGCGCCAGAACCGGGTGCCGGTTGCGGGCCAGAAAGTCCATATAGGCCGCACGGATTGCGCCCCAAAGCGCCTTGTCGCGCACAGGCCTTCCATTGACGAAGACAAATTGATGTTGGGCATTGCCCCGGTTGAAGGTCGGCAGGCCAATAAACCCGCTTAACCGCACATTTTCGCGGGTCGCATCAATGGGAAGCGCATTATCAAAAAAAGCCTGACCCAGCACCTGAGCAATACGTTTGAGCGCGGCATCTTCGCCAGTTGTTGCAGGAAATTCCAGCGTGGTACGGTCTGGCCCGGAAAGGGTGAAGCGAATATGGGGAAATGCGATAACGATGCGTTTGACAATTTCGCTGATTGCATTGCTCTCTGCCCGGTCGGTTTTCAAAAATTTCAACCGTGCGGGGGTGGCAAAAAACAGATCGGCAACCTCGACAATGGTTCCCTTGGAAAGGGCCGCGGGTTTAACCTTCGAGACCTTGCCGCCTTCGACCGATATTTGCCAGCCGGTTGCTTGTTCATCAGCTTGAGCCAGGGGCCGTGACTTGATGGTCATGCGGGAAACGGCACCAATTGAGGGCAGCGCCTCGCCGCGAAATCCAAGTGCGCGAATATCAAAGAGATCATCGCCGAGTTTGGAGGTGCAATGGCGCTCGACCGCAAGGGCTAAATCTTCTGCCCCCATACCGCGACCATTATCGGTAACGCGAATGAGTGATTTGCCGCCAGCGACGGTGGCAATTTCTATGCGGTCAGCGCCGGAATCAATAGCATTTTCAACCAGTTCCTTGATTACACTTGCCGGCCGCTCGATGACCTCACCAGCGGCGATCTGATTGATAACAATTTCACTCAGTCTTTTAATGGACATGGCTTTGGTCGACATGAAGAACCCGGGGTTAGCGAAATCTGGAAATAAGGCGCGGTTTGAGAACTGTTTGACTGGCTTAAGATTACAGTCTTGCAACGGTTTTGTCAGTACCGGAAATTCAGCTTAATCGGGGATGGCGTCTAAATCGGATATTTTAAGTGCGTGGATTGGCAGTTTGAGTTTTTTGCCTCTTAATGCGAGCTGTTGGACAGTATTTTCGCTAAATTTATACCCGGCCAGCTTTGCAACATTATCTGAGATGCAAACTGATACGCCAAGTTTCTTGGTTGCGGCCTCCAATCGGCTTGCGGTATTGACCGTATCACCAATGGCGGTAAGTCCACGTGAGGCACCATAGCCCATTTCGCCCAAGACAACCGGGCCTGCATGAATGCCGATGCCGATGCGTAACGGTTCATCAAGATCATCAGCAAGTTTGGCGTTTAGTTCGTTCAGAGCCAGACGCATTTGTTTCGCCGCTTTCAAGGCCGCCAGACTGCCCTCTTGCGGGGTAGAACTTATACCAAATAATGCCATTAATCCGTCACCTAAAAATTTGTCGACTTTGCCACCAGATGCCTCGATTGCATCTCCCATGGCGATGGAAAACTGGTTGACCAGATAGACTACATCAAAAGGTAATTTGGCTTCTGATGTCTCGGTAAAACCTCTAATATCAGCAAACAGGACAGTGACAACCTGTTCTACACCGGATGCCTGATTGGAGTATTCTCCAAGGGTTTTCATGGTGGCTTCGGCTGGCAATAACCGGATAACTTTGATTGCCCCTTTTGGAATTATCTGGCAGGCCAGGCGCACATCACCTGGTGCGCGAACCCGGTCCAGCACGGCTTGTTCCTCACTATCTGGTGGAGACAGCTCCAGATTGCTTGATAAAATACGCACTCGGCAGGTTGAGCATCGCCCACGTCCACCGCAAACACTTGCATGGGGGATATTGTGGATACGGCTGATTTCCAACAGGCTGGAGCCAGCAGGATGGTTGATTTTCGGGCCATCAAGATAGTCTATTGCAACTTGCGTGTTCTGACGGCTGTTGAATTGTCTGACCAGCCGTAAACTCACTATAGCTGCAAGAAGTCCGACAAATGCATAGCGGAATATCAGAGCCATTTCAGTTACAATGTTGCCCAGGTTTTTATCGGTGATATTGAGATTTTGATAGTAACGAGCCAGCCAATCAGGATCTTCAGCAAGCCATTCCAATTCGCGACCAGCGGCAACAAATCCGTTAATGGCAAGCACCGGCACCAGTGCTGCAAGTATGAGTGCGATTGACGGTAGATAGCCGCTGTACCATGGCTTCAGTTTGAGCCAGGCGTAAATTCCGATACAGCCGTGGACCCATACGATCAGCAATCCGATAACATTTAATATACCACTGGCAGGGCTCTGAACAAATGTTGCCAGCACCACATAGGTATAGGAATCATTTAGGGCATAGACCTCATTGGCAAATCTTGTGGCCAATAAATGCAAGACCATAAACAGCGGAATTAGAATGCCGAGAAAAACCTGAAGCCATTCCCGCATGGACATGGAAAGGGTTTGGCGCTTGTAGAAATGACCAAGGGTTAAATATACATGGGCAATCAGAGCCCCGTAGAGAAGAATTGAGATTACGGGAAACCGCCAGAAAATCTTGAAATAGGTTCCACCGGCTTCCATTAGCGGAAGGGAATAAAGGCCCAGTGCGTGGTTTAAAAAATGGGTAAGTACATAGACAAACAGGATAAGTCCGGATGCCATGCGCAGGCGCGCTTTGGAAATAGGGCTGGCTATTCGGAATTTGGATTTTACGGGATTTGTCATTCATTTGCTTTATAGGTCTATGACATTGAAGCCAGTATAACCAATTTGCTCAGTCCTTCCACATCCTTTACAGCGCTCGACTTGAACTCCACCTTGTTTGGGCTCTGGTAGCCCTGCTTTTTTGCGGCATTATAGGTATCAATTGTTGTTAAAGCCAAAGTACCGAGTTCTTTGTTGTGTTTTTCAAGTTTGGCGGAAAGATTTACCGCCGCACCGATCACCGTATATTCCAAGTGCTCTTTTTCACCCACAGCCCCGAATATAACCGGGCCTGATGCCACGGCGGCATTGATTTGCCGGGGTTTTAATGGCGACATTACATCGCCGGGCTGGTGGAGTGAGGAGATGATCTCGTCAATTGTTGTCAGCGCATCGGCGCAACAGCTTTGGCTTTTACTGACTGCGCCGAAAGAGGCAAGAATGCCATCGCCCATGAATTTGTCTATGGTGCCGCCGTTCTTGTGGATGATGGGTACAATATGGGCCTGATATTTGGACAATAGCTGCACGGCTTCCGCCGGTTGCATTTGCGCCGCCATTTTGCTGAAACCACGTATATCAACATTGAGAATTGCCGCATGTCTTCTTACACCATCGCCAACGGTAATTTCACCATCTGCATCGCGGATTGTTGAAGCAACGGAATCATCAAAAAACCGGGCGAGAGATCGTGCCGCACTACCTTCCAGAACAGACATGACCAGTAGATTATAGGCGCGGCGAACGGCAATCGCTAAAATTATTGTAACCATTAAAATGGCAATTACTTTACCAATTTCTGCACCGATCAGCACCGAATTTGTAGTCAGATAGGTGACATAATCGCGGGTCACCATCATGTTATCAGGGTCGATAGTTACCACATAGGCAACAAGCGCCAGCCAGCCAAGTATGGCCATTAGGCCTGCGGCAACAACAAAGCGGGCCTGAAAGCGCAAAGTTCGCAGCGCAATCAGAACGAAGAGGTTGAGCATTGCCGGGGCTTTGAGCGAAAATGATGCGCTTTGCCCATATTGAACGTGAAAGCTGCCGATCAGAAATATCATCAATGCTGTGTCAATAAATATGGAGAAATATACAACCGGTGCCGGGATGCGCCGGGAACAGGCCCAGATAAATCCGATCAGGGTGATAACCAGATAGATTGCCACAATGATGGGCACCCAGGATTCTGTATCCGGATTGGGTTTTGGGGATGAAAAATACAGCACACCCCATATGCTGAAAATGATCAACTGGATAAGTTTAACCAGCGCCTCGCTCATATCATCGCTGCGTTCGATGGTTTTGCGCACCCGTTCCGGTAGGGCTGCGCGCGGGGTTTCGGGATTAAAGCTTGCGAATAACTCCCGCAACATTGTCGTAATTTTGTTCATGTCGCGGAATTTAAACCCTGTTTGTGGTCAGTAAAGTCAGATGTAAATTTCTTTGTACGCAGTTTTGAGGAAATAGGCAGTAAAACCAGCAATTGAATTAATTTCGCCCTTGGGTCGCAAATGGCGATTCAATGTGAAGCAAACAAGTATTGAATATTCACACTTGTTCACGAAATTTTTTATTCAGCACAGGCAGTGTTCAAAGTTCGATTTTTAACCCGTCCCGGGTGGCAAAACTGCCCGGAAATACCAATTTTGCTTCTTGCACAATTGAATCGAGTTTTTCGTCGGTTCTGCTTGGGCGATGGTGAAACAGGCCGAATTTGTCCACATTGGCAGCTTTGCACAAGCGAATACCCTGTTCCCAGGTTGAATGGCCAAAATCAATAAAATTGGGGTATTCTGAATCTGAATAGGTGGCATCGTAGACCATCATGTCTGCCCCCTCAATCAGCTGCAGGATGGCTTCATCCAAACCATCCGAACTATGCTCGGTGTCAGTGATATAACAAAATGAACGGCCATCGAAATTAATTCGATACCCGGTTGCGCCACCGGGATGGTTTAATGTGCAGGTTTTAATTTCAATATTATCGCCGGGTGCAAGGTCGTCACCGGCGGAAAAATCTTTATGCTCAATTTTGGCCTTGAATACTTCAGGCCCAACTGGAAAAAACGGGTGCACCATATAGTCTTTAATGGACTCACGCGTTGCATTATCGCGGTCAAGGTGACCGGACCAAATCCGCATTTTACACTCTGGATTGTAGAGAGGTGCAAAAAACGGTAACCCGCAAATATGATCATAATGAAAATGAGTAAAAAACAAATCGAGATCTGTGATCTTTCTTTCCTGCAAATCCAGGCCCAAAAGTCTGAAGCCAGTACCGGCATCCAGAATTAGTGTACGCTCACCGCATTGAACTTCAACACAGGAGGTATTACCGCCATATTTGACCGACTGGCGGGTGGGCGAAGACACAGCACCACGCGTACCCCAGAAGTGGATAGAAAATTTCCGGTTACCCATTTACGATTTCCGGTTCTGGTTTTGAAATGATGCTATATTCATTCAGTTGTGTTTCTTTACTAATTTTACAGCCGCAGCTTCCTGCCTAAGCTGAAAGTTTTTTCAATTCAAGTCGGGCTTCGGATAAATCCTTGGTGGTTTTTGTGAGTCGATCCACCAGAGTTCCCAGCACAGCGAGCGTTAGGGATGGTGTATCCAGTACCATTTCCATCATGTGCTCTTTCTTTATCCGTAAGACTTCCAGGTGTTCAAGTGCTCTTACGGTCGCGGTACGCGGTATATCGCTGAAAATTGCCATATCGCCAACAAAAGCGTTGCGTTCCAGTTTTGCAACTGAGGCTTCGCCCTCTTCAGTGCTGACCAGCACATCGGCAGTGCCTTCAATTATTACATAGGCGGCATCGGCCGTATCACCTTGAAGAAACAGGTTTTGCCCGGTTTCAAAGGTCATCCTATCTGAGGCAAAAGCCAACAGTTTCAGTTTATTTGGTGGTACGTTCGAAAACATCGGAATCGATTGCAAGAGATCCACTTCATCTTTCAGTTTGCTCATTTTATCCTCCCGTACCTTTCAAGTACCCCGAAATTGTTTCTAATTCATGTTATTTTGCCCATTGGGTGAATACTATATTCAAACAAGCAGTGATGCGTAAACACCTTCATTTTTTGCCAGGGCTTCCGGTGTTCCATCTTCAATAAGTTTGCCCTGATCAAATACCAGTACCCGATCAAACATTTTTGCGTAGGACGGTGCCATGAGAACCCATAAAAGGCCGAATGGTTTGTCGTCGCCATTGCCGCGTGCAAGTTGTACGACCCGATCGATTATGCGCTCCTGGGTTCGCGAATCCATTGCGTTCAATGCCCGGTTAACAATCAGCATATCACTGCGCTTGAGCAATACCCGGGCAAAGGCAAGTTTTTGTCGTTGAACCTCTGAAAGCCGTTTTCCGGCCGTGCCTATGTTGAACTTCAGCCCAACTTTAAACATATCCTCTTGCAAATTCATTTCATGCACCAGCTGCAAGATTTCCTGCTGCACCTTGTCGGCGGCCTCTGAATATCCGTAGGCAACGCGGCCAAGCAAGATATTATCCTGGATGGTTGCCATCGTATTATAGGTGTCTTTTCGGTAAAAGCTGATGGCATCTTTCAGGTGTTCAGGTAATTCCTGCTGGAACTGCTGGCGGGCGGTCAAAATACTTTTTTTGTTTTCTTCGCTCAATAGCCCCAAACGATTGCGGGGCTCAATATAATTGAACGGCAGCCGCAGCAACATCTCTTTGTCTTCTTCTTTAACGTCATCAAATTCCAACCCGTTGACGCGGGTAATTATTGGCTGATAGTCATCAATTTCCTCCGGCGCCATGAAGTTCAATTGTTCAAAGAATGGATTGTCAGCGGAAAGGTCGGCGAACAGTTCTATGGCGGTGCTGGCAAGCTCAACGCCCATTTCATAGAGGATTTTATCCAATCCGCTGTCTTCCAGCACTTTTCGGATATGTGGGTTTGAGGCAAGCTTTTCGGTCGAAAATATGCCATCCGAAGAAGTGCCAAATAACAGGTTCTCGCCAATTGTCGCTTGGGAATTATAGAGTTTTCCATCGAACAATTCGACATATTTGGCAAGGTCTTCCTGTTTCAGCCGGTCTCTGAACCGGGCTCTGGCTTCCAGAATTTTGGAACAAAGCGCATCATTATTTTTTGGATCGAGGGTTTGCCTGAGTGAGAGATCAAAAACTGCACTGTCCAATTCGACGATTTTCAATACTCGCTTTATCTGATCATGGATGTCATCGGGTCCGGTGGCGCCTGCGGCTTTATAATCCACCCAGTCATCGTACACATCAAGTGGGGTGTTTCCCGATGCTTTTGCTTCGGCGATCCTTCGAACTTTTTCGATTTTCTCGGCCTCGTCAAGTTCGCGCTCAATAAGTGGTGCGTGTTTCAACACATAGAGCAGGGTATTCTCGATGGTTTCCTGCGGCAGGTAGGAATCTCCGCCAACATAGGAAAACCTTCTGCCGGTTACCGCCTCGCTTAGATCAATAATTGAACTACGGTTGATCAAAATACGGCCAGACGAAGGGTTTTGCAGGCGGGCAAGTGTAGCAACCATCGCATCAGTGCCGCTGTTTAGGGGACCAACAATTGCGATAATGTCATTAATGGCAAAGTTTGTATCAATATCTTCCAGCAAGGTGGAGCCTGAATCGTCGTTGACGACAAGGTTTGAAACAACAACATTGCCTTTCAGCGGTGGTATTTCCTCGGCCGTTGGCTCCTGCAGGTGGGCATCCAATGCTTCATCAGTGTTGAATTGCTCAACAATCTGCGCATATTTGATATTGATGTCGACGCGTTTCTGGTCCCAGGCAATCAGGCCGTTGATGGGTGATGGAAGCTCCTTATAGGCGGCAATTACCGCCACCAGCTGGCCAATATCGAGCGTGCCACGAATGGCAAAAAAACCGCCGATTACATAGAATAGAAACGGTGTTAGCTGGGCCAGAAAATTATTGATGAATTTTACAAAGAACTTTCGCTGGTAAAGTTCATAGCGAATATCGAATATCCGGCCCAGACGGCTGGAAATCTCGGCCCGTTCATAGTTGGATGTATCATTGACGTGAACGGCTGTAATGCCATCGACAACTTCACCAATACGCCCGGAGAGCTGCCTTGCGGTCAGTTGGCGCATGCGACCGAGTTCCAGCACCCGTTTTCTCAAGATCGGAATAAGGATCATCTGGAAGAAAATGATGCCTACAGCCAACAGCCCGAGCCAGACGTTTTGTAGCAGAATGAATACAAATGCGATGAGCGCCTGACCACCAAGAAATACCGGCTTGACGAAAGCGTCACCAATAAATTCGCCGAAAGGTTCAACCTCGTCTTTCACCATGCTGGCGATTTCCGAGGCCTTTACCCGGCGAAAATGGTTGGAAGGAAACCGCAATACGCGGTCGACAAGTTCAAAGCGCAAGCGGCGCAACATGCGCTCGCCAAGCCGTCCTTTATACGTGTTGATATAGAATTTGAATAAACCGTTGACACAGACCAATGCAAGAAACGAAAAACTCAGGGCCAGCAAATAAGGTAGCCGCTCCAGTGAGAAGCCTTCAAATATTACAAATGAACCGCCACCAAATAGCCATTGGGGAAGATCCATTGAGAAATTCAGGAATGTTGCAGTTGCAGTTGCATCCTCAAAGCCGACCCCTTGAACCGGCTTGTTGATGATGTTTTTTGGTAAATCCAGCACCAGAAACAGCGTCGGCATGGATATGATGATGATAAACAGCACCCATAATTGTTCGCGCCGTGTGTGATACCAGACATATTTGAGAAGGTTTTTTTCCAACGGTTGGTTTTGGAGATAAAAGTCGTCTTTGTCGCTCACGCAAACCGTCCGTTTGTTACTTTTTATAATTTGCAAATCCCAAATTTACTTTCGGGTTGCATTGGTCTCAGGTCGTTATACGACGACTAAATGACAAAAAGGTCAATGTGATTGAAGATAAATTTTGCAAATTTGTCTGGATGCGGTTTAAAAACCCTCTATCATATGGTGATGATCAATCTGCCCAAAGATTTGTTTTACAACCAAATTCAGCCGTTTTCGGATTTCACCCGGGTAACAGAGCTGGATCTGTATCATTCCCTGCCGGATGACTGGATTGTCGGGGTGGCTGATGTGGTCGATTCAACCGGTGCCATTGAGGCGGGCCTTTACAAGACAATCAACACCATTGGTGCCAGCATTATTGCAGCCCAGTTTAATATTCCGGGCAAAATGCAATTTCCTTATGTTTTTGGCGGCGATGGTGCTGCATTTGCCATTTGGCCAGCGCGGCGTGAGGCCAGCAAAGACGCACTGATGGCGGTCAAAAGATGGGCATTTGAAGAGTTTAACATGATTTTGCGGGTGGCACTTGTGCCGGTGCGTGAAATTAGGGCGGCCGGGCTGGACGTTGCCGTGGCACGGTTTCAGGTTTCCGATGGGGTGGACTATGCCATGTTTCGCGGCGGGGGCGTTGTCTGGGCTGAGAACAAAATGAAAGAGGGTGAATTTCAGCTGGAAATGGCAGCAGAAGGCATTCAACCCGATCTTTCCGGTCTTTCCTGTCGCTGGACACCGCTAAAACCCAAACGCGGCATGGTTCTCTCTGTTCTGGTTTCGCCCAATTCTGGCGCGGCCTCCGGCGCGTTTCGCGAAGTGGTGCATGAATTGCTGGAATTGGTTCATCATCTTGAAAGGGATGGTCACCCGGTGCCGGTTGAGGGGCCAACAACCTCCTGGCAACCCAAGGGCGTTACCCAGGAAGCCCATGCCAGCCGTGGAAAACAGCCCTATTGGCGGCGGTTGATTGAATTGCGGGTTCGAGTTTTTATTGCCTGGTTGTTTTTTCTCACCAACACCTCCACCAGCGAGATAAATCCTTCAGAATATCGGGCGGAGGTTTCAAGCAATACGGATTTTCGTAAATTTGATGATGGTTTAAAACTCACCCTTGATTGCGATGAGCCGATGGCATTACAGATCGAAGAATTGTTGGAAAAGGCCAGGCTGGACGGGGTTCTGTATTATGGCACCTACCGTCAAAAAGAGGCGATGATGACCTGTATTGTGCCATCGACGGCCACCAATGATCATATGCACTTTGTTGACGGGGCGTCCGGTGGTTATGCGCGCGCCTCAATCATGTTGAAAAAATCACAGGGTAAATGAGTAAGTTTTATTCATCCAATGATGAAAGACAGTCGGCAAAAGCCGTTGCCATAGCTTTAATCAGCAATAAGTAATGCCCAGGACCGGGGGCAATATTGCTTCCCAAGGGGTCCAGAAGCGCGATTTTGGCCTGGCTGTTTTCTGCAATCGTCTCAAGGGTTTTTTGAGAAAATTGCGGTTCGGAAAACAGGCATATTTTGCCGGATTGTTTTAGCTTGTTGTTGATTTCCTGAATATGTCTGGCACCCGGCTTGATTTCCGGGTCCACAATCAGCACACCGCTAGATTTTAAGTCAAAACGAGCTTCAAAATATTGATAGCCATCATGATAGGTTATGAAGGGCTGGTTTTTTACCGGCGTAAGGCGCGCCAGCACTTCGCGGGTCAAAGCACCCAGTTTTGCAAGCAGGTTTTGCAGATTGGCCTGATATTTATCGGCGTTTTCCGGGTCTTTATTGATCAAGGCTTTTGCGATATTTAGCGCCATCACTCTGGCATTTTGCGGATCAAGCCAGATATGCGGGTCTATCTGGCTATCGGTGCTTGTGGCCTTGATATTATCAATCTGGCGAATATTGCGCCTTACCAGACCATCCACACTCGCAAGTTCAATGGATTGGGCTTTTACCCCGATGGTTTGAACCGGCTTTTGCAAAAATGTTTCAAGCGCTGGCCCGATCCAGAATATCAGGTCAGCTTTGGCGAGCAGGCGGGCTTTTGACGGTTTCAGCGCATAACTATGTGGTGTGCCGGGCCCATCAATTATCAAATCGGGTTTACCAACATCTTTCATAATAGCTGCGGCCAGCGCGTGAACCGGTTTGATTGAGGCCACAACTTTAAGCTCTGCGGCTTGAGCTAGGCCGACAGTTAGCATTAGAAACAATGGTAGAAGAATTCTGATATTTAACAAATTGTTTCCGATGACAAAGAGAAAGTTAAGTGCGTTATATTATAACGGTTATTGTGTTACAATATAACGCTTGCTATATGGGTTTCAAGTACAAATTCATTTTCGTATTTCATCGGGATATACCACATGCAAAATGACCCTTCCAGTTTGGTTGAACTTGAAAATGCAGGCATTTACCGTGAGGGAAAATGGCTTGTACGCGGGGTTTCTTTTTCCGTGAAAAAGGGTGAGATCGTCACTCTTGTCGGGCCGAATGGCTCGGGCAAATCCACCAGCGCAAAACTGGCGCTTGGAATTTTAAGGCCCGATGAAGGGCTGGTTTTTCGGCGGGAAAATTTACGCATAGCCTATGTGCCGCAAAAGCTTGCGATCGACCAATCCCTGCCTCTAAGTGTTGAGCGGTTTATGTCTTTGACAATTTCCTTAAAACCGCCAGAGCTTGATCTGGCCTTGCAGATGACCGGCGTTGCGCATCTGGCTAAATCCCAAATCCAAACCCTTTCGGGCGGTGAGTTTCAACGGGTTTTGCTGGCCCGCGCAATTGCCCGAAAACCGGAATTGTTGGTGCTGGATGAGCCGGTGCAGGGTGTGGATTTTAACGGTGAAATCGCGCTTTACGAATTGATTGTCAAAATCCGGGATCAGTTCGATTGCGGGATTATCATGATCTCTCATGACCTTCATGTGGTTATGGCGGCAACCGATAGTGTGATTTGCCTTAATGGCCACGTGTGTTGTCGCGGTACGCCAAAAAACGTGGCTGAAAGTGCCGAGTATCGTGCCCTGTTTGGTGAACGGGCAACTTCCATGCTGGCACTATACGAGCACCAGCACGACCATACACATTTGCCCGATGGTCGGGTTCGCCACAAGGATGGGTCGGTGACCGATCATTGCCATCCGGACGACGGGCATCATCATCATGGGGGAGATGGCCATGCTTGATGATTTTTTTGTCCGTGCGCTGGTTGCCGGTATCGGGGTGGCGCTTGTAGCCGGTCCCCTGGGGTGCTTTATCATCTGGCGCAGGCTTGCCTATTTTGGTGATACGCTTGCGCATGCGGCCCTGTTGGGCGTGGCGCTCTCTCTGCTGTTTGAAATTAATATCACAATTGCGGTCTTTGCCACCTCGGCGGTGGTCGCTGCTTTAATGTTATTGCTGCAAAAGCGTGGTGGGCTGTCATCCGATGCATTGCTCGGGCTTTTGTCACATTCGGCCCTTGCATTGGGGCTTGTTTGTCTGGCGTTTTTAACGCAGGCGCGTGTCGACCTTATGGGGTTGTTGTTTGGCGATATTCTTGCGGTATCAAAACTGGATATTGGGATTATTTTTGGCGGCGGGGCAATTATCCTCATTACCCTGATCTGGTTCTGGCGACAGATTTTTGCAGCAACCGTTAATGTCGAACTGGCAGAGGCCGAAGGTATGCACCCTGATAGAGCCAATATTATTTTCATGATGCTGATGGCGCTGGTGATTTCCATCTCAATGAAAATTGTTGGCGTTTTGCTTATTACTGCTTTGCTGATTATTCCCGCCGCCAGCGCCCGGCATATGGCGCGCAGCCCGGAACAAATGGCTATCCTGGCATCTATTTTGGGTTCGGGTGCGGTGATTGGCGGGCTTTCCGGTTCGCTCGCCTTTGATACGCCTTCCGGTCCTTCAATTGTGGTTGCGGCGGCCTGCTTATTTGTTGTTAGCTTGTTTACCAGTCTGTTTATTCAAAAATGGAGCAAAAAACATGGGTAAGGCACTAACCAAAAATCAGGCATTGGTTTTGGATACCTTATCCAGGGCAGATGGCCCGTTGAGCGCCTATTCCATACTGGATGATCTTCGTGATGAGGGTATGCAGGCGCCGCCGCAGGTCTACCGGGCGTTGGAAAAGCTTTTGAAAACTGGCTTGATCCATCGTCTAGAAAGCCTGAATGCCTATATTGCCTGTCGTGACCCTGATTGTGTTTCTCACACGGTAACGGGTTTTGCAATTTGTGAAACCTGCGGTGATGTCATTGAATTTGCCGGTGAAAAAATTTCCCGACAATTGAAGGATTGGGAAGATGATAACGGGTTTTTGGCTGAGAAAACCACGATCGAACTTCGCGGTATCTGCAAGCCTTGCAAGGGTTGAGAACGTATAAAATTACCGGTAGAGGCAAATAATAATGCCTTGTTGACTGCGACAGCATTGCATTCCGTAAAAATTGGCGCTAAGGCCGATTATCTCCTGAATTCATGAAGTTCAGGTCCGAGATATTACGCAGACCGGGGCAGCGATTGGCCCCGCCTATTGATAAATTCGCAGGAGGCTAAAGCCGATGAAAATTCTTGTGCCTGTTAAACGGGTGGTGGATTACAACGTAAAAATCCGGGTAAAATCTGACGGATCCGGCGTTGAGCTGACCAATGTAAAAATGTCGATGAACCCGTTTGATGAAATCTCGGTTGAAGAGGCCTTACGGCTTCGTGAAGCTGGCACTGCAAGCGAAGTGATTATTGTTTCAATCGGGCCACAAAAAGCGCAGGAAACAATCCGTACCGGTTTGGCGATGGGGGCTGATCGGGGCATTCTGGTTCAAACTGATGAATTGGTTGAACCGTTGGCAATTGCTAAAATTCTACAGAAAATCGTTGCCGATGAGCAGCCGCAATTGGTGATTGTCGGCAAACAGGCCATTGATGATGATTGCAACCAGACCGGTCAGATGCTGGCAGCTCTTTTAGGCTGGAGCCAATCGACATTTGCATCCAAGTTGGAAATCAATGGCGATAAGGCCAATGTTACCCGTGAAGTTGATGGCGGGTTGCAAACCCTGGAAGTATCGCTGCCCACGGTTTTGACCACCGATTTGCGCCTCAATGAGCCGCGCTATGCATCGCTGCCGAATATCATGAAAGCAAAGAAAAAGCCGCTTGATATGAAAACACCGGATGATTACGGCGTTGATATTACACCGCGCTTGACCATTATTGAAACGGTTGAGCCACCAACACGCAAGGCTGGTGTGATTGTGGGGTCTGCGGCCGAACTGGTTGACAAACTTAAAAATGAAGCTGGCGTTCTGTAACGCACAGGATTTCGAAATTCTTAGATTGAGGAAAATTTAATGACAATTCTTCTTGTTGCAGAACATGACAATGAAACTCTGAGCGACCAGACCCACAAGGCAATGAGTGCAGCCAGCGAAATTGGTGGCGATGTGCATATTCTGGTTGCTGGCAAAGGTTGCGCTGGCATTGCTGATACAGCTGCCAAAGTTGATGGTTCTGCAAAGGTTCTGCTTTGCGAAAGCGATGATCTGGAAAACCAACTGGCTGAGCCGATGGCGGCGCTGATTGTTAGCCTTGCCGGTGAATATGATGTTTTGCTTGCGCCTGCGACCTCCAATGGCAAAAACATCATGCCGCGGGTGGCGGCCCTTCTCGATGTCATGCAAATCTCTGATATTGTTACCGTTAAGGCGGCTGATACGTTTGAGCGTCCAATTTATGCCGGTAATGCCCTGCAGACGGTGAAATCTGGTGAGGCCAAAAAGGTCATCACAGTTAGAACTGCTGGTTTTACCGCTGCCGGTGAAGGTGGTTCCGCCTCGGTTGAAAGCGTTTCCGCGGCGGAAAACCCTGGCCTTTCCAAATTTGTCAGTGCGGCACTTTCCAGCAGTGATCGCCCAGAGCTTACATCGGCCCGGATTATTATTTCCGGTGGCCGTGCACTTGGTTCTAAAGAGAAATTCAATGAGGTCATTTTACCGGTTGCCGATAAACTTGGTGCAGCGGTTGGTGCATCACGTGCAGCGGTTGATGCGGGTTATGCGCCGAATGACTGGCAGGTCGGACAGACCGGTAAAGTGGTGGCGCCTGATCTTTATATTGCCTGCGGCATTTCCGGGGCGATCCAGCATCTGGCCGGAATGAAAGATTCCAAAGTCATCGTGGCGATTAACAAGGATGAGGATGCGCCAATTTTTCAGGTTGCGGATTATGGCCTTGTGGCCGACCTTTTTGTGGCTTTGCCGGAGTTTGAAAAAGAACTGGGCTGACTTCGGGTCACTGGTGCCATTTAGAAGCTGTTTGTGAGTCTATGACCTAGGGCCAATCAATGTTATGATAGTCGGGAAATTTCCCGGCTATTTTTTTGAGTTATGGAAAGCGACTGATTTATGAGCAATGGAATCAAGAGCGTCGGCGTTATTGGTGCCGGTCAGATGGGCAGCGGCATAACCCATGTATGTGCTCTCTCCGGCCTGAACGTGCTGGTGCAGGATGTCAGTGAAGATCTTATTCAATCTGGAATTGCCACAATCAACGGCAACCTCGCCCGGCAGATTGCCGCTGGAAAAATTACCGAGGCTGAATGCAAAGCGGCGCAAGCGCGAGTGAAGCCAGCATTGAGTATGGAGGAAATTGGCGGCGTTGATCTGGTGGTTGAAGCGGCAACCGAAAATGAGGACATTAAAAAAGCGATCTACGCTAAATTATGCCCGGTGCTTAACCCCAAAGCGATATTGGCCACCAATACATCATCCCTGTCGATTACCAGACTTGCCTCTACCACCGACCGGCCGGAACAGTTTATCGGCATTCATTTTATGAACCCCGTACCTTTAATGCAGCTGGTTGAACTTGTGCGTGGCATTGCGACAGATGATACGACTTTTGAAACCTCGCGGGATTTCGTCAATGCACTTGGCAAGAAAACCGCCGTATCGGAGGATTTTCCGGGCTTCATGGTCAACCGCATTTTAATGCCGATGATCAATGAGGCTATTTATACCCTATATGAAGGTGTGGGCGGTGTAGCAGCTATTGATACAGCTATGCATCTTGGTGCCAATCACCCGATGGGGCCGCTGCAACTGGCCGATTTTATTGGCCTTGATACCTGCCTTTCGGTCATGCAGGTGTTGCATGAAGGAATGGCTGATCCGAAATATCGCCCCTGCCCGCTTCTGGTAAAATATGTGGAGGCCGGATGGCTTGGTAAGAAAACCGGCCGTGGTTTTTATGATTATCAGGGTGATGAACCAGTGCCAACGAGATGATTTTTGTTTCGCTCACGCAAATGGCTTTGCCATTGCTCAGCCCCATTCGATAAACTCAGGAGGCGCTTCGCGCTTCACCCATCGGGTCAAACCCGAGGGCAGGCTCGCGCACGTGAACGGGTAATATATGTCGCCCTGAAATCATTGACATTGGTACGGGTTGGACCGGTGAAAATAAGCGCGTCCAGTTTTTCAAAAAAACCATAACCATCATTATTATCAAGCATCGCGAGCGGGTTGATATTAAGTGATTTTGCCCGTTCCAAGGTGTCTGGCCCAAAACGGGCACCGGCATTATCCTCGCTGCCGTCAATACCGTCCGTATCGCAGGCGATGGAATAAATATCTGGCGTGTGGTCAAGGGCCAGCCCCAGCGCCAGCAGATATTCCGCATTTCGCCCACCGCGCCCATTGCCCTTTAGCGTAACAGTTGTTTCCCCGCCGGAAAGGATCGCCACCGGCCAGCCGCCGCTTAGATCATTGGCAATAAAACTGCGGATGAAGTCTGCCATTTGCCGGGCAACCACACGGGCTTCACCCTCAATGGCATCCCCCAATATGAGCGGTCGGATTTTATGATCAAGACAATATTGTGCCGCAGCTTCTAATGAAGATTGCGGCGTTGCAATTAATTGGTAGGTGTTTTCCGGATGTGCTTGATTGGAAATTAGCGCCGCAGTTTCACCGGTCAGGTGCTTTTCAATACTTTCAGGTAGATCAATCTTGTATTCTTGCAAAATATCATAGGCATCTTGCGGGGTGGATTGATCAAAAACCGTTGGGCCGGAGGCGATGATTGCCGGATCATCACCCGGCACATCAGATATGGCCAGGGTCACAATGCGGGCAGGAAACGCGGCTTTGGCCAAGCGTCCACCCTTGATGGCTGAGAGGTGTTTTCGAACTGTGTTCATCGCATCAATCGGTGCGCCGGATTTCAGCAATTGGCGATTAATATCCTGTTTTTCTATCAGGGTAATGCCGGGTGCAGGAATAGATAAAAGGGCCGAACCGCCGCCGGAAATCAGGCATAGAACCAGATCATCGGCGGAAAGGTTTTCAACCATTGCCAAAATGCGACTGGCGGCATCGATGCCTTTTTGGTCGGGCACCGGGTGGGCTGCTTCCACAACCTCAATGCGGTTGCAATCTAAGCCGTGCTGATAGCGGGTTACAACCAGACCGGTGAGCGCGCCCGGCCAATTATCTTCAACGGCCCGCGCCATAGATGCCGCCGCCTTGCCGGCTCCAATAACAATGGTGCGGCCCTTTGGCGGTGCGGGCAAATATGTTTGCAGACAATGGGCGGGGTCGGCGGCCGCAACCGCTTTTTCAAACAGCTTGCCTAAAAATTCCTGCGGGTTTTGTTGGGCTGATAATTCTTGTGGCATGCTCCTGCCTCTACAGGTTTTTCAGCTTTTCCTGCATGGCTGCAAGTTGTTGTTTAATTTCGGCCAATTCTATTTCTTTTTGATCTGCTTCTGGAACCGGCACGTCTGTTGCCGGTTCATCTTCCTGAGTAGGATTAAGTCCCCAGGAACCAAGTGTTGAATTCATGATCGCAGATTGGGCCTTTTGCCAGCTTTCAAGCCCAAATATTTCCATTGGATTTACGGCCGCAGGCGCATTTTTTTGCAGTGAAGAAATCATTTCCTCTTGCTGGGATTTCAGCATTTCAAAAGATTTTGAAAGGAAGTCAGGTACAACGCTGCCGGTTTGGTCGCTATAGGAACGCACAACATCCATCAACACATTCAGCGGCAATACGCTTTCGCTGCCAGTTTCCTGCTCGGTTATAATCTGCATAAGAAACTGACGCGTAAGATCATCACCGGTTTTGCTATCAATAATCTGAATATCTTTGCCCTGACGAATGAGTGCGGCAATTTCTTCCAGTGTCACATATTCGCTGGTATCGCTGTTATAAAGACGGCGACTGGCATAACGCTTAATAATGATTGTCTGATCCGTATCGCTCATTGGCGTATCCATTTTAAAATGTGTCAATCTCTTAATAGGTCCAAATTCCAGAACAGCGCAAGGAATTTGGGTACAAAAAAGGGCGGGCCAAAGCCCACCCTGAATTTTTTGAAAGCAATTGGGGTAAACCCCGTTAAAAACTATGCGGCTTTTTTGGTTGCTTTCTTGACCACGTTTGCGGCTTCTTTGCTGACATCTTTACCAGCAGTAAGCATCAGTTCAACCGTGTCCATTTGAGCTTTTTTCGCAACTTCTGCGAATGCCGCAATATGCTCAGGAGCGGATTGTGCCTGGGAGGAGGCAATGTCAGAAACAAGTTTCGAATAATCGGAAGGATCTTTTTGTACTTCGGTGGCAGCTTCCAGCTTGCCTAAAGTATCTTTGGTCCAGGCTTGTGTCAGTTCAGCGTTTTTTTCCGCGGCATTAAGGGCAATTTTTGCCATTTTGCCAGAGAGCTCTGCGCCATTTTGAAAAGCATCGGTGAATGTTTTCATGTCGGTTGGAAGTGCGGAAAACATGTTTTCAAATGCTTTGGTGAAATCCTGGGTAAAATCGTTTGCTTTGGCCATTGTTCTAATTCCTTGTAAATCGCAGGAGTGTTGTTAGTTAGGGCAACTTGGGAGGATTGCTGCGCTAGCACTCATATATATGCTGCGATGCGGCATTGCAAGGAAAAAATGCTGCACCGCAGCAAAAAAATCAATGGCGCTCTAAAAGTAGATTTTCCTTGGTTTCAAAAACGGTTTTATAGCCAGCCTTATTCATCCAGCTAATTAAATCAGATTTCCACAATGCATGATGGGCGGTTTCAATTAAAATCAGACGCGGCCAGACCTGTTGATCAGCAGATTGGAAAAATGGCGTTAGCACTTGATCTTCAAAGCCTTCAATGTCAATTTTTAGCAAGTCGATTTTGTCAATTTCATTGTCTTTTAAAATATCGAGCAGCGGGACCATGTCGACATCTACCGAAATTTTTGCGTTACTGGTGCCTTCTTTCAAAACAGAAGTATGGCCGATATTGCTGCCGCCATCTGACCAGAGCTGCATAGTGGTGCGTTCTGGCCCACTGGCCAGCTGTAGCGGAGTGGCATTTTCAATATTGTTGATTTGAAGATTGAATTTTAATTTCTGAAAGGTTTTCGGATGCGGCTCGAGCGCCAGAATGTGCGCGGTATTTTCCGTATGCCGGTCAACAAACAGTGAATAGGAGCCAACATTCGCACCTATATCAACAAAGGTCATCTCTTTTTTCAAATAGGGAATTAGTGCCTCATGCTCGGCGGCTTCGGGTAATTTTTTGCGGGCAAAGATAATGCGGTCGCAATAATTTTCCTCTGGATATAGTCGCCAGTTAATGCCGGCAAATTCAACGTCATAGGGTCCCGGTTGCTTGCGGGCGAATTTTTTGCGCAGTTTGCGGCGCAAGGAAGCGGAGAATAGTGGCGCATCACATATTGCCCATAACAGGCGACGAAACCGGTGCTTATGATAGGTTCCAAATGCGGTTGTTGTATCCAATGGCATTAGCTCATATTGCTCCTTATGGCAGATTGGCCTAGACGGTTTTAACCAATCAGGAATTTGATAATGCAATTTAGCTCAAACGCACCACTTTATTTTATACGTCACGGAGAGACAGATTGGAATATAGAACGGCGATTTCAGGGCCAAAGCGATATACCGCTCAATCAGCATGGTATGGAACAGGCGAAAATTAATGGAATAATCCTGGCAAATTTGCTCAAAAGGTCCGCAAATTCTGATCAGCCGCTTCATGTCGTTTCATCACCATTATCGCGTGCCTCAAAAACGGCGGAAATTCTGCTGGGTGAATTGGGTGAGCCGAACACTGAATTTAAAACTGATTTGGCGTTAAAGGAAATTTCCTTTGGTCTGTGGGAGGGCCTCACCTCGGGGGAGGCCAAACAGCAATATTATGAGGCCCGCCAAAACCGGCGAAAAGACCGCTGGGCCATTGCACCACCGGGGGGTGAAAGCTTTGCTGAGCGGGTTGAAGGGGTGGGGGATTTTTTACACGGTTTACCTGCCCATAGTGTTGTTGTTTCCCACAGCGGCATCATGAGGATAGTTGCATTTTTGCTAAATCGTATTTCTGCAATTGAGGCGGTAAATCTGGATGTTCCCCATATCGGGGTGCAGATTTGGGATGGGGAATGCCTTAGGGTCAGGACCCATTAATGTCATCCATTCTGCGCAAATCAGTTTGCCTGATGAACAGAAGGAATATCGCAGGTAATATCAATATTCTCAAGATATTACGACGTTTTCAACGGGCAGACTGGTCGCGCCCTCAATTGGTCTTCGGTGGGTTTGGAAGAAAGCATCCGCCTGGTTGCAACAAATGTTCGAAAAGATCCCGATCTGCCCTTGCGCTTTGTTACAACCATTCAAATACTTTTTTCCAAACAGAATTGTGTGAGATTAATGGGTCTTGACCCTAACAATGCAGGAAAATTGCCCTGATTGATAAATCCCGGCCAAATTACACTTTCGATTATGATTATAATGTGCAACTTTACACCTTGGGGAATGAAAATAACAAATAATGTCCATCGAAAGCTTTGAAAACCCGGTGTTTTTAACCAGCTCAAAATAGAAGACGGAATTGTTCGCTAAAGAATGCCTAAATCGACGCACGATATAATCCGGGTTGAAAATCTCGAGATTGCGATAGACCTAAGGGGTGGAGACCTTAATGTTATCAGGGGAGCGAGTTTTCGTATTCCTGCGGGTAAAACTGTGGCACTGGTGGGCGAGTCCGGTTCTGGGAAATCCATTATTGCCCAGGCTATTTTGGGCATTACACCGCGGGTTGCGCGCGTAACAGGCGGGCACATATATTTTCGCGAGAAAGCTGAAGATACGCCAATTGATTTAGCGGCGATGGATGATGATTTGCCGGAACGCAGGGCGTTGCGTGGCGGCACGATTTCGATTATTTTTCAAGAACCAATGACATCGCTTTCGCCATTGCACACAATTGGCAATCAGGTGGAAGAAGCGTTGACTCTGCATCGTGAGGTGGGAAAGGGTGAGGCAAAAGAAGTTACCTGCCAGATGTTTGAACTGGTTGGATTTCCAGACCCCAAACGCGCTTATGATATGTATCCGATGGAGCTTTCAGGTGGATTGCGCCAAAGGGCGATGATTGCAATGGCATTGATATGCCATCCGGCGTTGTTAATTGCCGATGAGCCAACCACGGCGCTTGATGTTTCGATGCAGGCAAAAATTCTCGGTCAGCTGAAGATTTTACAGAAGAAGCTGAATATGGCTGTGCTGCTGATCACCCACGATCTGGGCGTTGTCGCCAATATGGCCGATGAGGTGGTGGTGATTTATCACGGGCAAATCATGGAAGCCGGCACCATTGAAGATATTTTCAACAATCCGCAGCATGTCTATCTCAAAGCTCTGTTAAATGCTGTGCCAACGCTGACAATGGGGAAAGACGAAAAACTTCAGTCGTTGCGGGATATTGAGCACGTTATTCCAAAATCGATGCAGCGCACGGTTCTGCCTGATGATAGCAGCACAAGCGAGCCTCTCTTGTCGGTGCGAAACCTGCACCGGACCTTTACCATTAAAAAGCAGGGTATGTTTTTTGGCTCGAGCAGCCGTTCTGTCACCGCCGTCAGTCATATGAATTTTGACGTAAGGCGGGGTGAATGTTTTGGTCTGGTTGGGGAATCTGGTTGTGGCAAGACGACGACCATAAAAATGATTATGCGGGCGCTGCAACCGGATATGGGTGAAATCATTTATAATGATGGCGAACGCAATCAGGATATTCTGGCGCTTAAGGGCGGGGATCTAAAAGAATTTCGCAAGAAAATGCAGATGGTTTTTCAAGACCCGTTTTCGTCGCTTAGCCCGCGCTCGACGGTTTTGACCATTTTAAAAGAACCGCTTCAGGTTCACAATATTGGCACGTCGCGCGAGCAGGCGGAATATGCGGCCGAATTGTTGAAGATGGTGGGCTTACAGCCAAGTTATCTAAATCGTTATCCGCATTCGTTTTCAGGCGGCCAGCGCCAGCGTATCGGTATCGCAAGAGCGCTTTCGCTGCGGCCGGACTTATTGATTTGTGATGAACCGGTATCGGCACTCGATGTTTCTGTGCAGGCACAGGTATTGAACTTGATGAAACAATTGCAAAGCGAATTGGGACTGACCTATATTTTCATATCTCACAATCTGGCGGTAATACGCTATATCGCCGATCGTATCGGGGTGATGTTTAAGGGCCAGCTGGTGGAACTTGCCAGCCGCGATGAATTGTTTTCCAATCCGCTTCATCCCTATACCAAGGCATTGCTGGATGTTGTGCCGCATGCCAATCTTGATCATCCCTTGGATTTTGATCGGTTGAACCGGGAAATGGTGACAGAGGGTCAGGATTGGGGTGATCAATTTGTCAGCATGGAGGATGGTGCTGATATGGAAATGCTGAAAATAAATGAAGATCACGGCATTTTGGTAAAATCAGGTACACAAGTACAACAGCTCGGGGGAGCAGGATGAGTAAATATTTTAGTTCGGGTGGAAAAATTCTGGGCCTTGCCCTATGGCTTGGTGCTGCCTCAATCAGCATGGCTCAAGCAGGCCCACCTGAAGAACCTCGTATTGTGAATATGGAGGAACTTGGCAAAGAAACCGGGAAGCGCGGTGGTACGCTTAAAATCCTGATGGCCAAACCCAAAGATATCCGCATGATGGTTATCTATTCAGGCACGCGGCTGGTCACCTATAATGACAGCTTTAAACTCGCACCAGACATCTTGAAATCCTTTGATGTTGTTGAAGGCCGTCAGTTTACCCTGCATTTGCGTAAAGGTCACAAATGGTCGGATGGGCATCCGTTTACATCGGAAGATTTTCGCTACTACTGGGAAGATGTGGCCAATAACAAAGAGCTGGCCCGCGGCGGACTAAGCAACAAATTGCTGGTAGACGGTAAACCGCCTAAATTTGAAGTGCTGGACGAATTGACCATTCGATATACCTGGGAAAGTTCAAACCCGCTTTTTTTGACGGCGCTGGCTGGTGCGCGGCCGCTCTATATCTATAAGCCTGCCCATTACATGAAGCAGTTTCATGCGAAATATCAAGACAAAGCAAAACTTGATCAAATGGTGATCGACAACAAAGTGCAAAAATGGAGCTCTCTGCATGTTCGTAAAGGGCGTCAATATCGCCCGGAAAACCCGGATATGCCCACCTTGCAGCAATGGATGAACACGACCAATCCACCCTCTGAACATTATATATTCAAACGCAACCCATACTTTCATCGGGTGGACGAGAAGGGCACGCAACTTCCCTATATCGATACGGTGATCGTGAACATGTCTTCTTCCGCCATTATTGCTGCGAAAACCGGCGGTGGAGAAAGTGATCTGCAGGCGCGATATTTGCGATTTGACAATTATGCATTCCTGAAAAAAGGTGCCGAAACCCACAAATATAAAGTCTATCTTTGGCCGAATGGCAAAGGTTCGCAAATGACAATTCTGCCCAACTTGAATGTAGCTGATCCCGTGTGGCGCAAAGTGATGCAGGATGTTCGGGTTCGGCGGGCGCTTTCGATGGGCATCAACCGGCCAGAGATCAATGAGGCTATCTATTTTGGTTTGGCACAGGAAACCGGTAATTCGGTTCTGCCATCCAGCCCGCTTTACAAGGAAGAATATGCCGTTGCCTGGGCTGATTATGATGTGGATCAGGCAAATGAATTATTGGATGAAGCAGGGTTCGACAAGCGTAACAGTGATGGTACTCGCCTGCTGCCAGATGGTCGCGAAATGGTGATAACAGTGGAAACCGCGGGTGAAAGCACTGAAGAAACCGATGTGCTGCAACTGGTTACCGAGCACTGGAAAGATCTTGGTATCAAGCTCTTTACCAAACCAACCCAACGCGACATTCTAAGACGTCGTATTTCCAATGGCGACACAATCATGTCAGTCTGGCAAGGACTTAATCGTGGCCTTGCAACACCCGATATGAATCCGGAAGAATTGGCGCCCATATCGCCTTTACAAGGGGTTTGGCCTAAATGGGGGCAATATTACGAAACCAAGGGTGTTGCCGGTGAGGCACCAACTTTGCCTGAGGTGATAAAGCTTAGCGAACTCTATCAAAGCTGGCGCAAGGCAGTTTCCATTGAGGAGCAGGCAAAAATCTGGCATGCCATGCTGTCGATATTTACCGATCAGGTTTACACAATCGGCATTGTTAGTGGCACTTTGCAGCCGGTTGTTGTGAACGAGCATTTGAGAAATGTACCCAAGGAAGGCATATATTCATTTGAACCAACCGCCTATTTTGGTCACTATCTGCCTGACACATTCTGGTTTGATGAATAGATGTTGGACGTTGCTGGATTAATCGACAATATACGATGGGAAATCTGAACCGGTGTTAAGATATATTCTATATCGCGTTGCGGCTATGGTGCCCACTTTGCTGATTGCCAGCATCGTGATTTTCACCATTATTGAGCTGCCACCGGGTGATTATTTCGAAAGCTATGTGTCGGAATTGCAGGCTGCCGGTGAAAGTGTTGATCCAAAACGGATTGAGTATCTGCGGCAGGAATATGGTTTCGACAAGCCGTTATATGAGCGATATTTCATCTGGGTCAGTGGTATGCTGCAGGGTGATTTTGGCTATTCGTTTGAACATGAACGTCCGGTTTCGGAGGTTGTGGGCAACCGATTATATCTCACTATTATGGTGTCATTTGTGACGATTATCGTCACCTGGCTGATTGCTTTTCCTATCGGTATTTATTCTGCCACCCATCAATATTCATGGGGGGATTATGGGCTGACCTTTGTTGGTTTGCTCGGCCTTGCGACGCCAAATTTCCTATTGGCGCTGGTGATGATGTATCTGGCGAATATATGGTTTGGTACGACGGTCGGGCATTTGATGGACCAAAAATATCTTGACCAACCGTTATCGTGGGAGAAAGTTAAATCCATCCTCGAACATCTGGTCATTCCGGTAATTGTCATCGGTACTGCTGGTACGGCAGCGATGATCCGTCGATTGCGTGCCAACTTGCTGGATGAATTAGAAAAGCAATATGTGGTAACAGCCAAGGCCAAGGGTGTTCCGCCGACCAAGGCGCTGGTGAAATATCCATTGCGTATGGCACTGAACTTTTTTGTCGCTGATATTGGTTCTCTGTTGCCGGCGATTATTTCAGGGGCTGAAATTGTTGCAATTGTTTTATCGCTGGAAACCACCGGGCCGTTGCTGATTTCTGCGCTGCAAAGTCAGGATATGTATCTGGCCGGCTCGTTCCTAATGTTCCTTGCTGCCCTTACGGTTTTTGGGGTGTTAATTTCTGATATAGCCCTTGGGTTTCTTGATCCGCGCATTCGCATGCAGGGGAAGGTTGATAAATGAGCGCTCTTCCTCCGGAAAACACGACAAAACTTCCACATTTTGTTTCCAAAGAACCGTTTGATCTTGAATCAATCGAAAAACTGACACCGGAACAGGAGCGGATTTATTTCGCTTCTCAACTGACCCTGATGTGGTGGAAATTTAAACAGCACCGGGTGGCTGTGTGGTCGGGTGTTTTTCTGGCGGTGCTTTACGCGTCCATTTTTATCAGTGAGTTTTTATCGCCCTATGACATGACCAAGCGCCATGTGAAGCATATTTATGCGCCGCCTCAGGGTGTTCACCTGTTTCACAAGGGTGAATTTATCGGCCCGTTTGTTTATCCCTATAAGGTGACCCGAAATATGGAAACCTTGCAGCGGGTTTTTACGGTCAATGATAAAAAGCCCCAGCCGTTACGGTTTTTCTGTCGCGGCGATAAATATAAATGGTTTGGCTATGTAAAATCTGACCTGCATCTGGTTTGCCCGCCGAAAAATGGTAGTTTTTATCTGCTTGGCACCGACAGGCTGGGGCGGGATATGCTATCGCGAATTATCGCGGGCGCGCGAATATCGCTCACCATCGGTTTGATTGGTATTACCGTAAGCTTTGTGCTTGGCATCGTAATTGGCGGCCTTGCAGGTTATTATGGCGGCTGGGTCGATATGGTTGTGCAGCGGATGATCGAGGTTTTGCAATCAATACCCTCGATCCCGTTATGGCTGACCTTATCAGCCATTATGCCTGCCACCTGGAGCCCTATACTGGTTTACTTCGGGATCACCATCATACTTGGCCTGCTGGATTGGACCGGCCTGGCGCGAGCGGTGCGCTCAAAATTACTGGCACTGCGCGAGGAAGATTATGTGCTGGCCGCAAGGCTGATTGGTGCAAGCCCCAAACGCATTATTGGTCGGCATCTGGTGCCGGGCTTTATGAGCCATCTCATCGCGTCCGCGACTATAACCATTCCGACCATGATATTGGGTGAGACGGCCTTGAGCTTTTTGGGCCTTGGGCTTCGTCCCCCAATTACCAGTTGGGGTGTTTTGCTGAATGAGGCGCAGGACATTAATGTGGTGGCGGTATATCCTTGGCTGATGTTACCGGTGCTACCGGTAATCTTTGTGATCATTGCTTTCAACTTTTTAGGCGATGGCCTGCGTGATGCCGCTGATCCCTATAAATAGGATTTAACTTTTTGAGCAATACGCCGAAAAAACTTGTTCTGGTTACCGGTGCGGCACGCGGCATTGGGCTTGCAACCGCAAATTTGTTTTTACGCGAAGGCTGGCAGGCGGTACTTCTGGATATTGATCGTGAAACACTGAGCACGGCTTTTACCGCGCTTAATGCAGGCAATAACGCGATGATGGTTGTGGCCGATGTTTCAAAGCCAGACCAGATTGATGATGCCGTACAACAGGTATTAGAGCGATTCGGGCGGATTGATGGGCTGATCAACAATGCCGGAATTGCCGAGTTTTTGCCCGTTGGACAGACCAGCGTTGAAATATGGTCGCGGATTTTGGCAGTCAATCTTACCGGGCCATTCATTTGTTCCAATGCCTGCATTCCGGCGATGTTGAAAAACGGTGGCGGCAGTATTGTTAATATCGCCTCGATCTCGGGCCTGCGGGCAAGTACCTTGCGCAGCGCTTATGGCACCAGCAAAGCAGGGCTTATACACTTGACCAAACAGCAGGCGGCCGAACTTGGTAATCAGGGTATTCGGGTGAATGCGGTAGCGCCGGGGCCGGTGGATACAGCGATGGCAAAAAAGGTACACGGGCCGGAAATTCGAGCCGATTATCACAATTCTATTCCGCTTAATCGCTATGGGCGCGAGGAAGAAATAGCCGATGCGATTTTCTATCTTTCAAGCGAGCGGGCAAGCTATATTAACGGGCAGGTTTTAGCGGTTGATGGCGGATTTGATGCAACAGGTATCGGGCTTTCAACCTTGCGCGGTGAGCGCTAAGCGTGCAACGCTCAACTCATGAGCAGCACGGCCCACCAGGATTTGAACAGAGGCGAAAATTCGCCCCATCTTGATATTCAAAATTTGAAGACAGCAATATTTGGGCCGCTTTCGCTACAGCTGGCGAAAGGCGAATGCGTTTCAATACGAGGCAAATCGGGCGCTGGAAAATCCATATTCTTGCGCGCGATTGTCGATCTTGATCTGAATGAGGGGCGCATTGTTCTGGATAGTGTGGAGCGCGCAGCCATTCCGGCTTTTGAGTGGCGACGAAAAATTGCGCTTCTGCCGGCAGAAAGCGGCTGGTGGGCTGATCAGGTTGGTGAGCATTTTGAACGGGCAGAAAAGGCCTGTGAGTTATTCAAAAGCCTGGGCCTTCCGAGCGATGTTTTAAACTGGCAGGTTCGACGATTATCGACCGGAGAAAAACAAAGGCTGGCGATTGCCCGGGCACTTAGCTTTGAACCAGAAATCCTGCTTTTGGATGAGCCAACCGCAGCACTAGACCCGCAGGCAACTGGATTTGTTGAGGAGATCATGCGCCAACAGTTGGCCTTTGGCATCTCGATTATTCTTGTTACCCATGATGCGGTACAGGCAAAGCGCATGGCCAGCCGATCTTTTCTGCTGGAGAAGCATTCTTTAGTTGAAGACAAAGGAGAGAAATTGACATGAGCAGTTATATCTCGCTCTCCTATTTCGACGTGGCATTGGCGTCGACTTTTATCGTGTTGAATGGGTTAATCTCAATTGCCTTTAAACTCGGTTTGGCGAAAAAGCTGCTGTTTGTATCCCTGCGAATGGTGGCTCAATTATTGCTGGTTGGCCTGTTGCTCAACTGGATTTTTGCGCTTTCTTCTCCCTGGTTAACCGGCCTTGTGGCTTTGGCAATGGGGCTATTTGCCGGTCGTGAAATTCGGGCCAGACAGGAGCGGCGGCTTACCGGTATCTGGGGCTATTCAATTGGTACAGGCGCAATGATGTTTTCCGGTATTCTGGTGGCGGTTGTGGCGTTGACCACGCAAATTCAGCCAGACCCCTGGTGGTCGCCGCGCTTTGCCCTGCCGCTGTTTGGTATGATCCTGGGTAATACCATGACCGGGGTGGCTCTGGCTCTGGACACGTTGGCGATGACCGTTGACCGGGAGCGGACTGCAATTGAAGCCCGATTATTGCTCGGTATGACCCGTTGGCAGGCAATGCGGCCCTTTGTACAACAAAGCCTGCGCTCGGGTTTTATGCCTATTATCAATGCGATGGCCGCAATGGGCATTGTATCATTGCCGGGGATGATGACCGGACAAATACTTTCCGGTGTGGACCCGCAGGAGGCGGTTAAATATCAGGTTTTGATTATGCTTCTAATTGGTGGCGCTACAGGCCTGGGTGTAATTGGTGCAACTTTGGCCAGCACCTTCCGTTTAACCGACAATCGCCATCGCCTTAGATTAGATATGTTGGTGGTAAAATAACTATAACGTGTAATTAAATTCCTTTTACGTAAGCTTTAAAAACACTAACCGTTTGAAATATGGGCTTTAGCTATTGTTTTCGATTAAATGCTTGGCATGTGACAAAAAGCGCGTTAGTGACAGTATGAAGATAGTTTCAGCAGGTGCGAATTGTCCTGAATTCGCGCATCTGCCACTTACGTAAAAGGAAGTTAATTTATGGCGCGGAATAAAATTGCACTCATCGGTTCTGGCATGATTGGTGGCACGCTGGCTCATCTGGCGGGATTAAAAGAACTTGGCGATATTGTTATGTTTGATATTGCTGATGGTATCCCACAGGGTAAAGCTCTTGATCTGGCAGAATCTTCGCCGGTTGACGGTTTTGATGTGAAACTTTCAGGCACTCAATCCTATGAGGCGATTGAACGTGCTGATGTTTGTATTGTTACCGCCGGCGTGGCGCGTAAGCCGGGGATGAGCCGTGATGACCTGCTTGGTATAAACTTGAAAGTTATGGAACAGGTTGGTGCGGGTATTAAGAAATATGCGCCTGATGCTTTTATTATCTGCATTACCAATCCGCTGGATGCGATGGTCTGGGCCTTACAGAAATTTTCCGGATTGCCAAAAAACATGGTTGTCGGCATGGCAGGCGTGTTGGACTCATCGCGTCTGCGCTATTTTCTGGCCGATGAATTTGATGTGTCCGTTGAAGATGTAACCGCCTTTGTTTTGGGTGGGCATGGCGACAGCATGGTGCCATTGGCCAAATATTCGACTGTTGCCGGTATTCCGCTGACCGACCTCATCAAAATGGGCTGGTTGACGAAAGCCCGGATGGAAGAAATTTTTGACCGTACCCGCAAGGGCGGTGGTGAAATTGTTGGCTTGCTGAAAACCGGCTCTGCCTATTACGCGCCTGCCGCATCCGGCATTATGATGGCTGAATCTTATTTGAAAGATAAAAAGC